>DASSTJ010000018.1:0-15323 GCA_035707965.1 Actinomycetales bacterium
CGAGGCGCTGGCCGGTGCCGACGTCGTGGTGCTGGCCGTGCCGTCGCAGACGCTGCGGGAGAACCTCACGGTCTGGCGCGGGTTGCTGCCGTCGTCCGGTCCCGTGGTCAGTCTCATGAAGGGCGTCGAGCTCGGCACGAGCAAGCGCATGACCGAGGTGATCGAGGAGGTCGGTGACGTCGGCCGCTCCCGGGTGGCTGTGGTGTCGGGCCCGAACCTCGCTCCGGAGATCGCGCTGCGTCAGCCGGCCGCCAGCGTGGTCGCTGCCTACGACGAGGCCGTGGCCGAGCAGGTGGCCCACTGCTGCGCCACGTCCTACTTCCGCCCTTACACCGCGACGGACGTCGTGGGCGCGGAGATCGGCGGAGCGGTCAAGAACGTCATCGCGCTCGCGGTCGGCATGGCCGAGGGCCTCGGCCTGGGCGACAACAGCAAGGCGTCGGTCATCACCCGCGGCCTCGCGGAGATCTCGCGGCTGGGTGAGGCGCTCGGCGCCGATCCGGTGACGTTCGCGGGCCTCGCCGGCGTGGGCGACCTCATCGCCACGTGCATGTCGCCGCTCTCGCGCAACCACACGTTCGGCGTGAACCTCGGCCGGGGCATGACGGTGGACGAGGTCGTCGCCATCACGCGCCAGACCGCGGAGGGTGTGAAGTCGTGCCAGTCGATCCTCGACCTGGCCGTCGAGAACGCGGTCGACATGCCGATCGCGCAGGCCGTCGTGGCGGTCGTGCACCACGGTGCCGCCCCGCGCGACATCGCCCGCCGCCTGCTGTCGCGGGCGCGCAAGGCCGAGCAGGGCTGACGCTCACTCCGCCTGGGTGAGGGCCTTGTCGAGGTCGGCCCACAGGTCCTCGACGTCCTCGATGCCCACCGACAGCCGCAGCAGCGACTCCGGGACCGACGCCGCCTCCGCGGAGTGCCGGCGTCG
Organism: Actinomycetales bacterium; assembly: GCA_035707965.1. Lineage (GTDB taxonomy): Bacteria > Actinomycetota > Actinomycetes > Actinomycetales > Angustibacteraceae > DASSTJ01. The sequence continues at coordinate 932 of DASSTJ010000018.1, forward strand.
GCGCTCGAGGCTGGACTCGACGCCGCCCAGGCTCGTCGCGTGCACCCAGATCCGCGTGCGGTGGGCGACCGCCTCCGCCACCCGGGCACCACCGTGGACCTCGATGGCGACGATGGCGCCGTAGCCGCGCATCTGGCGCGTCGCGCGCTCGTGGCCCGGGTCGTCGGGCAGCGACGGGTGACGCACCCGCGCGACGGACGGGTGCTGCTGCAGGCGCCGAGCCAGCTCGGCCGCCGACGCCTGGGCTCGCTCCATGCGCAGTGCCAGGGTGCGCAGGCCGCGGAGCGCCAGCCAGACCTCGGACGGTCCGGCGATCGAGCCGCCGAGGTGCCGGTGCGCCCGTAGTCGCGTGCCGAGCGCCCGGCCGGCTGGGTCGTCCCGCGTCACGGTGGCGCCGAGCAGGACGTCGGAGTGGCCGGCCAGGTACTTCGTCACCGAGTGCACGACCACGTCCGCCCCGTGGTCGAGCGGTCGCTGCACGAGGGGGGTCGCGAACGTGTTGTCGACGACCGTCAGCACGCCAGCCCGGCGTGCCGCTGCGCACAGCGCCGGCAGGTCGGCCACCTCGAGCATCGGGTTGGTCGGCGACTCGAGCCAGAGCAGGGCCGCACCCGGCAGGGCGGCGACCACCTCGTCCGTGGTCGCGACGTCGACGTGGTCCACGCTGAGCTGGCCGCGGCCCGCCGCCTGCTCCAGCATGGCCGACGTGCCGCTGTACGCGTGCCTCGGGGCGACGACCCGCGCGCCCGCGGGGACGAGCGACAGGGCCGCGGTGATGGCGGCCATGCCCGAGGACAGGACCAGCGCGGCACCACCCTCCAGAGCACCCAGGGCGGACTCGAACGCCTGCCAGGTGCGGTTGTCGGTGCGGCCGTAGTCCACCGGACCGTCGGCGACGTAGGTGGACGTGAGCCACACCGGCTCGTTCAGGGCCGCTCCGGGCTCGGCGGGGGGTCGGCCGGCCGTGACGGCGAGCGTGGCGGGAGCCCACGTGGTGACAGCAGTGGTGGCGTCGTCGGTCGGCACGGGCACCGCACCAGGCTAGGGCGGCGTCCGGTGGTGCTCACGCCCGGTAGTGTCGTGCGGCGATGAGCAGCGACGAGACCCTCCCCGTGCCGGACGACGCCCCGACCTCCACCGCCGGCGCCGAGCAGCGACAGCGCAGTGGCCGGCGTCCTCGCGTCGCGGTCGTCTTCGGCGGCCGGTCCAGCGAGCACGCGGTGAGCTGCATGACGGCGGCGGGGGTGCTCCGGGCGATCGACCGCGACCGCTATGACGTGGTCCCGGTGGGCATCGCCACCGACGGGCGCTGGGTGCTCGCCGCCGACGACCCGGCCGCTCTCGAGGCTCGTGGCGCGGCGCTGCCGGAGGTCGACGGCTCGAGGCCGGGCGTGCTCGTGCCCACCAGCACGGACGACCGGGGTTTCCTCGTGCTGCACCCCGGCGAGGTCCCGGCCACGCTGGGTGACGTCGACGTCGTGCTGCCGCTGCTGCACGGCCCGTTCGGCGAGGACGGCACGCTGCAAGGCCTGCTCGAGCTGGGTGACGTGCCGTACGTGGGCTCCGGCGTGCTGGCCTCAGCGGCGAGCATGGACAAGCACTACATGAAGGTGCTGCTGTCCGGCCACGGGCTGCCGGTCGGCCCGTACGCCGTCATCACGCCCCGGGAGTGGAGGACGGATCCCGAGGCGGTCATGGAGCGTCTGGCGCCGCTCGGGTATCCGCTGTTCGTCAAGCCCGCCCGCGCCGGGTCCAGCATGGGAATCACGAAGGTCGACGAGCGTTCGGGCCTGCGTCCGGCGATCGACGAGGCCCGGCGGCATGACCCCAAGGTCGTCGTGGAGGCCGCCGTCGTCGGGCGTGAGCTGGAGTGCGGCGTGCTGCAGGACCTCGACGGCACTCCCCGGGCCAGCGAGGTCGGTGAGATCGAGGTCCTGTCCGGTCACGCGTTCTACGACTTCGAGGCGAAGTACCTCGACTCCGACCACGTGCGGCTGACGTGCCCGGCTGACATCACGGCCGAGGTCCGGGCGCAGGTGCAGGACGTCGCCGTCCGCGCCTTCGACGTCATGGGATGCGAGGGCCTCGCCCGGGTCGACGTCTTCCTCACGACGGACGGGCAGGTCGTCGTCAACGAGATCAACACCATGCCGGGCTTCACGCCGCACTCGATGTACCCGCGGATGTGGGCGGCCAGCGGTGTCGACTACCCGGCGCTCGTGGACCGGCTGCTGCAGCTCGCCCTGAACCGTCCCACCGGGCTGCGCTGACGGTCCGAGCCCGCGGGTTCAGCTGCAGCGGTGGTCGCCCTGGGGCACCTGGCTGACCGCGGCCGACAGCGCCGTCAGGGCGAAGGCCTCGGGCGCGTACGCCTTGGGCACCAGCACCTGGACGGCGGGGGAGCGGCCGTAGGTCGTGAAGCCCGTGCCGTCGTCCAGCGGGTCGACCACCCAGTCGACGCCGTTCACGGCCTGGCACACCTCGATGGTCGGCCCGGGAGGCTCGACGCCGCAGCGCCAGATGATGGCCGGGTCGCCCCAGGCAGCGACCGCTGGGCTCGACACCGACGTGGCCACGCGGGCCTCGTGCAGCAGCTGCTCGGGCAGCTCGGCCGCCATGCGCGCGCAGGCCGGGTCGGAGCCGTGGGCCGGTACGCTGACCTCGACGGGTCGGTGCCGAAGCAGGACCACGGCCACGGTCGCGAGAGCCGCCAGCACGGCCAGTGTGAGGGCGACGCGGGCGCCCCTCAGACGTGGACGACCGTGCACGTCAGCGTGCGGGTGATGCCGGGGACGTCCTGGATCTTCGCGATGACGAGTCGGCCGAGCTCGTCGACGTTGCGCGCCTCGACGCGCGCGATGACGTCGTAGGGACCGGTGACGTCCTCGGACAGCGTGACGCCCGAGATGCCGGCGATGCGCTCCGCGACGGACGCGGCCATGCCGACCTCGGACTGGATGAGGATGTAGGCCTGCACCACCACGTCGACCTCCTGCGCTCGAGCCGGGCCGACGGCCCCGCAGTGGCTCGCACGCTACCGTGCCCGACGTGAGTGACGGCGAGCGGTCCGGCAGGGAGATGGATCACCTGACGCTCGCTGACGTCGGCGAGGGTGGCCTGCTGCGGCGGATCTTCCCGCTGCTTCCCGGCGGTGACCACACGGTGCTCGGCCCCGGGGACGACACCGCGGTCGTCCGAGCGCCCGACGGCCGCGTCGTGGCCACGACCGACCTCATCGTCGAGGGTCGCGACTTCCGGCACGACTGGTCGTCACCGCAGGACGTCGGCGTGAAGGCGGCCGCTCAGAACCTGGCGGACGTCGCTGCCATGGGTGCCGTGCCGACGTCCCTGCTCGTCGGGCTGGTCGCGCCTGCCGACCTGCCCGTGGACTGGGCGGTCGGGCTGTCCGAGGGGCTGGCGCTCGGCTGCGTCGGCACCGGCGCGGGCGTGGTCGGCGGCGACCTGTCGTCGGGTCCGGTGGTCGTCGTGGCGGTCACCGCCCTCGGCGATCTCGAGGGCCGACCTCCCGTGCTGCGGTCGGGGGCGCGACCAGGCGACGTGGTGGCGGTGGCCGGCTCGCTCGGTCGGTCCGCCGCGGGCCTGGCGGTGCTCCAGAGCGGGTGGCCGGACGCCGGGCCGCTGGCGGGGGCCGAGCTCACCGGGTCGTCCGCTGCGGAGGTCGACACGTGGGCACGGGCCGTCGTCCGGACGCATCGCCGCCCCGAGCCGCCCTACGCCGCCGGCCCGGAGGCCGCCCGCGCGGGTGCCACCGCGATGCTGGACGTCAGCGACGGGCTGCTGCGCGACGCCGGCCGGGTAGCCGACGCGAGCGGGGTCTGCCTCGACCTCGACGACGCGGCGCTGGGTGGCCGCTTCGTCGAGCCGCTGCGGTCGCTCAGCGACGCGTTGGGGGCCGATCCCTGGACGTGGGTGCTGACGGGCGGCGAGGACCACGGGCTGCTGGCCACGTTCCCCTCTGGGTCGGTCCCGGCGTCCTTCACGGTGATCGGTTCCGTGCGCCCACGGCTCGAAGGCGGGCCGGACGTGCTGCTCGACGGGCACGCGCCGTCCAGCGTGGTGCCGGGCTGGGACCACTTCCGGCCCTGAGACACGCCAAGGGCCGGCCCCGACGGGACCGGCCCTTGGCGAGGGTTCAGCTCAGCGGGTGACCTTGCCGGCCTTCAGGCAGGAGGTGCACACGTTCAGGCGGGTGGGGGTGGCGCCGACCTTCGCCCGCACGCGCTGGATGTTCGGGTTCCAGCGGCGCTTCGTGCGCCGGTGCGAGTGCGAGATGGAATGACCGAAACCCGGCCCCTTGCCGCAGACGTCGCAGTTGGCAGCCACGGGTGTTCTCCTGATCACTGGTTCTGACGAGAGGTGCTCGTCGCTCGACCGAGGGCGGCCCGCGGGACGCCGCCAGGTGACGACAAGGTGCCCGGCACGCGCCGGGCAACCGACCCAGGATAGCGGAGCCCGGCTCCGCCCCCCAAATGCGCGTCGCTCCGCGTCGTCGTCGGCGCCGGATAGCCTGCCAGGGTGCTCGACCACCTGGACGCCGGAGCGGCCCGCCGATGGGTGCGCGACGCCCTCGAGCAGCTCTCGGCACGCCGCGAGGAGATCGACGCGCTCAACGTCTACCCGGTGCCGGACAGCGACACCGGCACCAACCTGTGCCTGACCGTCCAGTCCGGTGCCGACGCCGTCGACGAGGTCGGCGACGAGGAGGGGCTCGAGGGAGTGACGGACGCCTTCGCGCGCGGCGCCCTGCTCGGCGCCCGGGGCAGCTCGGGCGTGATCCTCAGCCAGCTGGTCCGCGGCTGGGCCGATGTGTTCCGCGAGCGGCCCGACGGCGGCCCGGCGGCGGTGCGGGCCGCGCTGCTGCGGGCGGCCGACCAGGCGTACGCGGCCGTCGCCCGCCCCGTCGAGGGCACGATGCTCACCGTGGCTCGCGCGGCGGCCGAGGGGGCACGGGGGCGCACGCTGCGCGAGGTCGTCTCCGGCGCGGCCGAGTCGGCCCGCGTGGCGCTGGGCCGCACGACCGACCAGCTCGAGGCCCTGCACCGGGCCGGCGTCGTCGACGCGGGAGGGCGGGGACTCGTCGTCGTCCTGGAGTCGCTCTCGGCCACGGTGCACGGGCGCCGGGAGCCGTCGAAGAGCGCCGGCAGGGGCGTCCGGCAGGCCGTGAGCGAGCTCGTCACCGGGCCCGCGCGCCGCGACGCCGCGGCCCCGCCGCTGGCCACCGAGCGCTGCGGCGTCCCGCCGCTCTCCGGCCCCGCCTACGAGGTGATGTACCTGCTCAGCGCGGCGGACGACGCGGTGCCGCTGCTGCGCGCCACGCTCGACGGGCTGGGCGAGGCGCTCGTCGTCGTGGGCGGAGGCGGCGTCTGGAACGTCCACGTGCACGCCGACGACGTGGCGGCGGTCCTGCGCGCCGGCCGGTCGGCGGGCGACGTGGAGCGCGTTCGAGTCACGAGCTTCGCCCGGCAGCGGTACGACCGCGAACGATCACTCCAGCACGCTGACTCCGTGCCGGACGGCTCGGTGGCTGCGCCCGGCACGACGGTCGTGGTCGTCGGCGCCCCGGTCGAGTGCTTGGCGCTGCTGGCCGACCACGGCGTCCTCACGCTCCCGGCGCCCGGTGCTGGCGCGCCGTCCGCGGACGGGGTCGCGGAGACGGTCATGGCCCTGGTCGGCGTGCACGCACCCGTGGTGCTGGTTCCGGCCACGGCGCCGCTGCACCAGGTCTCCGAGACCGCGGCCTCGGTGCTGGAGGCAGAGGGCCGCGCTGTGGCCGTGCTGCCCACGCAGGCGTTCGTCCAGGCGCTGGCCGCCGCCTCCGTCCACGACCGTGACCTCGACCACCTGGCTGACGTGCAGCGCATGACGGAGGCCGCCGCGAGCGTGCGCTGGTCGGAGGTGGGCCTCGACGAACCCCTCGCGGACGCGGTGCCCTCGGTCGTCGACCGGCTGCTCGGCGACGGCGGCGAGCTGCTCACCGTGCTGGCCTGCGGTCTCCGGCGTGCCGACGGCGCTCTGTCGCTCCTGCTCGAGCACGTGCGCCGGTACCCCCACGTCGAGGTGACGGTGCTGCCCGCCGTCGAGTCCGACGTCAGGCTGCTGCAGCTGGGTGTCGAGTGAGCACCACGGCGCTGGTGCACGAGCTCGACCGGCCGCTCAGCCGCCGGATCGGGGCGAAGACGGCTGCCGCGCTCGAGAAGCACCTGGGCATCACGACCGTGGGCCAGCTGCTGCGGCACTACCCGCGCCGGTACGCCGAGCGGGGGGCCCTCACCGACCTGGCGTCGCTGCCGCTCGACGAGCACGTGACCGTGGTCGCGCAGGTCATGACGGTCAAGGGCCGCCGCATGCAGCAACGCCCCGGCTGGATCCTCGAGGTCTCCGTCGGCGACGGCCGCCGCAGCCTCAAGCTGACGTACTTCCACAAGAACTCGGCCCTGCACCGCAAGCGTGAGGAGTTGCTGGCGGTCGGCACCGTCGCGCTCTTCTCCGGCAAGGTCGGTACCTACCGGGGCGACCTCCAGCTCGTGAACCCCGACTACCACGTGCTGGCGGCCGCGGGTCGGCTCGGCGCGCCGGTGGCGGCGGCCACGGTCGACGACGCCGCGATCGACGAGGCGCTGGCGCTCGCCGACAAACCCATCCCCATCTACCCGGCGGCCGCAGCAATCCAGTCGTGGGAGATCGCCAAGGCGGTGCAGGTGCTCGTGCGCTCGGTGGGGGAGCTCGCCGACCCCTTGCCCGACGACGTCCGCCGTCGGCACGGCTTGCTCGACCTGACCCGTGCGCTGCAGCAGGTGCACGACCCGGCCACCATGGCGCAGGCGCACGAGGCGCGACGCCGCCTGCGGTTCGAGGAGGCGTTCGTGCTGCAGGCCGCGCTGCTGCGTCGACGGGCGCTCGCGGTCGGGGAGCCGGCCACGCCCCGGCTGGCGTCCCCCGGCGGCCTGCTCGCGGCCTTCGACGAGCGGCTGCCGTTCCGTCTGACCGCGGGCCAGCGCGAGGTCGGCTCGCAGATCGCCGGCGACCTGGCGCGGCCGCACCCCATGCACCGGCTGCTGCAGGGGGAGGTCGGGTCCGGCAAGACGCTCGTGGCCCTGCGGGCGATGCTGGCCGTCGTCGACGCGGGTGGGCAGGCGGCGCTGCTCGCTCCCACCGAGGTGCTGGCCGTGCAGCACCACCGGTCGGTGGTCGCGATGATGGGCGATCTCGCCGAGGGCGGCATGCTCGGAGGCAGCGACGTCGGTACCCAGGTCGTGCTGCTCACCGGGTCTGCGCCGACGGCGGTGCGCCGGCGGGCTCTGCTGCAGGCCGCGTCCGGCGAGGCGGGCATCGTCATCGGCACGCACGCCCTGCTGTCCGAGCAGGTCCAGTTCGCCGACCTCGGTCTCGTGGTCGTGGACGAGCAGCACCGGTTCGGCGTCGAGCAGCGCGACGCCCTGCGGGCCAAGAGCGGCACGCCACCGCACCTCCTCGTCATGACCGCCACGCCCATCCCCCGCACGGTCGCGATGACGGTCTTCGGCGACCTCGAGACGTCGACGCTGAGCGAGCTGCCCTCGGGGCGGCAGCCCGTCGAGACGCACGTCGTCCCCGCCGACCGGCCCGAGTGGGTCGCGCGGGTCTGGCAGCGGGTGCGCGAGGAGGTGGACGCCGGGCACCAGGCGTTCGTCGTCTGCCCGCGCATCGGCGACGACGATGCGGCCGGCGACGACGATGCGGCCCGCGACGACACCGACGCGCTGGAGGCCGCGCCGGACGACGAGGGCGGGCAGTCCCGACGGCCGGCAGTGGGCGTGGTGCAGGTGCTCGACCTGCTGCGGCAGGTGCCGGCGCTGGCAGGCCTGCGCATCGAGCGGCTGCATGGCCGGCTGCCGGTCGACGAGAGCGACCGGGTGATGCGGGCGTTCAGCGCAGGCGAGGTCGACGTGCTCGTGGCGACGACGGTGGTCGAGGTCGGGGTCGACGTCCCCAACGCCACCGTGATGGTCGTGCTGGACGCCGACCGGTTCGGCATCTCGCAGCTCCATCAGCTGCGCGGGCGCATCGGCCGTGGCTCCTCGGCCGGCGTGGCGCTGCTGGTCTCCGGCATGCCCGCAGGCAGCCCCGCCTACGAGCGGCTGCGCGCGGTCGAGTCCACGGCCGACGGCTTCGAGCTCGCCCGCGTCGACCTGGAGCAGCGGCGCGAGGGCGACGTGCTGGGCGCCGCGCAGTCCGGCGTCCGGTCGTCCCTGCGGCTGCTGCGGGTGCTGCAGCACGAAGACGTGATCGTCGAGGCGCGTGCCGCTGCCGCCGCGGTGGTCGACGCCGACCCCGAGCTGCGGTCGCACCCGGCGCTCCTGCACGCGATCGACGCGTTCGTCGGCACGGAGCGCGAGGAGTACCTCGAGCGCGGCTGACGGCGGTGCCGTCGGCCGGTCAGGGGTGCGTGCGAGCGAACCAGAGCGTGGTCTCGCCGTAGCGGCGCTCGTCCGTGCGGGTCAGGCCCGCTGGCCACGCCGGCTCGGGGCTGCGCGTGCTGCGCTCGAGCACGACGAGCGCGTCCTCACTCAGCCATCGGTCGGCCAGGGAAGCGAGCACGCGCGCGACACGGTGCTCGGGCTCGGGGTACGGCGGGTCGGCGAGCGCGAGGTCGAACGGCCCGTACGGCGGCTCCTCGGCGTCGAGGACGTGCTGAACGCTGTCGCCGACGACGCGCACCTGAAGCATCCGAAGGGCCGCGACGTTGGCGCGTAGTGCCCGCAGCGGTGCGGCCGCCTGCTCGACGAGGACCACGCAGGACGCCCCACGGCTGGCCGCCTCCAGCCCGAGCGCCCCGGATCCGGCGTACAGGTCGAGGACCGCGGTGCCGTCCAGCCACCCCTGGTGCTCCAGCCGGCTGAAGAGTGCTTCGCGCACCCGATCGCTCGTCGGTCGGGTCAGCGCGCCGCCAGGGACGACGAGCCGCCGGCCGCCCGACGTCCCCGCGATGATGCGTGTCACCCGGCGAGCCTATGAGAGCCGGGCGTGCCGCTCGATCAGGCTCCGGTAGGTTGCGCTTCGTGCGCCGCTGCGTCTGCCCCGGGTCCTACGACCCGCTCACCCTCGGGCACCTGGACGTCGTCGACCGGGCCAGCGCCCTGTTCGACGAGGTCGTCGTCGCGGTGCTCCACAACCCGGACAAGCACGGCACCTTCTCGGTGGCCGAGCGGCTGCGGCTGATCCACGAGAGCCTCGGGGACCGCGTGGGCGTGCGGGTGCTGGAGTTCGGCGGCCGCCTGCTCGTGGACGTCTGTCGCGAGGTCGGCGCGGACGTCGTCGTCAAGGGGCTGCGCGGCAGCACGGACTTCGCCTACGAGCGGCCGATGGCCACGATGAACCGTCACCTGTCCGGCGTCGAGACGCTCTTCCTGCCCGGGGACCCGGCACTCGACCACGTGTCGAGCAGCCTCGTGAAGCAGGTGGCCGCCTACGGTGGTGACGTGACGGGCCTGGTGCCCGACCCGGTGCGCGACGCGCTACGAGCCCTCCGCGGCTGACGCGCCTCGACGCACCTGGCCGGACCGACCGCCCGCACCGGACCGTGGGGAGGGAGCGCCGTGGACGTGCACGACAAGCTCGACGAGATCGTCCAGCTGGTGGAGGACGCCCGGGCGATGCCGATGTCGTCGTCGGCCCTGGTGAACCGGGCGGAGGTGCTGGAGCTGCTGGCTCAGCTTGGTGAGCTGCTGCCCGTGCAGCTCGACCAGGCCGACCTGCTGCTCGCCGACCGCGAGGCGGTCGTGGAGCAGGGACGGACCGAGGCCGCGCGGATCATCGAGCAGGCCCAGGAGGAGCACGACCGACTCGTCGAGGAGACGGAGGTCGTGCAGGCCGCCCGGGAGCTCGCGGCACGGGTCGAGGCCGAGGCGAAGGGTGAGGCCGAACGGCTGCTGGCCGAGGCCGACGACTACGTCGACCGCAAGCTGGGCGAGTTCGAGATCGCGCTCGACAAGCTCACGGCCCAGGTGCGCCGAGGACGCGAGCACCTGGCCGCCCGGCGGCTCGGCGAACCGAGGGACGACGAGCCGCTGGACGACCAGGTGGAGCGTTGAGCTACTTCACCTCGGAGCGCAGCAGGCGCCAGATGCCGACGGCCAGCGGGATGATCAGCCAGATCGTGCCGGACACCGCCAGGTGCGCCCACTGTGTGCCGGTGGCCCACTCGCCGGACTGGAACGGCTGCTGGGCGTGCGAGAAGTCCGCCCAGGTCTGCAGGTGCTCGCGCACCCAGGGGATGACCTCGGCGAGGATGCTCCAGATCGTCGGGATGACGAAGTAGAGCACGATCGCCGCGGCGGAGTTGCGGATCAGCATGCCGAACGCGAAACCGGTGAGCAGCGCGAAGAACTGCAGCATGACCGCGTTGGTGAGACCGGCGACCGTCATGCTCCAGTCACCCGCCGGGCCCCCGTGGATGGCGCCGGCCAGCAGGGTGCCGACGGCGCCGAAGCCCAGGGCGACCAGCACGGCTCCGACGGCGGCGACGAGCGCGGTGATGAGCTTCGCCACGACAACGCGAGAGCGGCGCGGCTCCAGCGTGAAGGTCACCAGACCCGTGCGCTGCCCCCACTCACTCGTCACCAGCAGGATGGCCAGCACCGGCAGCAGGAACCCGGTGGGGATGTTCATCAGCCCGAACATGTTGCCGAACGTGAGGTCCTCGTCGTTGGCCCAGATCAGCATGCCGGTCGTGATGAGCGCCGAGACGATGCCGATGGCGAGGACGAGCCACAGCCCCGCTCGCGTGTTCACGAGCTTGCGCAGCTCGACCTTCACCAGCCGCGACATCGGGATGCCGGGCCGGCTCGTGTCGATCGTCTCGTAGGCGACGGACGTCGGAGCCGCCGTCACCGTGGAGCTCGTCGTCGTGGGTGGGGTGGCGTTCATGCGGCAGCTCCGGCGGTCAGGTCGTCCCTCTGGGTCTCGGCGGTGAGCTGCAGGAACATCTCCTCCAGCCCGGCACCGTCGGCGGTGCGCAGCTCCAGCAGCGGCACCCCCGCGGCAGCGGCGGCGTGGCCGACGGCTCGTGGCTCCGCCTCCGTGCGCAGGCCGCCGTCGCCTGACGGGACGGCGTCCACGATGCCGGCCGCCTCCAGCGCCGCGCCCAGCGCGGTGACGTCGTCCGCCTTGACGAACGTGCCGGCCGCCTTCAGCAGCTCGGCCTTGGTGCCCTGGGCCACGATGCGGCCCTGCCCGATGACGACCAGCTCGTCGGCGATGACCTCGACCTCGTGCAGCAGGTGGGACGACAGCAGGACCGTGCCGCCGTCGCTGGCGTAGTCGCGCAGCAGCCCGCGCATCCAGTGGATGCCTGCCGGGTCGAGCCCGTTGGCCGGCTCGTCGAGGATGAGGATGCGCGGGTCGCCGAGGAGCGCGTGGGCGATGCCGAGGCGCTGCCGCATGCCGAGCGAGTAGTTGCGCACCCGGCGCCTGGACTCGCTGCGGCTCAGGCTGACCAGCTCGAGCATCTCGTCGACGCGCTGACGCGGCAGGCCCATCGTGAGCGCTCCCATCGTCAGCACCTCGCGGCCCGTGCGGCCCGCGTGCTGCGCGGAGGCGTCGAGGAGGACGCCGACCTGCGTTCCCGGGTTCGGGATGTCGCGGTAGTGGGCGCCGGCGATCGTGGCATCGCCGCTCGTGGCTGGCGTGAGGCCAGCGATGACCCGCATCGTCGTCGTCTTGCCCGCGCCGTTCGGGCCGAGGAAGCCGGTGACCGCGCCGGGCCGGCAGGTGAAGGTGACGTCGTCCACGGCACGGAAGCCGCCGTACGTCTTCGTGAGTCGTTCCACTGAGATCATGGGCCAACCCTCTCGCGACGCACCCACCGAGACCATCAGTGACATCCCTGAGCCGCCCCGCACGTGACCCCCTGACCCCTCAGGGTCCTTCCGGCGGCGCGGCCTGGCGATTTTGGGTCAGGTGGCCGTCGTCCGGTAACCTGGTGCGTCGGTCTGGTCACCTCGTCGTGCCCGGGGGCTCTGCCTTCGAGTGCGGTGCCTTCGAGTGCGGTGTGGTGAGCGGACCGGTGCCGTGCCCGTTGCCGTCGGTCGCCGACACGTCCCAGGAGCTCTTGATCACTCTTCGCCCGAACGCGCCCCTCGTGGTCGACACCCACGAGCTGGGTCGCCGTCCGGGTGCGATGATCACGGTCTCTCGGGAGGTTCCGGCGCCCGCCGACCTCGGCACGGACGTCATCGGTGTCACCGAAGGTTCGCCCCTGCGGCTGGACCTGAGGCTGGAGTCGGTGATGGAGGGCGTTCTCGTGTCCGGGACGGTCCAGGCGACCGCGACGGGGGAGTGCGGCCGCTGCCTGACGTCGGTGCAGCTCGATCTTGAGCTGCCGCTGCAGGAGCTGTTCGCCTACCCCGACAAGCGGCCCGCCGAAGACGTCGACGAGGACGACCTGCGTGAGCTGGAGGGCGACCTGCTCGACCTCGAGCCTGTGCTGAGGGACGCGGTGGTGCCGGCGCTGCCGTTCCAACCGGTGTGCCAGGACGACTGCCCCGGTCTGTGCTCCGAGTGCGGAGCCAGGCTGGCGGACGACCCGGAGCACCACCACGACGTCGTCGACCCGCGATGGGCGGCGCTGCACGGGCTGCTCCCGACCGAGCAGCAGGACGACAACCGTCGCGAGCCCACCGGCTCGCGCACCGACGCACAGGAAGAGAACTGACGTGGCTGTCCCGAAGCGGAAGACGTCGCGCTCCAACACCCGCTCCCGCCGGGCGAACTGGAAGACCTCGGCGACGACGCTGACGACGTGCCCGCAGTGCCAGGCACGCACGCAGCCGCACGTCGCCTGCCCGTCGTGCGGCACGTACGGCGGCCGCTACTACGCGACCGCGGAGCGCAGCGAGCACCAGGGCTGACCGCCCGCGGTGACCCGCTCCGCGGATCCCGCCGACCTGCAGGCGCTGCTGGGCGTGCAGGTCGACGACGTGCTGTTCCAGCGCGCGCTCACGCACCGCAGCTACGCCTACGAGCACGGCGGGCTGCCGACGAACGAGCGGCTGGAGTTTCTCGGCGACTCGGTGCTCGGTCTGGTCGTCACCGAGACGCTGTTCCGGCAGCACCCCGACCTGCCCGAGGGCCAGCTGGCCAAGCTGCGCGCCTCGGTCGTCAACATGCGGGCGCTCGCGTCGGTCGCCACGCAGTTCGGCCTCGGCGACTACGTGCTGCTCGGTCGTGGCGAGGAGGCGACCGGCGGGCGCGAGAAGGCGTCGATCCTCGCCGACACGCTCGAGGCCGTGATCGGTGCCGTCTTCCTGCACTGCGGCCCGGACTCGGCCGCCACGGTCGTGCACCGGCTCATGGACCCGCTGATGACGGAGGCCGCCGGCCTCGGGGCGGCCCTCGACTGGAAGACCAGTCTGCAAGAGCTCAGTGCGGCGACGTCCAGCGGGGTGCCCGAGTACGAGGTGCAGGAGTCGGGCCCCGACCACGAGAAGGTCTTCACGGCCACGGCGGTCGTCGGTGGCGAGTCGCTCGGGCACGGCGAGGGGCGCAGCAAGAAGGAGGCCGAGCAGCAGGCGGCCGCCGCTGCCTGGACCGCGCTGCGTGAGCGGTTCCCCGAGCTCACCCCTGCCCCCGACCTCGCCTGAGGCGCCCTCGTGCCCGAGCTGCCCGAGGTGGAGGTCGTCCGGCGTGGCCTCACCCCCCACGTGCTGGGCCGCACCGTCTCGGACGTCGAGGTGCACCATCCGCGGGCGGTGCGCCGGCACGTGCCGGGAGCCGTCGACCTCGTGTCGCGGCTTCGCGGCAGGGTCGTGGGTGACGTCCGGCGCCGCGGCAAGTACCTGTGGCTCGACCTGCTGCCGGCCGACGGCTCGCCGGGGGCGCCTGACGAGGCGCTCGTCATGCACCTGGGCATGAGCGGGCAGCTGCTGGTTCAGCCGACGTCCGCACCGGCGCAGACGCACCTGCGGGTGTCGCTCTCGTTCGCGGACGGCGACCCGCAGCTGCGCTTCGTCGACCAGCGCACCTTCGGTGGCATCGCGCTCGAGCCGCTGGTGCCGGTGCCGGGCGACGTCCCGGAGACGGTGCCGGCGTCGGTCGCGCACATCGCGCGTGACCCGCTCGACCCGCACTACGACCTGGAGAAGACAGCGGCCCGGCTGCGCGCCAAGCGCTCCGGCGTCAAGCGGGCGCTCCTCGACCAGACGTTGGTGTCCGGCGTGGGCAACATCTACGCCGACGAGGCGCTGTGGCGCGTCGGGCTGCACGGCGAGCGCCCCACGCAGCGGCTCACCCGTCAGCAGGCTCGTGACGTCCTGACCGCTGCGGCTGACGTGATGCGCGAGTCGCTCGGCCAGGGCGGCACGTCGTTCGACGCGCTCTACGTCAACGTCAACGG
>DASSTJ010000019.1:0-9045 GCA_035707965.1 Actinomycetales bacterium
CCTGGCTGCTCCCGCCGGCCGGCCGGGTTCGGCTGTCGCCGTCCTCGCCCCACCAGTGCACCCCCTGGGCGGGTGACGCGCCGCCGCCGCCGCCGTCGCCGGCGGAGACGGGCCGGGTGCCGGTGTCCTGCTCCGGGTGCGTCTGCGGGTTGCCTGCCATGGTCGTTCCTCACTCGTCGTCTGCTGCGACCCGCCCGGTGCCGGCTGGCCGTCGTCCGGTCGGCCTCACCCGGGGCGGGCGGCCGACGTGACACCAGGACACACCACGTTGGTGGCGCCCGCCTGGGCTACTGCTGGGAGTTCGCTGTGAACCCATGATCGTCGGTTCGTGTGCGGTCCGGGCCGGTGCCTGCCGCGGTGCTGCCGTCGGCCGCTGCGACCTCGTCAGTCGTCACGTCGTCCGGTGTGCTGTCCGGCACGTGCGTCAAGGGCAAGGACACCACGAAGGTCGCGCCGCCGCCCGGTGTGGGGGCGATGCCGACGCGACCGCCGTGGCCGGCGACGATCGCCGCCACGATCGCCAGACCGAGGCCGGAGCCACCGCCGGCGCCCCGCCCACGCGAGCTGTCGGACCGGTAGAAGCGCTCGAACACGCGGCTGATCTGCGACGGCTCGACGCCGGGGCCGTGGTCGCGCACCTCGAGGAGGGCGGAGCCGGCGTCGGCGCCGGAGCTCGTGCCCAGGGCCAGCTCCACCGGCGTGCCGGCCGGCGTGTGACGCAAGGCGTTCGCGACGAGGTTGGTGACGACCTGGCGCAGGCGTCCCTCGTGGCCGAGCACCGTGACGGGCCGCAGCGGCCCACCGAGCCCGACGACACGGATCGACCGCTCGGGCTGGATGGCTCTGGCGTCCTGAGCGACGTCCGCGGCGATGACGGTGAGGTCCACGGGCTCGCGCCTCTCGGGACGCTGCTCGTCCAGCCGCGCCAGCATGAGCAGGTCCTCGACGAGATCGCCCATGCGGCTCGCTTCCGTCTCGATGCGCCGCATCGCCCCGCCGACGTCGTCCGGCTCACGCACCGCACCTTGCCGATAGAGCTCGGCGTATCCACGCACTGTGGCGAGCGGCGTCCGCAGCTCGTGGCTGGCGTCCGACACGAACCTGCGCATGCGCTCCTCGGAGGCCTCGCGCACGGCGAAGGCCTGCTCGATCTGGCTGAGCATCGCGTTGAGCGAGGCCGAAAGGCGCCCCACCTCGGTGGTGGGGGGACCGTCGGGGACGCGACGCGTGAGGTCGCCACCCGCGATCGCCTGCGCCACGTCCTCGACCTCGGTGAGCGGGCGGAACGAGCGTCGGACGGCGAGAGCGCCCAGCACGCCGGTGGCCACGAGAACGCCGAGGCCCACCACGAGCAGGACGACGGCGAGCTGGGCGACCGTGTCGTGGACGTCCTTCAGGCTCTGCCCGACGACCAGCGTGCCGGGGCTGCCGGTGCGCGACGCCGTCACGCGCACCGCCACGACCCGCCACTCCTCGCTACCGTGCGTGGCGTCGATCGTGAACGGCTGACCGTCGTGCCGGGCCACCACCGACGGCGTGATGCCGGAGACGTCAGGCGCGGACGCCATGTCGTCGAGCCGGCGTCCGATGGGCACCTGGATGCCGGAGTCGAGGATGACGACGGCGTACTGGCTGGACGGCAGCTGGCTCTCCGGGTCCTGGGGGTTGCCCAACCCGGACAGCGGCCCGCCGCCGGTGACGCCGTCCGCGACGGCAGTGACCTGCGCGTCGACCTTGGCCACCAGCTCGCCCTGCAGCAGGGCGACGGCGACGGCCGCCGTCACGCTCAGCGCCACCAGTGCCAGCACCACCAGGATCGCGACGAGACGGACGCGCAAGGGCGTGCGGCGCCACTGGTCGCGCACGTCGCGAAGGGCCTGGCGGACAGGGCGCGGGGACGCCGGCTTCGTCGGTTCGGGCGAGTCCAGGGCGTAGACCGGGACGGGGCTCGAGGGCTCCACGGCGCCTCAGCGGTGCTCGGGCGGGAGGCGCAGCACGTAGCCGACGCCGCGGCGGGTGTGGATGAGGGGGACGGCGGCGTCGGCGTCCACCTTGCGGCGAAGGTACGAGATGTACGACTCGACGATCCCGGACTCGCCACGGAAGTCGTAGTCCCACACGTGGTCGAGGATCTGCGCCTTCGACAGCACCCGGTTCGGGTTGAGCATCAGGTAACGCAGCAGCTTGAACTCGGTGGGGGACAGCTCGATCGGCCGGCCCGCGCGGTGCACCTCGTGCGAGTCCTCGTCGAGCTCCAGGTCGCCGAAGACGAGGCGGCTGTGGTCGTCTCCCGAGCCGGTGCCGTTACCCGTTCGCCGGAGCACGGCGCGGATGCGTGCCACCACCTCCTCGAGCGAGAACGGCTTGGTGACGTAGTCGTCGCCGCCCACGGTGAGGCCGGTGATCTTGTCCTCGGTGGAGTCGCGGGCGGTGAGGAACACGACGGGCACGTGGCGGCCGGAGTCGCGCAGGGTCCTGGTCACGGCGAAGCCGTCCATGTCGGGCAGCATGACGTCGAGGACGAGCAGGTCGGGCTTCTCGCTCTCCGCCAGGGTGAGCGCGGTGGCGCCGTCGCCGGCGGTGTGGACGTCGAAGCCGGCGAACCGGAGGGACGTGGAGAGCAGCTCGCGGATGTTGGGCTCGTCCTCCACGACGAGGAGTCGCGCCTCGGGCCCGGTCGGGCTCGCGCTCTGCGATCGGTCGGCCATCATGCCCTGCTCCGTGGGTCGGGGGGAGGGTGCGCGGTCAGTGTGCGCCGGTAGCCTGTGAGTTTCCTGGATGAACCGTGGGAGCGCCCTGCGACCGGTCGACGTGGAACGCTGACACGCCTCGTACCGCTATGTAACATTGCACATCGTGGCTCAGGTGGTGGTCGTCGGCGCCGGCATGGTGGGTGCGGCCTGCGCCTACTACGCGGCCCGCGCCGGCCTCGAGGTGCTCGTCCTCGACCGCGGACCGGTCGCCGCGGGCACCACCAGCCGGGGTGAGGGCAACGTCCTCGTCTCCGACAAGGGGCCGGGGCCCGAGCTCGACCTCGCGATCCGGTCGGTGCGGCTGTGGCACGAGCTCGGTGACGCGGTGGGCCACGAGGCGCTCGAGCTGGAGCCCAAGGGCGGTCTCGTCGTCGCCACCAGCGAGCCGGCCCTGACCGCGCTGCACGACTTCGCGCAGTCCCAGGCCAGGCACGGGGTCGCCGTCGAGCCGGTCGCGTCGGCCAGGCTGCACCAGCTCGAGCCGCACCTCGCTGGCCACCTTCCCGGCGGCGTCCTCTACCCGCAGGACCTGCAGGTGATGCCGGTTCTGGCGGCGGCGGCGCTGCTGCGGGCGGCGCGTCAGCTCGGCGCGCGCGTGCAGACGGGTGTCGACGTGCGGGGGGTCGAGACCGACGGGGCCGGCGCCGTGCGTGCGGTGGTGTCGTCGGCCGGGCGGCACCCGGCGTCCGCCGTGGTCAACGCGACCGGGACGTGGGGTGGCGAGGTGGCGACCCGGTTCGGGGCGCCGGTGCCGGTGCTGCCGCGGCGGGGGTTCGTCCTCGTCACCGAGCCGTTGCCGCGGGTGGTCCGCCGCAAGGTGTACTCCGCGGACTACGTCGCGAACGTGGCGGCGTCGACGGAGGGCCTGGAGACCTCGGTCGTGGTCGAGGGCACCCGCGGCGGCACCGTGCTGATCGGCGCCAGCCGTGAGCGCGTGGGCTTCGACGAGACGCTCTCGGTCGAGGTGGTGCGGCGGCTGGCCGCGCAGGCGGTGCGGCTCTTCCCGGTGCTCGCAGGCATCAACCTCATGCGCGTCTACCGCGGCTTCCGGCCTTACTGCCCGGACCACCTGCCGGTCATCGGCGCGGACGAGCGCGTGCCCGGCGTCTACCACGCGTGCGGGCACGAGGGGGCGGGCATCGGGCTGGCGCCGGCCACCGGCCTGCTCGTCGTCCAGCAGGTGGTGCAGCGGCTCGGCGCCGTCCTGCCCGCCGAGCTGGGCGACCTCGCGGCCGACGCGCCGGACCTCGCGCCCTTTCGCCCATCCAGGTTCTCGGCCCTCGCAGACGTCCCGGAGACCGCATGACCAGCAGCCTGATCTTCACCTTCGCCGGGCGTCCCGTCGCCTTCCGCCCGGGGCAGACCGTCGGGGCCGCGCTGATCGACGCCGGCATCCGCTCGTGGCGCACCACGCGGATCGAGAGGCGTCCCCGGGGCCTGTTCTGCGGTATCGGCGTCTGCTTCGACTGCCTCGTCGTCCTCGACGGCCAGCCCAATCAGCGCGCGTGCCTGGCGCTGGCCCGCGCTGGCCTGGACGTGCGGCCGCAGGAAGGGACCGGTCATGACGACCTCGCCGTCTGACGGCCCCGGCATGCCCGGCAGGGCGGACGTCGGCACGCGGCGGGCGTACGACGTGGCCGTGGTCGGCGGCGGACCGGCCGGCATGTCCGCGGCCGTCGCGGCTGTGGACGCCGGCGCTCGAGTCGCGCTGATCGACGGCGGCAGCGCGCTGGGCGGCCAGTACTGGCGGCACCCACCGGACCGCGCTCTGGCCACGGAGGTCGCTGGGCAGCATCACGGCCTGCGCCACTACCGGCGCCTGGCCCGCAGCATCGCCGCGCAAGAGCGCTCCGGCCGGCTCGACGTGCTCACGCGGCACGACGTGTGGACGCTGGAACGCAACGGCGACCACGGCTTCGCTGCACGGGTGATCGACCGTGCCGCCGCCACGGAGCAGGAGCGGGTGGTGCGCGCGAGCGCGCTCGTGCTCGCACCTGGCGCCTACGACCGCCAGGTGCCCTTTCCCGGCTGGACGCTTCCCGGCGTGATGACCGCCGGCGGCGTGCAGGCGCTGCTCAAGGGCAGCGCGACCGTTGCCGGGCAACGGGTGCTGGTCGCAGGCACGGGTCCGTTCCTGCTTCCGGTCGCCGCGGGTCTGGCGTCCGCCGGTGCCACGGTCGTCGGGGTGCACGAGGCGTCCAGCACCGCCGAGTGGGCGAGCCATCCGGGCGCGGTCGCCCGCAACGTCACCAAGCTGGCGGAGGGGGCGGGATACGCCGCCAGGCTCGCTCGCCACCGGGTGCCGTACCGGCTGCGCTCCACGGTGCTCGAGGCGCACGGGGACGACCAGGTGCAGGAGGTGACGACCGCGCGGCTCGACTCCGCAGGCCGGGTGCGCCCGGGCACGGAGGAGCGCGTCGCGGTCGACGTGCTGGCCGTCGGCTGGGGCTTCACGCCGCAGCTCGAGCTGCCACTGGCGCTCGGCTGCGCCACCCGCACGGACACCGACGGCTCTCTCGTCGTCGTGGTGGACGACGAGCAGCGCACGACGGTGGGCGGCATCTTCGTGGCGGGGGAGGCCTGCGGCGTCGGGGGAGCGGCGCTCGCGGCGGTGGAGGGTCGCATCGCCGGTGCGGCGGCCGCACGGGCCCTGGGCCACGACGCCCCGGTCGCCGCCCGCGATCGCCGTCAGCGCACAGCGTTGCGGGGGTTCGCCCGGGCCATGCACCGCACGTACCCGGTGCCCGAGCCGTGGCTCGACCGCGTGACCGACGACGTGCTGGTCTGCCGCTGCGAGGAGGTCTCCGCCGGGCGGCTGCGTGAGGTGGTCGAGGAGCTCGGCGCCGACGACCCGAGGTCGGCGAAGCTGATGGCCAGGGTCGGCATGGGCTGGTGCCAGGGCCGCGTCTGCGGGTACCCCGCCTCGTGCCTGGTGGCGCACTGGACCGGCACCGACGTCGATCCCGCGCAGCTCGCGTCGCGACCGGTGGCGACGCCCGTCCCGCTCGCGGCGCTGGCCGGCACAGATCTGGACGAGCCGACCCGCACCTGACAGCCTCGGGGCGTGCCGGACGTCGCCGAGTGGTCACGAGCCAGGGTGCTTCAGGAGTCGGCCGCCTGGACGTCGCCGTGGCACCCGCCGGGCTCGTTGCACCGCGACCTCGGCTGGTTCGAGTACTACGTCACGGGCGCGACGGCGACCGTGATGCGCGTCGCCCCAGCCGGCCGTGACGTCGGCCGGTTGGTCGAGAACGTGCTTCTCGAGCTGCGCAGCGAACGCGTGGTCGAGGCCTACTGGACCGTGGGCCCGGCCACCCAGCCTCCCGGCCTCGAGGACGCGCTGCTCGCCGCGGGCGCCGGTGTCGACAGCGCCGTGGACATCTGCGCTCGCCCGCTCATCGACGTGCCGCCCGGACCGCCGGACGACGCCGAGGTGGCGGTGCGAGAGGTGCGCTCGCGTGACGACGTGGCAGCGTTCCAGCGGGTCAACGCCGCAGCCTGGGGCTACCCGCCGCCGAGCGAGAGCGACGTCGACCGCGAGGCCGCCGCGCTGCGGTGCGGCTACGTGCTGGGCTGCTGGCGCGGTGAACCGGTGGGAGTGGCCGGCTGCACGCTGGCCGGCGAGGTGGCCCGCCTGTGGGGCGCGGCCGTGGTGCCCGCGGCGCGTCGGCGCGGTGTCTATCGCGCCATGGTCGTCGCACGGCTGGCCGACTCACGGCAGCGGGGCGCCACGCTCGCGCTCGTGCACGCGCAGCCGACGTCCTCGCGGGTGCTGCAGCGCCTCGGCTTCGCCGTGCACGGCCAGCAGCACGTCTTCGCCGTCCGCCCGTGAGCGCACCTCGTGCACGAGAGCGCTTCTCTGGACGGGCGGCGGTGCCATGTAATATTGTACTGAGCCATCACTCCACGCCGACCCGGGACGGACCATGACCGCGCAGACTGCCGACACCACCCAGACCAAGCGCCAGCCGTGGCACGGCGTCATCGTCGCCACCGCCCTGCCCTTCACCGCGGACGGCTCGGTGGACTACGACCGGTACGCGGAGCACGTGGCCTGGCTCGCCGAGAACGGCTGCCACGGGGTGGCGCCCAACGGGTCGCTCGGCGAGTACCAGGTGCTGACGGCGCAGGAGCGTGCCCGGGTCGTCACCACCGCGATCGAGGCCGCCCCCGAAGGCTTCACGGTCATGCCCGGCGTCGGTGCCTATGGCGCGCGCGAGGCCCGCGCGTTCGCCGAGCAGGCGGCCGAGGCCGGCGCGCAGGTCGTGATGGCGCTGCCGCCCAACGCCTACCGCGGTGACCGCCGGGCGATCGTGGAGCACTTCCGCGAGGTCGCGAAGGCCGGCCTTCCGATCTCCGCGTACAACAACCCCATGGACACGAAGATCGACCTCGTGCCCGACCTGCTGGCCGAGCTCTACCACGAGGGCCTGGTCGTGGGCGTCAAGGAGTTCACGGGGGAGTCGCGCCGCAGCTACGAGATCGCTGAGAAGGCGCCCGGTCTCGACATCCTCATCGGCACCGACGACTCGGTCATCGAGGTGGGCCTCGCCGGCGCCAAGGGCTGGGTCGCGGGCTACCCGAACGCGCTGCCCCGCGCGTCGGTGCGGCTCTTCGAGGCCACGATCGCTCACGACATCGAGACCGCGCTGCCCCTGTACCGGCAGCTGCACGCCCTGCTGCGCTGGGACTACACGACGGAGTTCGTGCAAGCCATCAAGCTCTCGATGGACGTCGTGGGCCGGTTCGGCGGGGCCTGCCGGCCACCGCGCCAGCCGCTGCTGCCGGAGGACGAGGCGCTGGTCCGCCAGCTGACCGAGGACGCCGTCGCGGCGGGTCTGGACTGACCGTGCGCTCGCGCCGGGTGCTGCACGCCGTCGACTCGCACACGGAGGGCATGCCCACCCGCGTCATCACCGGCGGAGTGGGAGTGCTGCCCGGCGAGACCATGTTCGACCGTCGGCGCTGGTTCATGGAGAACAGCGACGAGCTGCGCACGCTGCTCATGTACGAGCCACGGGGGCACGCCGCGATGTCGGGCGCGATCCTGCAGCCCCCGACGAGGCCGGACGCCGACTGGGGTGTTCTCTACATCGAGGTCTCCGGGTGCCTGCCGATGTGCGGGCACGGCACGATCGGCGTCGCGACCGTGCTGGTCGAGACCGGCATGGTCGAGGTCACCGAGCCGGTCACGACGATCCGGCTCGACACCCCGGCGGGCCTGGTGGTCGCGGAGGTGGCCGTCGAGGACGGTGCCGCGCGGTCGGTGACGATCCGCAACGTGCCGTCGTACAGCCACGCCCTCGACCAGGTGGTGCAGGTGCCAGGCTTCGGCGACGTCCGGTACGACATCGCGTACGGAGGCAACTTCTACGCGATGGTGCAGCTCGACGACCTGGGCCTGCCCTACGACCGCAAGGCCAAGCAGCAGCTGCTGGACGCGGGCCTGGCCATCATGGACAGCATCAACACCCAGAACCGACCGGTGCACCCGGAGAACCCGGAGATCGACGTCTGCCACCACGTGCAGCTGATCGCCCCCGGGGCCGACGCCCGGCACTCGCGGCACGCCATGGCGATCCACCCCGGCTGGTTCGACCGGTCGCCGTGCGGCACGGGCACCAGTGCGCGCATGGCGCAGCTGCACGCGCGCGGCGAGCTGCCGTTGCACACCGACTTCGTCAACGAGTCGTTCATCGGCACCAGGTTCGTCGGGCGGCTGGTCGAGGAGGTGCCGGTCGGCGACCGCCCGGGCGTCGTGCCGACCATCACCGGCCGCGCCTGGGTGACGGGCACCGCGCAGTACCTGCTCGACCCGACGGACCCCTTCCCGGCCGGCTTCCTGCTCTGAGAGCCGTCCCAGCCCGACCACCGAAGCGAGGACACCCCGTGATCGAGAGCCGTTCACCCCAGGACCCCGGCGACGTCGTCGTCGCCGTCGACGAGACCTCGCAGGCGGCGGTCGAGGCGGCCTTCGGGCGCGCCCGCAAGACCCAGTCCGAGTGGGCGTCGTCGGCCGCGGCGCGCTCGGCGGCGCTCTCGGCCGCGGCGGACGTCGTCCAGGGCGCGGCTCAGGAGCTGACCGACCTCGTGGTGCGTGAGGTCGGCAAGCCCCTAGGCGAGGCGAGGGGTGAGGTGAGCCGGTCGGTCGCGATCCTGCGCTACTACGCACAGCAGGTCTTCGACCCGGTCGGTGAGCTGCACGAGCCCTCGTCCGCCGGGCTGCTCTACAGCCGACGTCGGCCGCACGGTGTCGCCGGCCTCATCACGCCCTGGAACTTTCCGCTGGCCA
>DASSTJ010000020.1:0-5923 GCA_035707965.1 Actinomycetales bacterium
CACGTAGTCGGCGGTGCGCTTGTCGATGTCCGTCTCCTGCGCGGCTGCGGTCAGCATCTTCGAGATCTCGCTGTCGGAGCCGAGGCCGAACTGCGGCTGGTCGCCCTTGAAGAAGGTGCCGACGAAGTTGTCCGGGTCACCGAAGTCGCCGGTCCAGCCGAGCAGGTAGAGCGGCGCCTTGCCGGCCTGCGCGGTCGTGAGGTAGCCGCTCGACCACGGGGCCGACTTCGGGACGACCTTGAAGCCCACGGCCTCGAGGTCGGCCTTGAACGCCTGGAAGTTCGCCACCGGGTCGGGCATGTACGGGCGCGACACGTTGGTCGGGTACCAGAACGTCAGGGTCGGGTTGCTGACCCCGGACTCGGCGATGAGCTGCTTCGCCTTGGCCGGGTCGTAGTTGTACGTCGGCACGTCGTTCGAGTAGCCGAACAGCGAGGGCGGCATGAACTCCTTGGCCACCTCGGCACCCGGGCCGTACTTGGCCTTGATGAGGGCCTCGCGGTTGAGGGCGTAGGCGATGGCCTGCCGGATCTTCGGGTTGTCCAGCGGCTTCTGCTTCACGTTGAAGCCCAGGTAGGCCACGTTGAAGGAGGGCCGCTCGAGGATCTGGAAGTTGGCCTGCTTCAACGGGTCGATGTCACCGGGGGCGACGTTGTCGAAGCCGTCGATGGCGCCGGACTGCAGCGCCTGCCGCCGGGCGCCGTTGTCGGCGATCGGCTTGATGATGATCTCCTTGAGCGCCGGCTTCTTGCCCCAGTAGTCGTCGTTGCGGGTGAGCACGAGCTTGTCGCCGCGCGTCCAGCTGACGAACTTGAACGGGCCGGTGCCAGTCGGGTGCTCGTTGCCGTACGAGCCGGTGAACTGCGGCTGGTCCGGCGAGCCGCCCACCTTGTCGGCGTCGTACTTCTTCAGCGCGTCCGGGCTGCCGAACGCGAACGACGGCAGGCTCAGGGCGCTGATGAACGCCGAGTTCGGGGCGTTGAGGTTGATGACGGCCGTGTCGTCGGACGGCGCCTCGCACGACTTGTAGAGGCTGTCGGACGCCTTGTCCTTGAAGGCGCCGAAGACCGTCTGGAAGTAGTACGCGGACGTCTGCTGGATCGGGTCGGTGAAGTTGAACCAGCGGTCGAAGTTGAAGCAGACCGCGGCAGCGTTGAACGGCGTGCCGTCGGTGAACTTCACGCCCGTCTGCAGCTTGAACGTCCAGGTCTTGCCGCCGTCCGACGCCTCCCAGCTCTTCGCGAGCTGGGGCTGGATCTCGGTGCTCGACGGCTTGGTGGTGACCAGGCCCTCGAAGATCTGCCGGATCGGTCGCAGCGACTCACCGTCGCTGACGAACGCGCCGTCCAGGGTCACCGGGTCGGAGGAGGCGCCGTAGACGAAGGTGGCACCCTCTCCGCCGCTCCCCTTGGAGCCCGACGTGCCGGAGTCGCCGCCACCACAGGCGGTCACCGTCAGGGCAACCGCGGCCGCGACGGCCAGCAGCCTCCCACCGTGAGTCATCCCTCGCATGAGCATCATCCTTGTGGACGCAGGGTTGTCGCCGACCCCGGTTTGGAGTCGGGCATGACCCTAGTCGCAGCGTCCACCATTCGGACCAGTCCGATGCCAAGTCGTGACGCTACTGAGGCGTACGCAGGCGGATGGTGGCAGCGAGAGCGCAGCTGTAGCGGCGTGCCGCTGCCACCACTCCGCTGTGGGGGTCAGCCCACGGTCACGAGCTCGGACGTCGGCGCCGGGGCGCGGTGCACCACCACGCGGTCGCGTCCGGCGTGCTTCGCCTCGTACAGCGCCGCGTCGGCCCACGCGAGGGTCTGCTCGACCGAGGTGCCCTCGACGTGGGAGCAGACCCCGGCCGACCAGGTGATGTCCGGGTGCAGCAGCTGCCAGCTGGCACGCAGCCGGGCCATGGCCGGAGCCGCGCGGTGCGGCACGGTGGCGACAGCACCTGGCGAGCTCACCGACGTCCGGTGCGGACGGCGGAGGAGCAGCACGAACTCCTCTCCGCCGAGGCGCGCGACCAGGTCGCCGCCGCGGACGACAGCGGTGAGCGTGGCGGCGAGGTCGATGAGCACGCGGTCGCCCGCGTCATGGCCGCGGCTGTCGTTGACCTGCTTGAAGTGGTCGACGTCCAGCACCACGACCACGTCCCCGCCGCTCATCCCATCCAGCTCGCGCTGGAGAGTCCGGCGGTTGGCCAGGCCGGTCAGGGGGTCGGTGCCGGCCTGCTGGCTCAGGTCCTCGGTACGCGCTGCGACCTGCTTCGCCCGCACGGCTAGCACGTCGCCGAGCACGACCCAGACCACGAGGGCGAGCCCGAGACGCACCGCCTTCTGCTCGTCGAACGGGAGGTTGATGACGGCCCAGACGGCTCCCGCGTACGGCGCCAGCAGCCAGGCCGTGCCGGCCTTCTGCGTGACGCCGACGAACATGAACCACAGCGTGAACATCGAGAGGTACGCCGGGCCCGCCGCGGGCGCCAGGAACCCGATGAGGGCGAGGAGCGACAGTCCGGCGATGGGATAGGCCAAGGTCGCCCGGCGTGGGAGCCGGTCCCAGGGCAGGCGTTCGGTGACCGTCGCCATCAGCAGCATCAGAGCGACCGTCGCGGGCATCCAGAGGCCGAACCGGTCCGGGCGCCGGTTGTCGACGTACCAGCCGGTCGACGCGACGACGACCGCGCAGAACAGCATGAGCCACCGACCGAGGCGCGCGGCGTCCCGGGCGGTCGTGATCTCCACGACGGCACCCAGGTGCAGCGAGCGACGGGCACGGACGGCGAGCTTCTTCACCGACACACTCATCACGTCAGCTCATCGGCCCCGCGGGCGCGGTGGTTGAGCGGTCAACGGTCCCTTTCGTCCCCTCGCGTGTGGGCACGCGGGGCTCGGGCAGGGGCGGCACCTCGGCGACGCCGTAGACGTGGTGCGCGCGGGCGAGCTCGGTGATCTGCTCGGCCGGGACGCCGGGGCTGAACAGGAACCCCTGGCCCAGCTCGCAGCCCAGCGCCTGGGCGGCGCGGAGGTGCTCGATGGTCTCGATGCCCTCGGCGATGGTCTGCAGGTCGAGGGCGGCGGCCATCTGCATGACCGACTCCATGAGCGCCGTGGTGCGCACGTCCGTCGCCATGGACTGCACGAACTCGCGGTCGATCTTGACGACGTCCGCGGCGAAGCGCCGCAGGTAGCGCAGCGACGAGTAGCCGGTGCCGTAGTCGTCGATCGCGACCGAGACGCCGCTGTCGCGGAAGGCCGCGACCATGCGGGCGGCGAGCTCGAGGTCCTGCATCAGGGCACCCTCGGTGATCTCGAGCACGAGCAGGTCGCGCTCGAGCCCGTGCGCGTCGAGCAGGTCGGCGACGGTCATGGGGAGGTCGTCGTCGATGAGCTGCCGCGGTGACAGGTTGACGCCCATGGCGAGCCGGACGTCGGGTGCGACCCGCTTCCACGCGCTGAGGTCACGCAGGGCGGTCTTCAGCACGTGCTCGCCCAGAACCGTCACGGTGCCGACCTGCTCGGACAGGGGGATGAAGTGGTCCGGTCGGATGTTGCCGAGCTCCGGGTGGTTCCAGCGCAGCAGCGCCTCGACGCCTCGAATGCGGCCGCTGCTGAGCTCGATGATCGGCTGGTAGACGACGTGGAACTGGCGGAGGTCGGGGTGGCTGATCTCGTCGCGCAGCTGGATGAGACTCGCCGCCCGGGCGCGCTCGGCGCCGGTGAGGATCACGTACGGCACCTGCACGTTGTCCTTGCTGGCCTTCGCCTGGTACATCGCGACGTCGGCGTGGGCCAGCAGGTGGTGCGCGTCTGGGCCCTTGGCGCGCCCGGGACTGCGCTCGTCGAGCACGACGCCGATGCTGGGGCGCACGGTGAAGTTGCGGCGGTCGAGAGTGAGGGGCACGGCGAACGCCTCGGTCACGGCCTCGGCCAGGGCGTGGCCGCCGTCCGACGCCTCAGGCTGGCAGACGGCGAACTCGTCACCGCCGAGCCGTGCGATCACGGCTCTGGGCAGCGCGACCGTCAGGGCTCGCCCGCACTCTCGCAGCAGCCAGTCGCCGGTGCTGTGGCCGTGAGTGTCGTTGACGTCCTTGAAGTCGTTGAGGTCGAGCACCGCGACCGCGATGG
The DNA here is from genome assembly GCA_035707965.1 of Actinomycetales bacterium. Taxonomy (GTDB): domain Bacteria; phylum Actinomycetota; class Actinomycetes; order Actinomycetales; family Angustibacteraceae; genus DASSTJ01. The sequence goes on from DASSTJ010000020.1 coordinate 4,125, forward strand.
GGTGGTTCGCCGGGTCGGCCAGCAGGCGGGCGACCTCGTCGACGAAGGCGGTGCGGTTGCCGAGGCCGGTGAGGGCGTCGCGGCGCGCCTCGGCGACGGCGGCCCGCTCGCGGGTCTCGAGGTCGCGGACGAGCGTGGCGTTCTCCCGCACCGAGATGACGTGCCGGGCGAGGATCGTGAGGCCGATGAGCAGGATCGGCACCATCTGCGCGCGGGTGTAGGGCCGATGGCTCAGGTAGCTGATGGCCCCGACCAGCACGGCGAGCAGGACCGGCGTGAAGGGCAGGACGACCTCGCCGATGAAGCTGGGCATCCAGATCTGCTGCTGCTCACGGGTGGCAGCGACTGCCGGCGTGCGGGTCATCGAACCGCACAGCATCACGACGAGTCCCACCTGGTAGAGCGCCGCGATCCAGCTCGTCGGCGAGTAGGTGTCGTTCCAGGCCCAGACGAAGAACAGCACGTCGGCGGCGACGAAGATGCCGAGGCCCACTCCCACGCTGACCGTGAAGGTCCGCAGGTTCGCCGAGACGCGGGGAAGGACGGTGACCAGGACGGCCAGGACGAAGATCGGGATGACGATGAAGCCGCCGATGCCGATGCGCTCGCCGTCGGTGAGGCGGCTGATCCCGCGCGGCTCGATGACCAGGGCCAGCGCCAGGTACCACAGGGACGCGGCTGCGATCGAGCCGTTCGCGACGGCACGCAGCCGGCCACCCTTGCGCCCCGGGATGATCAGGAGCGCGGTGACCGTGAAGGGCACGTACGCCAGCTCGAGCCACTGCGACCAGCTGCCGGTCTCCACCGGAGCGCTCGTCGTGAGCGCGATGACGGTGGCCGCGACCCCGCTCGTGGCCCCAGCGAGGATGCCGGCGGCGAAGATGCGTCGGATGCGCGGGATGGCGTCACCACGGCGTGCCCGCCACAGCAGCGCGGCGGCGGCCAGGAGGGCGGTCACGGTGCGGACGGCGTAGGAGGCTGTCGTGGACAGCGTGACGGCGTACGCGGTGACGCCGGCGAGCAGGAGCCAGCCCAGCAGGGCATGGCGGCGCAGACGTCCGGCGAAGGTCACGCCTGTACATCGGCACGATCACTGCCGAACCTGACCCGAACGGGTCAACGTGTGCGGAGCCCCGCCGGACGTGAGCCCATGGCTTACGAACGCACCCATCGGGCCGCTGATGCGCCGGCCTGCCTCGCCCAAGGCGCGGCGACCGGCAGCACGGCTGGTGCGCCAGTCAGGACGACCTACGCTGCGCACACCCCCGGGCCCGGCTACCGGATCCGAGTGGCGGGACTGCCCGCCCACGTCTCGCCTGCACCTGTGGACGTTGATAGAACGGCGTTCGCGCCGACAACGGTGCCTCGGCGCACGATCGTGGGTTTGCCGTTCCTTCCCAAGATCACCGCCCCCGTGCAGAGCACGACCTCATCCTCGATGACGACGCCCCCGTAGCTGGGATCCGCACCCTTGTACCCATCAGCGCGACCAATGGTCACGCCGTGGTACATGGTCACTCGATCTCCGATCGTTGTCGCTGGATGAATGACCACGCCGCCGGTCGCATGCGGCATGGAGAACGCGCGACCGATACGCACGGCGGCCGGCACATGGACCCCGAGCAAGAGCAAGATCAAGCGGGCACATCGGCCGACAACAGGAACCCCCTGGGCACGGACGAGGATCACGACCAAGCGGTCCAAGGCCGTGTCGCCAGGTCTTGCGGCTGCCTCAGCAATCACATTCGCCAACATACCCAGGGTGCCGCTGCCACCCGGACGACGTGACGCTCTTGCCT
>DASSTJ010000021.1:0-2804 GCA_035707965.1 Actinomycetales bacterium
CTCGGAGGCCTCGGGCCGGATCCGCTCCGCCTCCGTCACGACCTTCGCGTCGCTGCCGGTGACCGTGCGGCACAGCTCGACGATGTCGCCGATCGACTCGGTGCGCCCGGTCCCGAGCTGGATCACGGTCCCCGGCGCGACGTCGGTCAGCGCGGCTCGCACGAACCCGTCCGCGGTGTCGCCGACATACGTGAAATCGCGCTTGGGACTCAGGTCCCCGAGCCGCAGCTCGTCCGCGCCGGCGAGCAGCTGCGACAGGACCGTCGGGATCACGGCACGCGCGGACTGCCGCGGCCCGAACGTGTTGAACGGGCGCAGCACGGTCACCGGCGTCCCGAAGGACAGCGCGTAGGACTCGCACATCTTGTCCGCGCTGATCTTCGTTGCGCTGTAAGGGGATTGGCCGCGCAGCGGGTGCGCCTCGGTGATCGGCACGGTCTCCGGGGTGCCGTAGACCTCGGACGTCGACGTGTTCACCACGCGTGGCGTCCCGTACCGCCGCGCCGCCTCGAGCACGTTGAGCGTGCCGATGACGTTCGTCTCGACGTAGGAGCGCGGCGCGACATACGAGAACGGGATCGCGATGAGCGCCGCCAGGTGCAGCACGACGTCGACGCCCTCGACGGACGCGGCGACGTGCTCCGGGTCACGGATGTCGCCGAGCACGACCTCGGCCTGCCCGTCGCGGACCGCCTGCCGGAAGCTGTCCGACTCGTCGAGCCAGCCCAGCTGCCCATTGGAGTTGTAGAGGCAGAACGCCTGCACGCGCGCGCCGTCGGCGAGGCAACGCTCCACGACGTGGCTGCCGATGAACCCGTCCGCGCCGGTCACGAGGACGGTTCGGCCGGAGATCGACTCGGTCATCGGACGGGGTTGCACGGTGGGTCCTTCCTGATTGGGTATGCCGCTGGGCTGGGTCGCGCTCACAGCTGTCCCTTGGCTCGGGCGAGGTCCGTCGGGGTGCCGACGTCGATCCACTCGGAGGTGATCGGCCAGGCCGTGACGACCTCGCCACGCTCGAGGCAGGTCTCAACGAGGCCGGGCATGGTGCTGGCCCGGCCCTCAGGGAGCCAGGCGAGCGCGCGGGGCTCGACGGCATACACCGCAGCGTTGATGTCGAAGCTGAGCGTCGGCTTCTCGGTCACCGCGGTCACCCTGCCGTCCCGGCTCTCGATGACGCCGAAGGGCACCTCGTGCTGGTAGGTCCGCGTGCCGACGGTGACGGCCGCGCCGGTGCGGCGGTGCGTCCCGAGCAGTTTCGACACGTCGAACTGGACCATCAGGTCGCCGTTCATGACGATGAGCGGGTCCGCGAGGTCCGGCCGCTCGGCTCTCAACAGGGTGAGCGACCCGGCCGTGCCCAGCGGCAGCTCCGGCTTCTCGCGCAGGTAGCGGACCGTGCAGCCGAGCCGGGACCCGTCGCCGAGGTGCTCCTCGATCTGCTCGGCGAGGTAGTTGACGCTGACGTAGACCTCGCGGATGCCGTCGCCGACGAGGCCGAGGATGATCCACTCGATGATCGAACGCCCGGCGACCGTCATGAGCGGCTTCGGAGTGTCCTGGGTCAGGTCGCCGAGCCGGCTGCCGCGCCCGCCGGCCATGATGACCGCGATGTTGGGCAGCGGCGTCGCCCCGACGACGTCGGACAGGGTGTGCAGGCCGACGAGCCTCCCCGTGTCGTCGACCTCCGGGACTGCGGAGATCCGCAGCGCCGACATGAGGTCGAGGACCGAGGCGCGGGAGGTGCCAGAGCCGACCAAGTGCGGCGCCGTCGAGGCGTGGTCGAGGGCCGGGTCCTCGAGGCTGGTGCCGCGCAGCAGCGCCCGGCGCAGGTCGCCGTCGGTGAGCAGCCCGTGCAGGCGGCCGTCCTCGTCGACGAGCAGGCACACGGAGGTCGCGCTGCGGTCGATGACGACGAGGGCGTCGCGCACCGTCGCCGTGACGGGCGCGCAGGCCGTGCTGAGGTCCCGTGCCATCAGTGCTCCTCCAGGTCCACGAACTCCTTGACGCGGTCGCCGCCGACCGCTTCCCGCACGATATCGAGGATGCGCGGGGCGGCCTTGCCGTCGCCGTAGGGGTTGACCGCGGCCTGCGCCCGTTCGCGCCACTGCGACCCCAACGCAGCACGGACCCCGGCCGCCACGGCCGCCCGCCCCTCCTCGGCGTGGAGCACGTTGGCGCCACGGAGCCGGCCTTGCTGGCGGTCCCCGACGTCGACGGCCGGCACGTGCACGGTCGCCGCCTCGATCACGCCGGAGGACGAGTTGCCCACGACGACGTCGACGCTGGCCAGGGCGCGGGGGTACTCGCGCCCGAGGGCTTCGACGACGACGAAGCGGTCGGGGTGGCGCTGCGCGACCTCCTCGAGCGCGGCGAGGACCCCTTCCCGGCCGACGTCCATTCCCGGATGGGTCGCGATGACCGTGCCGCACTCGTCGAGGGTCGCCTCGGCCGCCTCCCGCGCCCACGGCCCGGCCTGCGCGGGGTCGTGCGTCGTCGGCGGGTGGTAGGTGAACAGGGCCACCGGCCGGTCGATCCGCGGCAGCCCGGAGACGACGGCCAGCTCGTCATCGGTCATGGGTTCAGCGACCGCGAGTCGGTCGAGCCCGGGCGCGCCGGTGACGTGCACCCGATCGGCCGGCTCCCCCAGCTGACGGACCCGCCGAGCCGCGTCCTCGGAGGCGACGCAGTGCTGGTCGGCGAGCTTCGTCACCGCGTGCCGGACCCGTTCGTCGAGCGCTCCCTCGGTCACCTCACCGCCGTGCAGGTGCACCACGGGCACGCCCAGCAACACGGCTGGCGGC
>DASSTJ010000022.1:0-25542 GCA_035707965.1 Actinomycetales bacterium
GGGCGGAAGTCGGCAGTGCCACTCCCGCGGGTGGTCGCGTATCGTTCGGCGCCGTGACCATCTCTGACGCCCACGGCCTCGACGACCCCCGCACCGACCCGTTCGAGGTCGCGCGCGTCGCCGCCCGACGACTCGCCGACCTGACCGGCGCCGAGCACCACGACGTCGCGCTGGTGCTGGGCTCGGGGTGGGCGCCGGCCGGCGACCTGCTCGGCGAGACCCTCGCCGAGGTCGCGACCACCGACGTACCGGGCTTCAGCGCCGCGGCTGTCGCGGGCCACCAGGGCGTCATCCGGTCCGTGCGTATCGGTGACTCGGACCGGCGAGCGCTCGTCTTCGGCACACGGACCCACTTCTACGAGGGCAAGGGCGTGCGGGCCGTCGTCCACGGCGTCCGCACGGCTGCGGCCGCCGGCTGCGCGACCATCGTGCTGACCAACGGCTGCGGCGGGCTCAACACCGACTGGACGCCGGGCACGCCCGTGCTCATCAGTGACCACATCAACCTCACGGCGACGTCCCCCCTCGAGGGGGCGACGTTCGTCGACCTCACCGACCTGTACTCGAAGCGGCTGCGCGCGCTGTGTCGCGAGGTGGAGCCGGACCTTGACGAGGGCGTCTACGTGCAGTTCCGTGGCCCGCACTACGAGACTCCAGCCGAGGTGCGCATGGCGAAGATCCTCGGGGGCGACCTGGTCGGCATGTCGACGACGCTCGAGGCGATCGCGGCGCGGCAGGCTGGCATGGAGGTGCTCGGGGTGTCACTCGTCACCAACCTGGGCGCGGGCCTGAGCGACGCGCCGCTGAACCACGCCGAGGTGATCGAGGCGGGACGTGCCGCGGCTCAGCGCTGCGGACGCATGCTCGCCGAAGTCGTCCAGCGGATCTGACCGTCGCACGCCGCGCGTGCCCGCCCACGTTCGCCAGAGGTGGGCATCGCAGGGCGGCACCACTGCCCAGCTTCTCCAGAAGACGGCACCTCGCGCCGCGGTCGCGATGCTCCACTTCCTGAGAAGCTGCGGGCGAGCGTTCAGGCACAGCGGCCCTGACGGTGGTTCGGTCCGGGCGCTACTGTCCCGCTCATGCCTTCCCCGAGCGCCGACCTCGACCAGCTGCTGACCGTCGCACGCGCCTGGCGGGACGACGATCCCGACCCGGCGACGCAGGCTGAGCTCGACGGGGTGCTGGCTCGCGCGCAGGACGGTGACCCTGCGGCCCGGGAGGACCTTGCCGACCGGTTCGCCGGGATGCTGCAGTTCGGGACGGCGGGGCTGCGCGGTGCTGTCGGTGCCGGCACGAACCGCATGAACCGGTCGGTCGTCATCCGCGCGGCCGCTGGGCTCGTCGCCTACCTCAAGCAGCAGGGCGCGTCCCCGCGAGTCGTCATCGGCTACGACGCCCGCCATCGCAGCGACGACTTCGCGCGCGACACGGCGGCCGTCGTCACGGCGGCCGGCGGCGAGGCACTGCTCCTGCCACGTCACTTGCCGACGCCCGTCCTCGCGTTCGCCGTCCGCCACCTCGACGCCGACGCCGGCGTGATGGTCACCGCGAGCCACAACCCCCCGCAGGACAACGGCTACAAGGTCTACCTGGGCGACGGCAGCCAGATCGTGCCGCCGGCCGACGCCGAGATCGCGGCGCAGATCGACGCGGTCACGGCGGTCGCGGACGTGCCGCGCACCGACAGCGGCTGGAAGGTCCTCGACGAGAGCGTGCTGCAGGCGTACCTCGACGCAGCGGCTGCGGTCGTTCTGCCGGGCAGGGGCAGGGCGGCAGGCGCCGACGCACCGGGTGCCGACGAGGCGCACGACCAGGTGGGCGCCGACCCCCTGGACGCCGACGAGGCGCACGACCACCGCGACGAGCGGGCCGCGCTGTCCGTCGTCTACACGCCGCTGCACGGGGTGGGGGGCGACGTGGCGCTGGCGGCCTTCGAGCGCGCCGGCTTCCCACCGCCGTTCGTCGTCCCGAGTCAGGCCGCGCCGGACGCCGACTTCCCGACGGTCACGTTCCCCAACCCGGAGGAGCCCGGCGCCATCGACGCGGCCTTGGCGGTGGCGCGCGAGCGCGGCGCCGACCTCGTCGTCGCGAACGACCCGGACGCCGACCGGTGCGCCGTCGCGATCCCCGACCCGTCAGCCGAGGGCGGGTGGCGGATGCTGCGCGGCGACGAGCTCGGTGTGCTGCTCGGCGCGTACGTGGCCGAGCGCGGTGTCGTCGACGAGGCGGTCTTCGCCTGCTCGATCGTGTCGAGCCGGCAGCTGGCGGCGGTGTGCCGTGAGCACGGCATCGAGCACCGCGAGACGCTCACCGGCTTCAAGTGGATCAGCCGCGTGCCGGGGCTGCGCTACGGCTACGAGGAGGCGCTCGGCTACTGCGTCGACCCGTCGTCCGTGCGCGACAAGGACGGCATCAGCGCCGCGCTGCTGGTGTGCGACCTGGCCGCCCGGCTCAAGGCGAGCGGTCGCACCATCCAGGACGAGCTCGACGACGTAGCCCGGGTCACCGGCGTCTACGCCACCGACCAGCACGCGGTGCGCGTCACCGACCTGTCCCTCATCACCGACGCCATGGCCCGGCTGCGAGCCGAGCCGCCGTCCGAGATCGGCGGCGCGGGTGTGCAGCAGACGGACGACCTCAGCGCCGGCTCGGGCGACCTGCCCCCCACCGACGGGCTGCGCTTCACGATGGACGACGGCAGCAGGGTCGTCGTCCGCCCCAGTGGCACGGAGCCGAAGCTCAAGGCGTACCTCGAGGTGGTCCAGCCGGTCGAGGGGGACGACGTCGCCGCCGCGCGGGCGACCGCGGCCGCCCGCCTGGCCACGCTCAAGCAGTCAGTCGCCGCCCTCATCGGCCTCTGAACCCGAACTTGGTCAACCTTGTGTACGGCAAACGTCGGAATGCCGTACACAAGGTTGACCAAGTTCCGCTCGAGGGCCGGCTGCCGGATGAAGAAGTCCTCACAGCAGCACCGCGCGACGTTCGGCGACAGCCGCTGCCACCGTCGCCACCAGGCGACGTGGATCGCGGAGCAGCTCGGCGGTCACGACGATCACCGTCCAGCCATTGGACCGCAGCTTCGCGAGCCGTTCGTTGTCGAGCGATCGTTGAACGTCCATCTCGTGCCAGCGTCCGTCGTACTCGATCGCGATCCTCAGCTCTGGAAGGGCCAGATCGACTCGGGCGATGACGCGCGTACCCACGACGACTCGATACTGCGGGACGACCTCGAACCCGGCTTGCTGAAGCAGAACGCGGCTGATCGACTCGGGCTGCGACTCGGCCCGGACGTCGACCAGCGCCGCTGCTCGACGCACTGCGCGGATTCCGTTGTCCTGCCGTCCAACCAACCAGGCACGGAACTCGCCCACCTCCACAATGCCGTGCCGCCCCAGGGCGTCGAGCACGGCCGTGGCCTGGGGCAGCGCCTTTCCGACCGCAGCGTCGTACGCCAGCCTGTGCGCATGAGCCAGCCGGACGCCGTCCAGCACGGGGCCGGCCGGGTGCTGGTCACTCACCCGCCTCAGCTGCACACCGAAGCGCCGCGGCACCGTTAGGCCCATGGGCAACGCTGCGGAGACGTCGTCGTGCGGATCCGCCAGACGCAGCCCGAGCACCGTAGCGGCCGACGTCCCGGTGATCACGACCGTGTCGGGGAGCACGAGGCACGCCGCCTGACACTTCAGCCTGTGGCTCAGCGGCACCCACGCTGGGCGATACACCCCCTGCAGCACCCGAGCGACATGTGGCCCGCGCAGCTGTCGTGCCGTCAGAAGGCCAGCACGCACGGCGTCGCTGCCGATGAAGACATCGGGCAACGCCTCGGTCGGACGTCGGAAGGGTCGCATGGACGAACGGTGATCACTCTTGTCGTCGCAGCGCACCCCCCGACGCGGATCTGTGGACGGAGTTCCGGTCATCCACAGGCCGGACCTCCCGGATAGGCGGCCACAGTCGCGAACTTGGTTGACCTTGTGCACGCGATTTCCGGTTATGCCGTACACAAGGTCAACCAAGTTCCGGATGGACGGTGCGCGGAGGGTACGAAGTGCGGGATGCGGGGCTGGCAGATCGAGCCAGGGGACGGCGGCCCGCGCCCGAGTACCATCGATCGGTGAGCACCATGACCACGAGCGCGACGACGGCCGGGCTGGTCCGCTCCGAGGCGATCTCGACCTTGCTCGGCTCGACGGACGTCACGGACACGTCGCTGCGCCGCTTCCTGCACGGCCTGCCAGGCGTGGACCAGGTCGGGCTCGAGCAGCGCGCGGCCGGGCTGGCGACCCGCTCGATCAAGACGACGTCCAAGGCGTGGGCGATCGACACCGCGATCTCCATGATCGACCTGACGACGCTCGAGGGCGCGGACACCCCCGGCAAGGTCCGGTCGTTGTGCGCCAAGGGACTGCAGCCAGAGCCGAGCGACCCCAGCTGCCCGAAGGTCGCGGCGATCTGCGTCTACAACGACCTGGTCGGCATCGCGAAGGAGGCGTTGGGGCACAGCGGCGTGCACGTCGCAGCAGTGGCGACGGCCTTCCCGTCGGGACGTGCGTCCATGGCCGTGAAGCTCGCCGACACTCGCGACGCCGTCGAAGCGGGGGCCGACGAGGTCGACATGGTCATCGACCGCGGGGCCTTCCTGTCCGGCCGCTACCGACTCGTGTTCGACGAGATCGTGGCCACGAAGGCCGCGTGCACGGCCAGCGACGGACGCCAGGCGCACCTGAAGGTGATCCTCGAGACCGGCGAGCTGGCGACGTATGACAACGTTCGACGCGCAAGCTGGCTGGCGATGTTGGCCGGCGCCGACTTCATCAAGACCAGCACGGGCAAGGTCTCCCCCGCGGCCACGCTGCCGGTCACCACGCTGATGCTCGAGGCGGTCCGCGACTTCCGCGCCACGACCGGCGTGCAGATCGGCGTGAAGCCGGCCGGCGGCATCCGCAGCAGCAAGGACGCCCTGCGCTACCTGGTCGTCGTCAACGAGGTCGCCGGCGACGACTGGCTGGACCCGGCGTGGTTCCGGTTCGGCGCGTCGAGCCTCCTCAACGACCTCCTGCTGCAGCGTCGCAAGCTCAGCACCGGCCGGTACTCCGGCCCCGACTACGTGACGGTGGACTGATGGCGGGCGTGACCAGAAGCAAGTTCGAGTACGCACCTGCACCGGAGTCGCGGGCGATCGTCGACCTGAAGCCGTCGTACGGGCTGTTCATCGACGGCGAGCTCGTCGACCCCGCCGAGGGCGGCAGCTTCAAGACGATCAGCCCCGCCACCGAGGAGGTCCTGGCCGAGGTCGCCGAGGCCAGCAGCGCGGACGTCGACCGCGCGGTCCGTGCGGCGCGCCGGGCCTACGACAAGGTCTGGTCGCGGCTGTCGGGAGCCGACCGCGGCAAGTACCTGTTCCGCATCGCGCGCATCATGTCCGAGCGCTCGCGCGAGCTGGCCGTGCTGGAGAGCCTCGACAACGGCAAGCCGATCAAGGAGAGCCGGGACGTCGACGTCCCGCAGGCCGCGGCGTGGTTCTTCTACTACGCGGGCTGGGCCGACAAGCTCGACCACGCTGGTCTCGGGCCGAACCCGAAGCCGCTGGGGGTGGCCGGCCAGGTCATCCCCTGGAACTTCCCGCTGCTCATGCTGGCGTGGAAGATCGCTCCGGCGCTCGCGTGCGGCAACACCGTGGTGCTCAAGCCGGCGGAAACCACTCCGCTGACGGCCCTGCTGTTCGCGGAGATCTGCCAGCAGGCCGACTTGCCGCCCGGCGTCGTCAACATCGTCACCGGCGCCGGCAGCACCGGTCAGGCGCTCGTGGAGCACGAGGGCGTCGACAAGGTGGCGTTCACGGGCTCCACGAAGGTCGGCAAGTCGATCGCCCGCACCATCGCCGGCACGCGCAAGAAGGCGACGCTCGAGCTGGGCGGCAAGGGCGCGAACATCGTCTTCGACGACGCGCCGATCGACCAGGCGGTCGAGGGCATCGTCACGGGCATCTTCTTCAACCAGGGCCACGTGTGCTGCGCCGGCTCCCGGCTGCTGCTGCAGGAGAGCGTGGCCGACGAGGTGGTCGACCGGCTGAAGAACCGCCTGGCCACGCTGCGCGTCGGCGACCCACTCGACAAGAACACCGACGTGGGCGCCATCAACTCGGCCGCCCAGCTGGCCCGCATCACCGAGCTCGCGCAGGTCGGCCAGGACGAGGGCGCGACCCGCTGGTCGCCCGCGTGCGAGCTGCCGGACCGAGGTTTCTGGTTCGCTCCCACACTGTTCACCGGAGTCTCGCAGACCCACCGCATCGCTCAGGACGAGGTCTTCGGTCCGGTGCTGAGCGTGCTCACCTTCCGCACGCCCGACGAGGCGGTCGCCAAGGCCAACAACACGCCGTACGGCCTGTCCGCCGGGATCTGGACCGACAAGGGGTCTCGCATCCTCTGGATGGCTGACCGTCTGCGCGCTGGCGTGGTCTGGGCCAACACGTTCAACCGCTTCGACCCCACGTCGCCGTTCGGCGGCTACAAGGAGTCCGGTTACGGCCGCGAGGGCGGCCGGCACGGTCTGGAGGCCTACCTTGCCCACTAGTGCTGCGACCGACGCGAGCGAGGCGGTCCGCGACGGCAAGGCGTCGGCGGGCGGCCAGCGTCTCGACGTCCGCAAGACCTACAAGCTGTACATCGGCGGCACGTTCCCGCGCAGCGAGTCGGGCCGGTCGTACGAGGTCGTGTCCGCGGGCCGCTCCCCCGTCTTCATGGCGAACGCCGCACTGGGCTCGCGCAAAGACGCGCGCGACGCGGTCGTCGCGGCCCGCAAGGCGTTCGCGGGCTGGTCCACCGCCACCGCCTACAACCGCGGTCAGGTGCTCTATCGGGTGGCCGAGCTGCTCGAGGGTCGCCGCGCGCAGTTCGTCGACGAGGTGTCGCGGGGCGAGGGCCTGACCCGCGCTCGCGCCGAGAAGACGGTGGACGCCGCCATCGACCGCTGGGTCTGGTACGCGGGCTGGACGGACAAGCTCGCTCAGGTCATGGGCAACCTCAACCCCGTGGCCGGCCCGTACTTCGACATCAGCGCACCCGAGCCCACTGGCGTCGTCGCCGTGCTCGCTCCGCAGCAGTCCTCGCTGCTCGGGCTGGTCTCGGTCATCGCGCCGGTGATCGTCAGCGGTAACGCCGTGGTGGTGCTCGCGAGCGAGAAGCGTCCGCTGCCGGCGGTGTCGCTGTCCGAGGTGCTGGCGACGTCCGACGTGCCCGGTGGCGTCGTCAACGTCCTGACCGGGCGCACCGCCGAGGTCGCGCCCTGGCTCGCCTCCCACATGGACGTCAACGCCATCGATCTCGCGGGGGCAGCAGGCGCCGAGGGCGTCGCCTGGGGCGACCTCGAGGCTGCGGCCGCCGAGAACGTGAAGCGCGTGCTGCGCCCGGCGGGCACGGGGGCGGACGCCGTCGAGCCCGACTGGATGCCGGTGCCGGACCCGAGCCGCATGCGTGCCTTCCTCGAGACGAAGACCGTCTGGCACCCCAAGGGCACCTGAGCTCCGAGGCCGGCCTGCTCCTCGGCGCGGCGTCGACGTCGTGGCCCACCCGCGCGGCTCGCTCACGGCGACGTCACCTGTCGTCGGCGGCACCTGGCGCGCAGGCAACAGTGCCGTCGTCCCCTGAGGTCCGGGCGCACAGCGTCTCAGCTGCGTGCGAACCGGCGCCAGCTCCTCCCCTAGCGCACCACGACTTCTGAAGGACGGGTCCATGCTCAGCGGCGCAGCGGGCACCGGCTACCGCCAGGTGCTCGGGACGAGCGCAGCCGTGCGTCCGTTCGCGGCGGCGGTCGTGGCGCGACTCCCGATCTCGATGGCGCCCCTGGGGGCTCTGCTGCTGGTGCAGCACGTGCACGGCTCCTACGGCTTCGCGGGCACGGTCACGGGAGCGTTCGCGCTAGGCACAGCCGTCGGTGGCCCGGTGTGGGCGAGGCTCATGGGCCGCTGGGGCCAGTCGGCGATCGTGGCTGGTACGTCGCTGCTCAGCGGCCTGCTGCTGGCCGCGCTGGCGCTGGTCACCGTGGAGGGCGGCTCGGCGTGGCTGCTGCTCGTCCTGTCGGCGTCGTCCGGTCTGACCTTCCCGCCGGTCGGCCCGGCGATGCGTGCCGCGTGGGCCGTGATCTTCCCGCCAGGACGTGTCCGCGACGCCGGCTACGCGCTCGACGCCGTGGCCGTCGAGTCGATCTTCGTCGGCGGACCCCTGCTGCTGTCGGTGATGCTCGTGCTGCCTCCCGCCGTCCCGCTGCTGGTCACCGCGCTGCTGCTGGCGGCCGGCGGTGTCGCCTACAGCCTCACGGGAGCGGCACGCCACGGCGCCCACCGGGTCGCGTTGTCCCACGACGGGACGTCGTCGCCGGGCGCGGGCGTCCTGCGCCGACCGAGCCTCGTGGCGGTCTTCGCGTCGGTCGGCGCCATGGCGATCGGGTTCGGCCACCTCGACACGGCGATGGCCGCGACCGCGCGGGAGGTGCTGTCGAACCAGCGCCTGCTCGGCCTGCTGTTCATGGCGATCGCCGGTGGCAGCGCGATCGGCGGCCTGGTCTACGGAGCACGGCACTGGCCGGGCAACCGCTCGCTGCAGATCGTGCTGCTGCTGGCGGTGTTCACGGCCGGCCTGAGCGCCCTGCCGTTCGTCGTCACGCGGGAGGACGTCGGGCTGGAGCTGCTGATGCCGTTCCTCTTCGTGGCCGGCCTGGCGATCGCGCCGACGATGATCATCCAGATGCACCTCGTCGATGCCCTGGCCGGGCCGCGTCAGGCCAGCGTCGGCCAGGCCCTGCTCAGCTCAGCGGGCACCACCGGCAGCGCGGCGGGCACGGCGCTCGGCGGCATCGTCATCGACGCGCACGGCCCGTCGTGGGGCTTCGGCGGTGCGGTGATCGCTGCCGCGCTGGCGCTGCTCGTCGTGCTCTCCGCTCGTCGACGGTGGGCTCCCGTCGGTTGACCGCGGTCACCAGGACAGGCCAGCCGCGGCGAGCCTGGCTTCAGCCTCGATGCGGACGACACCCTCGAACGGCGGTGCGCCGTCGACCTGCACACCGAGAGTCCGGCACGCTTCGTCGAGCGTGGCGTCGTAGGCGAGCGACGCCGAACGCAGCCGGTGGTACAGCGCGGGGGTGCGGCGGTCGCTGAGCATGAGGCGGGCGATCTCGAGGTCGAGCCGGTGCAGGTCCGCGCAGATGCGGCTCAGCGTCTCGAGCGCAGGGTCGGGCCGCACGACCGGTCGGACTCCGATGGCGTAGACCAGAGCCCGTCCGGCGCGCCCGAGCACTCGGCGCAGCCGGGCGCTGCCGCCCATGTCGTCATGATGCCGCGCGGCCAGGCCCGCCGCCAGAGCGATCGCGGAGTCGGACCGCCAGTCAGGCGCTGAGCCGGTGCGACCGCACCTGCTGTCCCCGCGTTGGTCCGACGTGCTCCAGCTCGCCGCCGTCCGACAGGTCGATCTCGGTGGGTGCAGGTCGGTCGCTCGCCCCGCGCTGACCGAACAGGACGACGAGGTCCGCGACGCCGTCAGCAGGTTGAGGAGCCTTCGTGACGTCGACGCCGGTGGCGGACGGCGTGCTGGCGGACGGCGTGGTGCCGGCGTCGTCAGCAGCGTGCTCCGCTGCGTCCTCCGGCTTGGCGGGGAAGAACACCGTCCACGCCAGGTAGACGCTGAGCGCCAGCAGCATGAGGGAGAGCGCGCCAGTCGGCTGCTGGAAGAAGACGAAGACGTAACCCAGGTGAGCGGCTCCCCAGACCACCTCGCCCGCTACGTCGCTGAACGGCACGAGCCCGGCGTCCGACGCGCGGTTGGCATCGCCCTTCGTCTCGATCCCGCCGTCCTGGATGGCGTGGACGCGGTGCGTGACAAGGCCGTCCTCGGTGCCGAACGTGATGATGTCGCCGACGACGGGGGGCGTGCCGTCAGCCGGCCGGTCGACGACGAGCGACCCGGTCGGGTACGTGGGGGTCATCGACCCGGTCTTGATGGCGTAGGCCCGGTAGCCCTGGTGCCAGGCGAGAGCGCCACCGGCGACGGCGAGGGCGAGGCTCACGATCACCGACCAGACGACGACCCGCCGCACCCACCGCATGGTCGTCCTCCCTCTCCGTTGATGACTGCTGTTCCGAGCTTGCACGAAGCCGCGATCCGGGCCGCCTCCGACCACTCCGGGAGTACCGCGAGGTCTTGGCGGGCTCGTGCGCTGCTCACGGCAGCACGCGCACCCCTGCTACCGCGGGTGAGGTGCCGCGGGCCGTAGCCCGCGGCACCTCAGACCACTCAGAACGCGGCGTTGAGCGCGTTGTTCGGAGCGATGCCGTGCTGGGTCGCCACCAGCTTGTACGGCAGGTTGAGGACCGGCAGTCCCTGGTTGCTCCTGAACTGAGCGTCCGGCGTGAAGGCGAACTCCATGTTGCCGCCAGCGCCGGGAGCCACGTTGTCGGCCAGCTTGATCATCGACGGAAGGGCGTGGCAGGGGCGGTTCACGCCCGGCTTCACCGAACCTGGGGGGCACGAGGTCGTGTCGTCGTTCAGGTTGTTCGAGTAGAAGACCTGCGTGCCGCTGCTCTTGATCTGGATCGTCGCGTAGGTGCCGAAGTCGTTGACGCCGTCGTTGGGAGTCGACGTGCTGCCGTCGCCGAGGGCGCTCTGCGGGAAGACGACCCACACGTCCTGAGGGTTCTGGCCGATGTTCTTGAACGTCACCGTGTCCCGGCCCGTCTCACCCGGCAGCATCTTGGTGAAGCTGATGTTCATGTTGTCCGGGTTGCCGTCCGCGCCCTGGATCTGGATGGTGCCCATGGTGCCGGAGATCGTGCCGGAGGCGCTGTCGGTGAAGTAGGCGCCGGTGCCCGTGGCGGCGGTGGCGACGAGGGCCGCGCCCGCGCCGAGGGTCCCGATGAACCCGGTGACCTTGAGGAACTGCTTCTTGCTCACTCGTGTGCCCTTCGAAGGAGTGGCCCGCAGCGTCGGTTTCGCCCTTGGCTCCTCACGCCGGCTAGGCGACCAGTGCGCCGGTGTGGATCGATGCCCCGCTCGACCTCCGGACGTCCCGGGGGCCACAGGCAACCTTCGTCGTCGGGGCGCCGTCGACCATCAGCAATATTGGGGAGATCCACGACTCGTTCGGAGCACCCCGTCACCGAGGTGGCGCAGTGCCGTCGCGACCGGTCAGCGGCCACCACTGAGCGCAACGGCAGCGGGAGTGCCCTGGTGTCAGTCGGTGAACACGACGGCGGGCTGGGAGGCCGGGTCCGTGAGGACCGGCGCACTCGACGTCGGCTCTGGCACCGGCGGGCTCGTCGAGCCAGTGGGATGCGCCGGGCCGGTCGGTTCCGAGGGCGCCGGATCGCTGGGCGAGGTCGTGGCCGGCGATGTCGACGGCGTCGACGGCGACGTGCTCGACGACGGCGGACCGGACGGCGTGGAGCTCGCGGGCGTCGGGCTCGACGAACCGGTCCCACCCGGAGCGCCCGACGTCGCCCCTGAGCCGACGGCCCCAGCCGTGGCACTGCCCCCCGCCGGGGACGTCGCGGCCATGGTCACCGTGCTCGCGCTGCCGGCGACCACTGCCGCGGCCGGCCCCTCGCGGACCTCACAGTTGACGAACGTGTCCGTGCCGTTGCCACCGGCGACACCGGAGGACCCGTTCCCGTTGGGCTCGTCGATGCAGACGTCGCCGACGACGTCATCGCCGCCGTCCAGGTAGTCCTTGCCGTTCGCCCCGTGGAGCACGTCGTCGCCAGCACCGCCGAACAGCCGGTCCTTGCCGTTGCCGCCGACCTTGTCCCCGGGAGGGCCGGCCATCCCCCCGCCCAGCCCGAGACCGGCGGTATCCAGCCCGCCCCGGGCGAGGCGGGCCAGCAGCTCCGCGTCGACGGGGCCGCCCAGGACGTCGTCGCCGTCCCCTCCCAGCAGCACGTCGTCCTGGTTGCCACCGATCAGGTGGTCGTCACCGGCCCCGCCGACGAGGCAGTCGGCCTGGTTCGAGCCGACGATCACGTCGTCGCCGCCCAGACCGAAGACGAGGAAGCCGCTGCCGCGCAGCGGTCGCTTGCCGACGTCGAGGACGTCGTCGCCGTCCGTGAGGTAGATCGTGTGGTCCTTGTCGAACCTCGCGAGCCCCGCGTCGAGGCACTCCTGCGGGATCGTCGGGGCGATGTCGCCGGCGCCGACCGTGATGGTGCCTCGCGCGTAGTCGGAGAAGCCCGCACCGCCCGTCTGGAGCGCCCGCACCACGAGCCCGTCGACGCCCGTGAGGCCCGAGTAGCGGCCGTCCGTGCCCGACCGCAGGCGGAGCGCGACGTCGACCTCCAGCGTGGTCGAGGGCGCGACTGCCTCCCTGATCGTCAGGCGCTGGCCGCCGAGGGCCGAGCAGTAGTCGACGAAGGCCCCGCCACCGACGCTGACCTGCAGCGCGCCGCCCGGCTTGGCCTGCCAGCCGTGGCCGTTCGGCTCGCAGAACGCCGCCGCGGCCGTGCCCGGCTCGAGCTCCAACCAGAGGTCCGCGGCGATGCTGCCGGCGTACCGGAGGTTCATGGTGCTCGTGCGGGGACTGCCGGGCTGCAGCCCGGAGTACGCGAGGTCGGGGGCCGAACCGCCTTCGCCGCCGACGACCACGGTGGCGGCACCCACGTGGTTGCCGGTGACCGTGGCCGAGTCGGAGAACGCCGCGTAGGTGCTGCCGGTCGTGAGCAGCGCCCCCGCCGCGAGCACCGAGAGCAGGACGGCGGACCGGCCCATTGCCATCACGCCACCTCCTCCGCGCGACGCCGGCGCCCGTGCACGACGGCGACCATCACCGTACCGGCACCGAGGAGCACCGAGGAGGCGATCATCACCGTCCCGACGGACAGCCCGGTGCGGGGCAGCGCGCCCAGGTCGAGGCGGCCGCGCTGCACACGGCTGACCGTCACCGGCCGCTCGTACTTCACGCCCCTGACCTCGGTGCCGTCGTGCGAGCCGGTCGTGCCGTCGGCGTCCGCTGCACCGCCGACCGATGGCGGGTCGGACTGCGGCTCTGCCTGGTCGGCGCCGGCCGCCGACCCGTCGCTCGAAGCGGACGACCCGACGAGCACGGTGTCGAAGCGCAGCCGCAGGTCGAACCGCACCTCGTCGGTCTGGGTGACGTTGTCGCCCGGGGTGTCGCGGTGACCGAACGTGGCGATGACGCACAAGGTGCCGTCGTCAGAAGGCAGTCCCACCACGGTCGGCTGGCCGACCAGCTGCTTGAGGGTCGCCGTCGTGGCCTCACCCTCCGGTGCGCAGGTGCGGTGCCCGTCAGCTGACCCCTCAGTGCCGGCCTGCAAGGTCACGTCGAGGAACCTCGAGAGCTCTCCCTGGTCCGGGCCGTCGCCGCAGCTGGTGTCGCCGGCGCCGGACTCCGGGTGGATGCACTCGTTCTCGAAGTCAGCCAGCCCGGTGACCCCGAGCTCCATGCGCCGAGCGAGCTGGGGATGGTCGCCGTCGAGCAGGAACACCACCTGCTGCTGCGAACCCGGGTAGAGGCGGGAGATGTGCACGGCCTGGCGGACGGTGCCGTCGCCTTGGTCGACCGAGATGCCGGTCACCGGCAACGACGGGTCGGCGGAGGCGGTGGTCGCCCCCGCGACCACCGTCGACAGCGCCAGCAGCGCGACAGCCACTGCGCGAGCGAAACCACCCTGCGACAGCCGCTCCCTGATCAGGTGCAGGCGAGGCGACTGGCGGCGGGGTGAGGTCACGAGACGTTCTCTCGGACGACGGTGAGTTTGGCGGGCACCGTCGGCGCCTGGTCGACGAGTCTGGTGGTGCCGTACGGGGCGAGCAGCTCGCGCACGACCGAGACGCGTTGCGCCGAGCCCTCGAGCATGAAGCGGACGCGCCCAGGACCACCGGGAAGGCAACGCACCTGCAGCAGGTCGGCGACGAAGGCGGGATCCACGCCGTCGAAGGCGTGCACCGACACCTCGACCGCGACGCACCGCAGCTCGTCAGTCGAGAAGAGCTCGTCATGCAGGGGCTCGTCCGTGGCCGGCTCGACGGCGCGTGCCTTCTTCTTGCGGCGCCCCTCGCGCAGGCCGGTGGCGATCTGCACGACGGAGTACCCGCCGAGGAACACCAGCACACCGGCGAGGACGAGACCCCGTGTTCCGTGCGACTGGAGCGCGTCGCGGATCGAGCCCAGGTAGGGCACGTGGAACCACACCTGGCCGCGGATCGCCGTTGCCGGGATCGGTGTCATGTCCGCGCCCCGGTTCGCGTCACCCTTGAAGGTGAACGTCACCGGTTCGGTGTCGGTGTGGATGGCCGTGATGCGGTGGGTGATGTACTCGTCGACCCCGGGTGCCTTCTGGTAGGTCGCGATGTCACCGACCTTGAGGGTTCCCGGGTCGACCGGCCGGTCGATGACGACTGAGCCGACCGGGATCTCCGGCGTCATGCTCCCGGTGAGCACGGTGAGAGCGACGCCGTGCGTCGCGCGAGGGATGACGACGAGGACGGCGACCGCAGCCGACGTCAGAACGATGACGGACACGAGCACCAGTCGGGTGATCCACCGCGCAGTGCTCCTAGCAACGTTCACCGTCATCTCCTCAATCGGCACGCTTCTGGGTGGGGCTGGCCAGACCAGCCCCACCCAGCTCAGCGACTGTCCGTCACTTCTGGTTCAGCGTGAACTTCACGTCGAAGCTGAACGAGTCGCCCTGGGCGACGTTGTCGTTGTTGTACGGAGCCGACACCTGGTTGCTGGGGTCGTGCGGCCAGTAGGCGTTGAAGCCGATGCAGATCCCGTCACCCGGCTTGAGCACGAGGTCGTTCGCCGGGTTGGCGTGGTCCTTCAGCGTGTACGTGTGCCCGGCGCCGGAGGCCACGTTGAAGAGGTCGCCCTGCGCGCTCGCGAAGAATGCGTCGTACCCGCCACCGCCCGGCCAGGTGGCGCACTGGTCCTGCGAGACCTCCGGGTAGTACTGGGCCTGGAAGTTGAGGATGTGCGACAGCTCCCCGTCGGTCGCCTGGTTGCCCCCGTTGCACGTGGGGTCAGCGGCAACCTCGGAGTTCGAGCTGCAGCCGTTCTCCTGGTCCTGGAGGTTGCTGAACGTCGCGCTCAGCGTGCCGTCCGGCACCGAGTCACCGTCGTTGCTGGCGATCCAGACGGTGCGGACGTTGACCATGCCGGGAGCCAGCTTGCCCCAGCTGATCGGCGTGACATCGGTGCTCCCTGTCTGCCCGTTGAGGTTGAGCCTGAGGAATCCGGCCCCAACGCTGTTGCCGTTGACGTCGCCGAAGTCCGACCATGCCGAGTAGGTGCTGCCGCCGTAGGCGAGCGCGACGGCCGCGACGCCGGCCACCGCGCCGATCACGAGCTTGCGATTCATGGATGTCCCCTTGTCTCTGGATCCCGCGGCCCGGATGGTTCGGTGATCCACGGATGATGCTCGGTCCGCTGCAACGACCCTGGCGCGTCTGCCAACAGGGCACGTCCACAGTTTTGATGAACTTCGTTGTTGCACAACGGTTATGCAGAGTCAGCCGGGGTCCGGCACCGACCGCGTCGCACGCAACCCGCTCCGCCACTGACGCCCGCTGGTATTGACCCGCCGTCGGGTCGGGAGCCGCCGTGACCGGCTCCCGACCCCTTGACGACAGGTCAATGGGAGAGGCTTGAACGCTCGCCCACCAGGCTCACGTCAGAGGTCTCACACCTGCTCGAGGTCGAAGTGCAGATCGAACGATGCGGAGTCCCCCTGCGACGCGTTGTTCACGCTCTTGGCGAGGCTGACCTCCATCGCGAAGCACAGACCCTCACCCGGCTTGAGCATCGGCATGGCAGGGCCGGTGAGCTCGTACGGCGTCGTCGCGGTCGCGGCGGCCAGCTTCGTGAAGCTCGGACCGAACTGGGGCGTGATCACCTTCCCCGCGGGCGCGTAGGCCTGGGTGCACTCGTCCGGGGAGTTCACCTTGTACGAGTACCACTGGACCGTCGCGTCCCTGACGAACTGTCCCTCGCCGCCACTCTCGCAGGCAGGGTCGGCCGCCCGCTCCCCGTTGCTATCGCAGCCGTTCTCCGCCCCCGTCAGGTTCTTGAGGCTGACGAACAGGCGGGCGTTCGGAGTCGAGTCGCCATCATTGCTGGCGATGTAGACGTGCCGCTCCATGTTGATCTGGCCAGGAGCCATCCTGACGTTGTCGAACTTCAGGTCATCGCCCTGGTTCGGGCCCAGGTTGAGCCTCAGGATGCCTGCGCCCACCGTGTTGTTGTTCACGTCGCCGAAGTCCGACCATGCCGAGTAGGTGCTGCCCCCGTAGGCGAGCGCGACGGCGGCGACGCCGGCCACCGCGCCGATCACGAGCTTGCGATTCATGGATGTCCCCTTGTCTCTGGATCCCGCGGCCCGGATGGTTCGGTGATCCACGGACCGAGGCTGGGTCCGTTGGCACATGACCTTCCCGGATGCCGGCGGCGGCGACGTCCACAGATTTGATGAACTTCCTTGCGCCACAAGGAGTCTCATCACTCCAAACGGAGGGCCACGTCAACAGGGCGTCACCCCGCGGTCACGGCCGGCGAGGTACGACCCGTCCTGTCGTCAGCCGCGAGGAGCCTCTCGACGGCCCTCGCGGTCGCGCGTCCAGCCAGCCCGGCGCGCCTGGGCGACGGCCTGCAGCTGCGAGCCGACCCCCAGCTTGGTGAGCACGGATCGGATGTGCGACCGCACCGTCGCCTCGGACACCGTGGCCCGTTCGGCGATGGCGACCGCCGGTTCGCCGTCCACCAGCGCGGCCAGCACCTCTTCCTCGCGTGGAGTGAGGCGACGGAACGGCGCGAGCGCCGACTCGGTTGCGGTGCGGTCGTGGTCGGCGGCACGCAGCCACGTCATGCGCTTCAGCTCGTCGACCACCGGCTCACCGGACGCCGCCCGGGCGACAGCGGCGACGATGTCCTCGAGCGGGGAGCTCTTCGACAGGACGCCCACCGCACCACCCAGCATGCACCGCCCCCAGCGTGCCTCGTCGTTCTCAGCGGTGAGCACGACCACGGCACGGTCGACAGCGAGCGCGGGGATCAGGTCGTCGCCACTGACGTCGCCCTCGAGGTTGAGGTCGAGCAGCACGACCGCAGCCCTCCACTGGCCGACGCGAGCCACGACGTCGTCGTGCGGGTCGATGAGCACCGCGTCGAAGTCGCTGTCCTGGAGGGCGAGGGCGAGAGTCTGTGCCAGGAAGCGGTGGTCGTCGACGATGGCGACCCGCGTGGGCAGTCGCACGGTCAGCTGGCCCGCGCTCGCAGCGGCCGCACCTGCGCGTCGACGGCGGCCGGCAGCGTGAGGAGCAGGTGGCAGCCCTGCTCGCTGGGCAGCAGCTGCAGGTCACCACCCTGGTCCTGGGCCAGGCGTCGCGCCGACGGCAGCCCCAAGCCCTGGCCCACCGCACTGGTCGTGACGCCCGGCTCGAAGACCTCCGCCTGACGCTGCGCCGGGACGCCGGGACCGGTGTCGACGACGTGCACCTCCACGACGCCGCCGTTGACGACGGTGCTGAGCCGTACGGTGGCGTCGGCTGCGTGGCGCTGGACGTTGCGCAGCAGGTTGTCGACGATGCGCGCGACGATGTCGGGCACCGCCCGCACTCGCACGTCGTCGAGCTGGCAGTCGACCGCCAGCCCGGTGTGTTTGCGCGCCAGCAGCACCGGCCGCAGCACCTCGGTCAGCACGACGTCGGTCGCTGGCCGGGTGCCCGAGGGTGACAGCATGCGCTCCACCCGGGCGATCTCCTCGCGTGCCGCCAGCGCCAGCTCGGCTCGCGTCGCGGGGTCGAGGTCCTGGCCCCGGGTGGTCAGTACGTCGGACGCCGACCTGATCGCCGCGAGCGCGTTGAGGGCGTCATGCCGTCGCTCACGCTCGCGCGAGACCTCGGAGCTGTACTTGCCGAGCGTGGCCAACGTCTGCAGCGACCGGGCGTCGGCGACACGCAGCGCGGCGCGAAGGCGCATGCGGGCGAGGCCGGCGAACACCCAGGCCGATGAGCACATCGACACGGCCGACAGCACCTGCCACGCGTCCGTGGACGAGAGCTGGTGCGCGAACGAGCCGATGGCCATCATCGACAGAGCAGCCCCGAGCCCGAACGTGACCGGGCGCGGCGCACGCCGCCCGAGGACCAGGCAGGAGACGGCGCCAACCACGCACACGAGGCCGGAAGCGTAGTGAACGGCGTCGTCGAGGCGCCCACCGGCGGCGAGCAGCAGGCTGCTGCACGCGAGCAGGCACACCACCATGAACCCCGTGAGGCTGCTCAGCTGGCGCAACGGGCGCACCGTCGTGTCGACGTCGTCGCGGTGCAGCGAGAGCACCAGCTGGGCGGTGGCAGCAGCCAGGACGACGGTCGTCGCCACCGGTCGCACGTCGCTCGTGCCTCCCAGCGGCGTCGTCAGCTCCGCCAGCCGCGGGATGAGCGAGACGACGGCCGCGAGCGCGATGAGAGCCGTGCCCATCTGGCCGGGCCGCGCCCAGCCACCGATCCGCCACGAGATCAGCAGCGCGATGCCAGAGCCGAGGGTGATCGTGCACCAGAAGGCCAGGGTCAGCGGCCACAGGTCGATCGTCTGGCCCGGAGCGAGGAGCACCCCAGAGGTGACGGCAACCGCGACACCGCCGGCGCCGATGACCGTCCATCGCAGCAGGGCCCGCCCGTCGATGACCGCACCGCGCCCGACCGCGCGCCGGTCGCGGCCACGGTATCCCCCCTGGGTCGGCTCCCCTTGCCATCCCATGCGGACTCCCCTCATCCCCCGGCCACGAGGATGTCATTGGTGACTCAACGACGTCACCGGATTGGTGAAACTGCTCCAGACTGCGCTGGGCAGCACGATGCCGTCGACCACCGACAGTCGTTCGGGTGAGGGGACGGAGCCGGTCACACCATGGCAAACCAACCTTGATGCGACGCAACTCACGCGCCGTTCGGGTGACGCGCAGCAGCGGGCTCGCACATCGCTTCAGACGCCAGGCGCCGGCGCCCGGGCACGCCGACGGACCCCCGCCGCCGGCCCACGCGGATCAGGCCGGCGTTGCGGTGCCGGACCGCCATGACGACGTAGCTCCACAGCCCCAAGGGCGTCAGGACCAGGCTCGCGAACGCCAGGTAGAACGGCAGCACCAGCAACCACCTGTCGCGATGCCGCCGATGGAGTCGCAGCTCGATCGCCACGTTCGCGCCGAGGACGACCGCAAGCACCCATCCCCCGCCCACCACGGACACCCATCGAAACGGTGCGCACAGAAGCGATACCCCACCGCCGTAGAGCCACAGAACGGGGTGCCGCAGCACGAGCTGCGGGTTCACGAGGAACAGCCGCACCTCTCCGCCCGCCCACGCCACCCGCTGCCGGAACCAGGCGCGCCAGGACACCGGCACCGTGGTCTGCACGTCGAACGGGACGTGCCCCACGCGGTACCCCAGCCGCTCGCCCAGGATGCCCACCTCCACGTCGTTCCCCTGGAAGAAGAGCGAGTGCCGGGCCATGATGTCGCGCAAGGCGGCTGTCCTGGCCACGTGGCAGGCCCCCGAGACCATCCACGGCATGATGCGCCGCAGCATCATCGCCGTGCGGTACTCGTGCCGCTGGAGCTTGCCCAGCGGGCCCTCGTCGTTCGTCGGGACGAGTCGTACCGACGCGAGGTCGAGGTCCTGCTCCTGCATCCGGCCGACCAGCCGCCCCAGCGGCAGGACGCTCGCCGTGTCGGCGTCCAGGCAGACGACGTACTCAGCGGTCACGTGCGGCAGGGCATCGTGAATCACGCGGTCGCGCACGGTGCCCGAGGTGGCGCGCTTCGTCGACGTGACGGACCGACGGCCGACGTCGCCCTCGAACACGGTGAACCCGTACGTGTGGCACAGCGCCTGCAGCTGCGTGCGGAACGTCTCCGACTCGGACGACGTCGTGCAGAGGGTCACCCGCGACCCGTAGCCCGCAAGGAAGGGCACGTTCTCGAGGTACGCGACGGACCCGTAGATCGGCACGAGGACCTGGAAGTCGGAGCAGTCGGTGCGGTACTCCAGGACCACCTCCCGCAGTCGCGACACCATCTGGGCGGAGGTGTCGAGGACGACGAACAGGAGCGGCCAGGCCACCAGGCTGGCCGCGACGCTCACCCAACCAACGGTCGTCACGGCTCAGGCACTGTGGCGTTGCAACGGCAGCTCAGCAAGCACGTCGTCGCGCAGGTCCACGACTCGGGGCTCCACCCCAGCGACCGCCAGCAGGGCCGTCATGGCTCGGGTGAGCTCGTCGCCACGGCCGTCCCGCGCGAGCAGGGCCAGCGACTTGATCCTCATGGGGAAGTCCGCCGCGGCAGGCGACGTCGCGTGCACGACGAAGATGCGCTGGTGGTCCGTCCGCTCCTGCCGTTCTGCGCCGTCGACGAGGTCCTCGGTGAGCTTCTCGCCCGGACGGAGGCCGGTGAACGCGACGGTCGGCGTCGGGGCGACGCCGACCGCGTCGAAGAACCTGCGCACGAGGTCGAGGATCCGTACCGGCGCACCCATGTCCAGGACGTACGTCTCACCCCGTCGTGCCATGGCGGACGACTCGATGACCAGACCAGCAGCCTCCGGGATGGTCATGAAGTAGCGAGCGGCGTCCCGGTGCGTCACCGTCACCGGTCGTCCGCTCGCCACCTGGTAGGCGAGCAGCGGCAGGAACGAGCCGCGACTGCCCAGGACGTTGCCGAACCGGACCGAGCACACCGCCGTCGCACCGCCGGCGTGGCTCGCGACGACCTGCTCCGCCACGCGCTTCGTCAGCCCCAGCACGGACGTCGGGCGAGCCGCCTTGTCGGTCGAGATGTTGACGACCTTCCCGACGCCGGCCGCAACCGCTGCCGACACGACGTTCTGCGTGCCGATCACGTTGGTCTTGACGCCCTCCGCCGGGTAGCGCTCCAGGAGGGGAAGGTGCTTGTGCGCCGCCGCGTGGTAGACGACGTCGGGTCGCACCCAGCGCATGACGTCGTCCACCAGCCGCTGGTCGCGGACGTCCCCCAGCACGAAGTGGTCGTCGTCCAGCAGGCCGTGGCCCGCCAGCTCCAGCTGCACCGACTGCAGGGCGCACTCGTCGTGGTCGAGCAGGTACACGGCACCGGGCCTCAAGCGGCGCAGCTGCCTGACGATCTCACTGCCGATGGAGCCTCCGGCACCGGTGACGAGCACGCACGATCCGGCGACCAGCCTTCGCGCGGCTCGGGAGTACCTCACCTCGGCGGTCCGGCCCAGAAGCGAGGCAGCGGACAGGGTGCTCGGGATCCACGGGGAGCTGATCATCGACATGGCGGCGCTCCTGAGCGGGCGATGGGTGGTGGACTGGCGTCGACGCTAGGCCGCCCCTCATGTGCCCGGGTACGGCCATTTGTCACGACCTGAGTCGCCGCTCGGCGAACGGTCGAGACGGTGTGCGGGCGGCGGGTTCCCGGCATGGCTCCTGGTCACAGCCGCCGGTCTGCGAGAATCGTGGACCGTGGCCGCAGCGCAGACGTCGACGAGGATCGTGGTACTCGCCGGGCCGTCCGGCAGCGGCAAGTCGCGGCTGGCGAACCGTCTCGACCTGCCCGTGCTGCGGCTTGACGACTTCTACCGGGACGGCGACGACCCCGCCCTGCCCCGCGCCTTCGGCATCGTCGACTGGGACGACCCAGCCTCGTGGGACAAGGACGCCGCCGTCGCCGCGGCGCGCGCGCTCGCCCGCGACGGTGCGGTCGACGTCCCCCGCTACGACATCCCGACCTCGCGGGCGGTCGGCACCCATCACCTCGACTGCCACGGAGCCTCCGTCGCCGTCGCGGAGGGCATCTTCGCCGCCGAGGTGATCCCCGACCTGGGGGACGCCGGGGTGCTGGCTGACGCGATCTGCTTGACCCACTGGCCCGTGGTCACGTTCGTGCGTCGGCTGACCCGTGACCTTCGCGAGTCACGCAAGCCGCCGATCACGCTGGTGCGACGCGGCTGGTCGCTGATGCGCGTCGAGCCACGTGTGGTCGCGCACCAGGTCGCCCTCGGCGCCGTGCCCTGCACCCCAGCCCAGGCGTTCGAGCGCATCCAGGCGCTGCTGCCGGCGCCGTCCCGGCTCTGACAGCCGCCGCCGCCCTGCCTTGTCGGCCGTCCCCGGCGCCCCGACACTGGGGGGATGACCTTGGGCAGCGGCACGGGCACCGGGACCGGCACCGGAGCACCTGCGCACGGCGCCGACGTCCGTGTCGTCCCGCCCGCGCTGTTCGCCGCGTCGTTCGCGGCCGGCGCGCTCGCCGACCGGTGGTGGCACCTGCCGGCTCCGACGGGACGCGGCACGCGCGTCGCGGCAGCGACCTTCCTGACAGCCGGCACCGGGCTCGCCGCCTGGGGCGCGGCGACGTTCCGCCGCCACCACACCACCGTGATCCCCCACAAGCCGGTGTCGTCGTTCGTCACCTCCGGCCCGTACCGCTTCACACGCAACCCCATGTACGCGGGGATGGCCTTCGCCTACACCGGCGCGACCCTCGCACTCGGTACGGCATGGCCGCTCCTGACGATGCCGGCCGCGCTGATCGCGGTGCGCCGCCTCGTGATCGACCGCGAAGAGCGTTACCTCACCGACCGCTTCGGCACCGACTACGAGGCCTACCGCACGCGGGTGCGCCGCTGGCTCTAGTCAGGCCAGGGCCGCGTAGCGGGGCTTGATCACGTCGTCGATGAGGGCCAGCCGCTCGTCGAAGCCGATGAACGCGCTCTTCATCGCGTTCACCGTCACCCAGCGCAGGTCGTCGACCGTCCAGCCGAGCTCGTCGACGAGCAGCTGCATCTCGCGGGACATCGACGTGCCGCTCATCAGCCGGTTGTCCGTGTTGACCGTCACCCGGAAGCGCAGACGCGCCAGCAGACCGATCGGGTGCAGCGCGATCGAGGCGGCTGCGCCGGTCTGCACGTTCGACGAGGGGGCCATCTCGAGCGGGATGCGCTTGTCGCGCACGTACTGCGCCAGGCGCCCCAGCTGCACGTCGGCGAGCGAGGCCAGCGCGGCGGCCGCCGGGTCGTCGGCGTAGGGGCGGCGCCCGACGCGGATGTCGTCGACGATGCGCACACCGTGCCCCAGACGGTCGGCGCCGCACCACTGGATCGCCTCCCAGATGCTCGGCAGCCCGAACGCCTCCCCCGCGTGGATCGTGAAGTGCGCGTTCTCACGTCGCAGGTACTCGAAGGCGTCCAGGTGCCGCGTCGGAGGGAAGCCTGCCTCCGCGCCGGCGATGTCGAAGCCGACCACGCCCGCGTCGCGGTACTGGACGACGAGCCGCGCGATCTCACGGCTGTTCGCGGCGTGCCGCATGGCCGTCAGCAACGTCCCTACCCTGATGCGGTTGCCCGCCCTGGCGGCCAGCTGCTCCCCCTCGGCGAAGCCTTGCTGCACGGCCTCCACCACCTCGTTCAGGGACAGGCCGCCGTCCAGGTGCTGCTCGGGCGCGTACCGCACCTCGGCGTACACGACGCTGTCGGCCGCCAGGTCCACCGCGCACTCACGGGCGACCCGCACCAGCGACTCCCGCGTCTGCATCACGGCCACCGTGTGGGCGAACGTCTCGAGGTAGCGCTCGAGCGACCCGCTGTCGGCCGACTCCCGGAACCA
The DNA here is from genome assembly GCA_035707965.1 of Actinomycetales bacterium. Taxonomy (GTDB): domain Bacteria; phylum Actinomycetota; class Actinomycetes; order Actinomycetales; family Angustibacteraceae; genus DASSTJ01. Next base: position 23,641 of record DASSTJ010000022.1, read on the forward strand.
CCGACCGAGCTCGACCGGGTCCGTGGTCGGCAGGCCGGCGTAGCCCGTCTGCTGCGCCACCTCGACGATGGTCTCGGGCCGCAGCCCGCCGTCCAGGTGGTCGTGCAGCAGCACCTTGGGGGCACGCGCCACGACCTCGCTGATCGTCACGTCCTGCCGGAGGCCGGTACTCGTGGCGGCGGACTGGTTCTGGGTGGTCTCAGGCACGGCAGGAGGCTACCGAAGCGGCCACCCCCACCGCTGCCAGCAGGGCTCCCGCGAGCGACAGCAGCACCGTCGCGGCGACCACGAGCCGCAGCCGCCAGTAGGGCGACTCCAGCGGGTCGGACGACGGGTGGCGAGCCATGCTGCTCACCTGCCGGGGGACGACGACCACGGCGTCCACTGCGGCGACCACGGCGGCGGCTCCAGCCACGGCGCCGGGGAGCAGCCACCACGCCGGGACGTGACCGTGCCAGCCGGGAGGCGCTGCCACGAACCGGTGCGCCGACGCGCCGAGCGTGATCAGCGACAGCAGGAGTCCCGCGACCGCCGTGCGCTGCCAGGCCAGCGCCGTGCGCTGCGGCTGCATGCCCGGGTCCTGAGCTGGCGGTCGCGCTGCCGCTGGGCCCGTCGACCCCGCCGAAGGTGTCACCAGAGCTGGCTGATCGCGTAGCCGGCGAGGACGACCGCGAGCACCACGACGAGCAGCGCCAGCCACGCGAGCGACCGGGGCGCGCGCAGCGGTCGACCGAGGCGGAGCGACAGCTCGTGCGAGCGCCACCCGAGCAGGGACCGCACCGCGAGCGCACCTCCGGCGAGGCACGCGACGGCGGCGACGACGTCCAGGAAGGGCGGCAGCGCCGCGAGGGACCCCAGCGACGTGAGTCCGACACCGCCGGCCACGAGCGCCAGAGACGTGCGGATCCAGGCGAGCGCCGTCCGCTCGTTGGCCAAGGAGAAGCGCGGGTCCGGCTCGGCGCCGACGCCGTAGAGGGACCGCGGCTGTCGATCGTCGTCCGGCAGCTGGTCCTGCCGCCCGGAGGTGCTCACTCCTCGCGGTTGACGAGGTCCGGGCCGAACGCCGGCAGGCACACCGCGACGTACTGCGCACCCTCGTCACCCACCCGGTACCGCACCCGCTCACCGGCGCGGGTCAGCACCGCTTGCCCCGCCGCCACGGTGGTCTCGCCGTCGTCGTGCTCGACCACGACCGACCCCGACAGCACGAGCGTCACCTCGTCGAACTCCGGCGTCTGGGCCGGCTCGTCCCAGCCGGCCGGTGCTGTCATGCGCGCGACGGACACCTGCTGGCTACCGGTGTTCACGCGGCCGACGTACTCGTCGATGATCTTGCCGCCCGGTACCGGGACGCGGGTGGGCCTCTCGATCAGCTCAGGCATGCTGGCGAGACTACGCGGCGGCGACGGTGGACGCCCGAGCGGCGGCCGTCACCCTCGGTCGACGGCATCGACCCGGTCGATCACCAGCGGCAGCAGGTCGGGCCGCGAGCCCTCCGGGGCGATGAAGTAGGCGCCCTCCAGCGCCTGCAGCGCCCGGTCGAACCGCTCGGGCGTGTCGGTGTGCAGGGTGAGCAGCGGCTCACCGCCGCGGACGACGGCACCTGGCTTGGCGTGCATCTCGACGCCGGCACCGGCCTGGACGGCGTCCTCCTTGCGCGCCCGGCCCGCCCCGAGCCGCCACGCCGCCACCCCGATCGCGAACGCGTCGAGCTGGGTGAGGACGCCGTCGCTGGGCGCCGGCACCACCTGAGTCTCGCGTGCCGTGGGCAGCGGTGCATCCGGGTCGCCGCCCTGAGCCGCGATCATGCGCCGCCACACATCCATGGCGCGGCCGTCACGCAGGTGGTCGGCCGGGTCGACGTCCGTGACGCCGGCGGCCGCAAGCATCTCGCGCGCGAGC
>DASSTJ010000023.1:0-18686 GCA_035707965.1 Actinomycetales bacterium
CCCGCGCCGTCCCGTCGACGTGCACGACCGCCGCGATGCGGTCGCGCCACTCGGCGCGCACGCGGTGCACGAAGAGCATGTACGGGCTCGGCACCTTGCCGTCGAACAGCTCGTCCGCGCGTTCGAGGAGCACCAGCGGAGCGACCGGTCGGAACTGCTCTCGGCCCTTGATGTCGTTGAGCCGCTCGAGGTTCTCGCGGCGCCCGGGGTGCGCCAGCAGGGACCGGTAGCCCAGGGCGCGGGGCCCGTACTCGCTGCGGCCCTGGAACCACGCGACGACCCGGTTCGCCGCGAGCTCGTCCGCCACGGTCGCGGCGAGGTCGGCGGGCCGGGTGAAGCCGACCCGGGCCGTTCGCAGGACGGCCTCGAGCTCGTCTTCGCCCCACCCGCGGCCCAGGCTGGCCAGCACCATGGGCTCGCCCAGCTCACCCTCGGACTGCGACACGTGCAGGGCCGCCCCCAGCGCGGTCCCGGCGTCGCCCGCGGCGGGCTGCACCCAGATGTCGTCGAACGGTCCGTCGCGGAGGATGACCGAGTTCGCGACGCAGTTCAGGGCGGTGCCGCCTGCCATCGTCAGGTGCTTCTCGCCGGTGCGCTCGTGCACCCACGTCGCGAGCTCGAGCATCACCTGCTCGAGCCGCGTCTGCACGGTCGAGGCCAGGTCGGCGTGCGCCTGGGTCAGGTCCCCCGAACCAGGGGAGGCGTAGGCGTCCCAGTCGACCTTCTCGGTGACGAAGCCTCCGTCGCCGGTGGTGCGCACCAGCTCGGTGAACTCGTCGAGGTGCCGGGGCGTGCCGTACGAGGCCAGCGCCATCACCTTGTACTCGTCGCTGGAGCGGTGGAAGCCGAGGTGCGCCGTCAGGTCCTCGTAGAGCAGTCCCAGCGAGCTCGGCAGCGCTTGGGCCGCGAGCACCTCGAGCCGGCCGTCGACGTAGTGGCCGGACAGGTGCGACGCCCGCTCTCCTCGGCCGTCGAGCACCAGCGACGCGCTGCTGCGGTACGGCCCGGCGAGCCCCGCCGAGGCCGCGTGCGCCACGTGGTGCGGCACGAAGCGCACCCTGTCGGGGTCGAACCCGGGCAGTGCCGTGGCGAGGAAGGCGGGCGCCCGACGCGCGTACTCGACGCGCAGGTGGTCCCAGGGGTCGTCGAGTGGCAGCTCGTCGTCAGGCGCGTACAGGGAGGGGTCGAACGAGTACGCCACGGCGTCGAGGTCCTCCGGTCGCAGGTCGGCCTGCTGCAGGCACCACCGGGCCGACAGCTCCGGCAGCTCCCAGGCCGAGAAGGGCACGTTCGGCTTGCCGTGCTTGCGCCGGCTGAACCGCTCCTCCTCGGCGGCGGCCACGATCTCGCCGTCCACCACCAGCGCGGCGGCCGGGTCGTGGAAGACGGCGTTGACGCCAAGTACGCGCACCGATGGACCTCCCTGTGTCGTCCGGCGACAGGAAGCCGCACGTACGGCCCCCTGGACAACGTGCCCGTCTGCTCGAGCCGTGGCGGACGCTGGCCCGCTGGCCTTCGCGTCCGGAGGAGGTGCCATACCCCGAGAAGCGGTCGGTACACGGCGAGTAGCGCTCTCTCGTCACCCTCCCCGGCCACGCCGACGAACCGGCGCTCCGGCACGACGGCGCCTACCGTCGGGGTGATGGACGACGAGAGCCGCGCGGGTGCCGAGGTGACGACGGTGGTCATGACGCGCGACCGCCGCGACAGTCTGCTGGCGACGCTGACCCACCTCGACGGCCCGGTCGTGGTCGTCGACAACGCCTCGTCCGACGGCACGGTGGAGGCGGTCACGCGTCTGGGCCGTCCCGACGTCACCGTGGTGGCGCTCGCCCGCAACGCCGGAGCGACCGCGCGCAACGTCGGCGTCCGGCACGCGCGCACCCCGGTGGTGGCCTTCGCGGACGACGACTCGTGGTGGGCGCCGGGCGCCCTCGCCACGGCGGCGCAGCACTTCCGCGAGAACCCGCGCCTCGCGGTGCTGGCGGCCCGACTGCTCGCCGGAGACGACCAGCATCTCGACCCGGTGTGCGAGGAGATGGCGGCTGGGCTGCTCGGGACGTCGTCCGACCTACCGGGCGTGGACGTGCTCGGCTTCGTCGCCTGTGGCGCCCTCGTGCGCACGGAGGCCTTTCTCGCGTGCGGCGGGTTCGACCAGGTCGTGTTCTTCCCGGGCGAGGAAGAGCGGCTGTCGCTCGACCTGGCGACGGCCGGCTGGGGCCTGGCGTACGTCGACGACGTCGTGGCTCACCACCACCCCTCACCGTCACGAGGGGACGCGAGCGGTCGTGCCGCTCTCATCGCCCGCAACCACGTGCTCACCGCCGTGATGCGCCGACCGTGGCGCGTCGTCGTCCGCCGTGGGATGGCTGCCTGGCACGAGGGAGCACCCGGCCGGCAGGGGGTGCGCGACGCGCTGCCCCGGCTCGCTCCGGCACTCCGGAGACGACGACGCGTGCCTGCTTGGGTCGAGGCCCGAGTGACGGTGCTGGAGCAGCGGGCGAGCCTGGCGCGCATCGATCTCTCCGCAGCGAGCGACGAGCCTGCCGCGCGGTTACCGTGAGGTCGTGACCGACCACGTCCTGCCGGAGCCGCGCGACGACCGCGCGGACCTGCCTCATGCCGAGCCCGGCGTGGCCGAGCTGTCCCAGACGATCGGAGAGGTGGAGGCCGGCGACGCCCGGCCGGTCGGCGACATGGCCCGCTCGATCCAGAAGGACCGGGCCCCCAGCCCCGGCGACTTCGCGACGATCGCCCAGCAGCTCATGGCGTCGACCAGCGAGAGCCCGACGGTGCGGCGGGTCGTGGACCTGGTGGTCGAGACGGTGGAGCGCTGCCACTACGCGGGGGTGTCGTTGCGCCACGGCAACGGGAGGGTCGACTCACCCGCCTGCACCGACGACCGCGTGGCCAAGGCCGACGCCCTGCAGTACGAGCTGCAGGAGGGTCCGTGCCTCGACGCGATCCGTGCCGACGAGCTGTACGTCGTCCGCGACCTGACGAGCGAGTGGAGGTGGCCGAGCTGGGCTCCAGCCGCGGCCGCGCTCGGGTTCGCCAGCATCGTCAGCGTGCGGCTCAGCACGGCGCACGGAGTGGTCGGCGCCCTGAACCTGTACTCGCGCGAGACGGACGCCTTCGACGAGGACGCGGTCAACGTCGCCTGCGTCTTCGCCATGCACGCCGCCAACGCGCTCTGGGCGACGCAGGAGGTCGAGGGCCTGCGCACCGCCATGCGCACGCGGCACCTCATCGGCATGGCGCAGGGGGTGCTCATGGAGCGGCACGGTCTGTCCGAGGACGCCGCCTTCGAGGTGCTGCGCCGCTACTCCCAGATCCACAACGTCAAGCTGCGCGAGGTGGCGTCCCAGGTGCTCGAGCGCCGGAACGAGCCCGGGCCGCCGGTGGCCCAGTCGTGATCGAGCCGCCGTGGGGATCGCACCCGGGCGGCTGCAGGCCATGCTCGACGGACTGACGCTTCTCACCCGAGACGCGGCCGGCACTCTGCCCTGCGTTCCGTCGCGGCCCAGGGCCGCCAGGGCCACGACAGCCGCAGCGGCGAGGAACAGGGACGTCGGACGCCGCCGCAGGGCCAGCACCGCACCCGGGACGACGCTCAGCGCCCACGCGAGCCGCCAGGGCTGCGCCATGTCGCCGTAGGCCTGCCGTACGCGCTGCCCGACGAAGTGGGAGGCAGCCGGTCACCGGCTCCGGCGTCACCACCCTCGTGAACCACAACGGCTAGCCGACCGCTCGTGCGGCCGGGCCGTCCGACTGCATGGTCGGGTCGACCGGCAGCAGGTGCAGGCTGGGCCGCGCACCGTCGGCACCGCCCGGTGGACCCGCGGGCAACGGCTGCCGAAGTGCCGTCCGGCCGTCGGTCCACGCCGAGAGAACGTGGTCGGTGACACGCGCGTCCAGGCCGAGGCACACCGCCGCGCCCAGCAGCACGTCCGCGGCGAGCTCGGGCTCGTCGTCCAGCAGGCCGCCGCACAGGTCCGTGGCCGCGATCTGCTCGTGGACGGCGTCGGCCTCGACGTGCTCGTCGAAGAACAGCCAGGCGTCCCGCCCGAGACCCAGCCGCTGCATGCCGGACACGTACCGCTTGGCCGGCAGCGACGATGTCATCTCGAACGCCGCCAGGTGGCCGCAGAGCGCCCCGCGCAGCCGTCGGTTCAGCGCGAACATCGAGATGGCGTTGACGCCGGCCAGCACCACTGCCGGGACCGAGTCGAGGTAGTGGTTCGGCCGGTCGTCGAGCTGCACGCTGCGCATCGTCCGCGCGAACAGCTCCTGGTGCATGCGCTCGGAGCGGCCGCCGCCGTACTCGTCCGACTGGATCTCCACGAGCGCCGCCTTCGCGCGGCCGCGCAGGCGCGGGATGGCGAACGTCTGCGGGTCGGCCTCCTTGAGCTGGTACGGCGACCGCAGCACGAGCATCTCGCGCAGCTGGGCCAGGGTCGCCTGGCGCGCGACGAACGAGGCGATCGACCCCGGGCGTCGACGTGCTCCTACCGCCTGCGGACCGGCGCCGCCGCTGGCAGCCGCCATGCTGAAGAGCAGGGCAGGCACGTCGGCCGGGTCGTCGGGCACCTCCCAGGCGTGAGCGTCCCGCAGCTGCTCCTCGAAGGCCCGCTCGAGCGCCCCGCGCGTTGCCAGCAGGTGCGGGTCCCACTCCCAGTCGCGGCCGCCGCTCGGCGTCGGGGTGCACGCGTTGCCGCTGTAGTGCAGCTCGTACAGCAGGTGGAGCGCGAGCTGCACGTCGTCGTCCGCGACGAGGTCGTGCGACGTCGCGACCGCACTCTTCGCCAGGACAGGCAGCTCGCCCGGAGCGGCGTCGTCGTCCCCGCTGAGCAGGTGGACCACGGCTGCGCTCAGCGGGCCGCGGGGATGGCCTCTCATCCGCTGCTAGTGCCCGCGCGGCGTGCGCTCAAACCGCGTTGACGCTCGCTGCAGACGTGCACTTCGTAGCCTTGGTGTACGCCTGAGCCGGGATGAAAGCGCACTCCGTAGCCATAGTGCACGGATGGGCGGGTAGAGAGACGGCGTGCGAGAGCCTCTGCCGGTCACCGTGACCGCCTGCCCGGGCGGCCCGCTGCTCGTGCGCGGTCCCGCCGTCATCGTCGACGAGAACGGCGACGAGGTGGCCAAGCAGCGCGCAACCGTCGCGCTGTGCCGCTGCGGCCTCAGCTCGCGGGCGCCCTGGTGCGACGGCAGCCACAAGGTGGCGAACCGGCCGCGCTGACGGGCTGCTCGTCAGGCCGGGCGCCGCCCACTGTGGACCGTCAGCCCAGGTAGTACGACGGGTCGTCCGCCGCCCACTCGCTCGAGCGCTGCTGGACGACGAACGCCGATACCGTGGGCGCCTCGAGGTCGACGGTGACGGGCGGCGACTGCGACTCGCGCACGTCGACCACGTGCTCCTCCGGGCCGGACGACGTCACGTCGGCGTGCATGAGGTCGTCGTCCTGACGGCTCTGCGCGGGTGTCACCCAGGGCCGGGTTCCCGTCGGGCGGTGCTGGCCCGCGACAGTGCCGCTGCGGCGGCTCCCCGGCGTCGTCGCGGCGGTGGACCGGTCACGCTGTGCCGCCGCGGACCGGGCCTCCTCGAGCTGGCGTACGAGGTCGTCGTCCTCGAGGGAGGCATAGATCAGCCGGGTCCGCAGGTCGATCACGTCGTCCATCCCGGCCGCCTCTCGTCGGTCGACCTCTCGGCCGCCCACCACCGGCGGGAACGCCGGTATCCCTCGATGATGCGGCCGTGCGGGCGCGACCGCACCCCGGAGCGCTTCTGTTGCAGGCCCCCAGGACCGGTGGTTCAGTGAGAGCCGGTGGTCGAGCCAGCGCCCCGGGCCAGTCCGCGCTCCACTGAACGCGCGGAAGCACCCGCCAGACGGCGTGCCCCTCCACGAGAGGGCGCCGCCCCGAGAGACCGTAGGTGACGATGACCAGCAGCTCACGAGCTCGTCTGCAGAGACCTCCGACACGTTGGGTGGCCGACGAGAGCACGGCCGGTGCGCAGGGTGTCATGGGCACGTACGACCTGCCGCTCCCTCGCACGTCGACGCACCCAGGTGTGCACGATGCCCACGACGGCTCGATCCATTCCTCCCCGTCGCCAGGTCGTGACGAGCGCGAGCGGGCCCTGGACGACGACAGCACCGTCGAGCAGCTGCTGGCCCGCGCCCAGGACGCCCGAGGCGCCGAGCGCGACCACCTGCTGGAGCGTGCCACGGTGAGCCAGCTGGGCCTGGCCCGCAGCATGGCCATGCGGTACCGGGACCGGGGCGAGCCGCTCGAGGACCTCGTGCAGGTCGCGAACCTGGCCCTCGTGATGGCGGTGCAGCGCTACCGGCCCGACCAGGGAGTGCCGTTCGCCGCCTTCGCCGTGCCCACGATCACCGGCGAGCTGCGGCGCCACTTCCGCGACCGCGGCTGGAACGTCCGTCCCCCCCGGCGACTGCAGGAGCTGCGGGCGCGCATGCAGAGCGCCACGCACGACCTGTCGCAGGAGCTGGGGCACGCGCCGTCGAGCGAGCAGCTCGCGGAGCGCCTGGGTGTCGAGCCCGACGAGGTGCGGGAGGCCGAGAAGGCCGCCGAGGGCTACCACTCCCTGTCGCTCGACGCTCCGACCACCACGGCCGATGGTCCGCAGCTGGCCGACTGGCTCGGTGAGGACGACGGCCACTACGAGCACACGGTGGACGCGCTCGCGGTGCGTCCGCTGCTCGCGCGTCTCGACGAGCGCATGCGACACATCCTCTGCCTGCGCTACTACCGCGGCTGCACCCAGCAGCAGATCGCCGACGAGATCGGCGTGACGCAGATGCAGGTGTCGCGGCTCATCTCGCAGGCTCTGACCCGGCTGCGTCAGGACGCCGTCGACAGCGATGCGTTCGAGCACGCCAAGACCGCCTGACCCCACCTGACCCTGACCGCACGTCCGCGGAGGTCCCTGACGACGAAGGAGCACACGCATGAGGGTCGTCCTCGTCTGCTCGGACCCGTCCGACTGCCTCCGCTCTCCGCTCGCTGCCCGTCCGGCCAGCCTCGGCGACGGTCTTCTTCGCCTGCTTCGGGACGGCGGGCACGAGGCAGAGCTGGTCACGTTGCCGTCCTGGGGCGACGGCGCTCCGGGTTCGGCGGTGGACGACGGTCGGCTCGCTGACGCGGCGGCGTCCGCGGACGTCCTCCACGTCCTCGACGTCGCCGCGTCACCGGCCGCGCTCCGGGTGCGGCGTCGCACCGGGACGCCGACGGTGGTGCGAGCGCAGGTGAGCGGCAGCGAGCACATCGCCGAGCGGGACCGCGCCGCCTGGCTCGCGTGCTTGCGGGCCGCGGACACGGTGATGGTCCCCACGCGGCACGACGAGCGCGCCGCTCGGGCGCTCGGCGTGCCAGCGGAGCGCATCGCGACCGTGCTCGTCGCCGCGGCGGGTGAGGTGGGCGGCGTGGGCGGCTTCGCGGCTCGTTCGCCGGAGCGGGTCGTCAGCGTGCTCTCGGGCCCGCACGCCTGGGGCGGCACGGTGGACGTCGTCGCCGCGGTCTCCCGGGTGCCCGACGTCGAGCTGGTGGTCGCGGGCAGGTCGGCCGCCCCCGAGGCCGCGGAGAGGCTCGCGACGGTGGCGGACGCCTGTGGCGCCGCGGACCGCGTCACGATCACCGGCTGGCTGGACGAGCAGCAGACCGTCGAGCTGGTCGACCGGTCCGCCGTCGTCGTCGCTCCGCGCCGCGGTCCGACGACCGGTGCGGTGAGCCTGCGGGCGATGGGCCGGGCGCGGCCGGTCGTCGCGTACGAGTCGCCGGTGCAGGCGGAGATCGTCGTGGACGGCGAGACGGGCGTGCTCGTGCCTATGGGCTCACGGTCTCGGCTCACCGAGGTGCTGGCGGGGCTGCTGGCCGATCCCTTCCGGGCCGAGGCACTGGGGCAGGCCGGGCAGGACCGCGTCGTCGCCAGGTTCGGTACGGAGCGCACGCTCGCCGGTGTGCTGAGCGCCTACGAGAACGCTGTCGAACGGCGGCCCCGCACCGCCTTCATCCCGAGCGCGCGCACCCGGGCGGCAACGGCGTCCAGCCGCTGCGGTCCGGAGCCTGACGCTCACGCGTCGAAGTCGAGCACCAGCGTCGGGGTGGTGGGCACCGACTGGCACGCCAGCACGAAGCCGGCCTCCAGCTCGCCCGGCTCGAGCGCGTAGTTGCGGGCCATCTCGACCTCGCCCTCGACGACCTTGGCGCGACAGGTGCCGCAGACGCCGCCCTTGCACGCGAACGGGGCGTCGGCGCGGACCGCGAGCGTCGCGTCGAGCACCGACCCCTCCTCGGGCATCGGGAAGGTCGACGAGCGACCGTCGAGCCGCACGGTGACGCGCGTCGTGCCCGACTCGCCGGCGGTGGCGCGGCGGGCCATGCGCGGCTGCTCACCGTCGACGTGGAAGAGCTCGAGCCGGATCTGCGGCTTGGGCACCCCCCGGGCCACGAGGGTCGCGTGCACCTGCTGCACCATCGCGAACGGTCCGCAGAGCAGCCACTCGTCGACGTCCTCCGGTCGCACGACGTCGTCGAGCAGCCGCCGCAGCTTCTGCTCGTCGATGCGGCCGTGCAGCAGCTCGGCGTCCTGCGGCTCGCGCGACAGCACGTGCATGAGCTGCAGGCGCGTCGGGTAGCGGTCCTTGAGGTCCTCGAGCTCCTCGACGAACATGACGGACCCGCTGTCCCGGTTGCCGTAGACGAGCGTGAACGTGCTGCCGGGCTCGGTCTCCAGCACGGCCCCCAGCACCGACATGACCGGCGTGATGCCGCTGCCCGCAACGATCGCGGCGTAGCGCTTGGACTGCGACGGGTCGAGCGGGACGCCGAACCGCCCGGCGGGCACCATCACGTCGAGCTCGTCGCCCTCGGCGAGGCCGGTGTTCGCGTGGCCGGAGAACGCGCCGCCCTCGAGCAGCTTCACGGCGACGCGCAGCCGGCCGGCGGACGGCGGTGAGCAGATCGAGTAGCTGCGTCGTACCTCCTCGCCGTCGATCGTCGTGCGCAGCGTCAGGTGCTGGCCGGCCGTGAACGCGTAGGCCTCGCGCAGGTCGTCCGGCACGGCGAACGTGACCGCGACGGCCTCGGAGGTCAGTCGCTCGACGTCCTGCACGGCGAGCCGGTGGAACGCCCCGTGCGCTCGGGACGCGGCCACCTGCTGCTGGGTGCTCGTGGTGTCTGAGGCCGTGTCCGTCAGGTCGTCTGCGGTGTCGGTCACGGCGGCTGAGCTGGCCTCGGCAGCGGTGGCGGCGATCGCGGCGGGGTCGGTCACGTGGACGCCCTCATCTGACGGCCTCACAGGGTCTTGAAGTGGTCGAAGGGCTCGGCGCACGCCCGGCAGCGCCACAGCGACTTGCACGCGGTCGAGCCGAAGCGCGACAGCTGCTCGGTGTCGAGCGACCCGCACTGGGGGCATCGCCTGCCGAGGGTCAGCGACACGGGCCCGGCACGACGTTCCGACTCGGTGGCCGGCGGGGCGATGCCGTACTCGGCGAGCTTGCGGCGGCCGTTCTCGCTCATCCAGTCCGTCGTCCACGCGGGGCTCAGCACCAGGTCGACACGGAGCCTGCTGAAGCCGCTGCGGCGCAACGCTTCCAGCACGTCGGCCTTGATCGTGTCCATGGCGGGGCAGCCGGAGTAGGTGGGCGTGATGCGGACGACGACCGTGCCGTCGTCCTCGCGCGTGACGTCGCGCAGGACCCCCAGGTCGTCGATGGTGAGCACCGGGATCTCGGGGTCGGGCACGGCGGCCGCCAGCGCCCGCGCCCGCGCCAGGTCGGCGGTCGGGGCTGGGACGTCGTCCACGGTCGGCACGGGCGTCGACCTCACCAGGTGGCGCCCGGGTGCGAGCGGTGGATGTGCTGGAGCTCGGCGAGCAGGTGCCCCATGGGCGAGGAGTGGATGCCGTGACGGCCCCCGGTCGCGGTCCACGAGACGGTGGGCACGTCGAGCGTCGCCTGCGCGATCACGCCCTGCACGTAGGCCATCGTGGGTTCGCGAAGCTCGCCGGGGTCGACGGCAGCGCCCCGGTCCAGCACGTCGGCGTCCGGCCAGGTGCCGTGCCGACTGGTGGTCGTGAAGAGCTCGTCGACGTACGGCCAGACCGTCTCGAGTCCCGTCTGCATGCGCTCGTGGCTCAGCTCGGTGCCGTCGCCCAGCCGCAGCACCCACTCGGTCGCGTGGTCGCGGTGGTAGTCGACCTCCTTGATCGCCTTGGCGGCGATGGCAGCCAGCGTCTCGTCCGTGCTGCGCTGCAGCCGCGAGTAGAGCTCCCAGGAGTACGCCGAGAAGACCAGGAGCCGCGCCATCGAGACGGCGAAGTCGCCGTTCTCCAGCTCGACGAGCTGGCAGTTGAGGAAGTCGCGCTCGTCGCGCAGGTAGGCGAGGTCGTCCTCGTCGCGGCCGGCCCCCTCCACCTGCGCGGCGTAGGTGAGGAGCGCCCGTGCCTGGCCCAGCAGGTCGAGGCCGATGTTGGCGAGCGCCACGTCCTCCTCGAGCTGCGGCGCCCGCGTGATCCACTCGCCGCAGCGCTGCGCCAGCACGAGGGCGTCGTCCGCCAGACCGATCGGGTAGCGAGCCAGGGCCGGCAAGGTCGCGCACGCCGTCACAGGTGCTGCACCTCGTCCGGGATCTCGTAGAACGTCGGGTGCCGGTAGACCTTGTCGGCCGCCGGGTCGAAGAACGCGTCCTTCTCGTCGGGGCTGGAGGCCGTGATCTCCGCACTGGGGACGACCCAGATGCTCACGCCCTCGCCGCGGCGGGTGTAGAGGTCGCGTGCGTTGCGCACGGCCATCTCGGCGTCCGGCGCGTGCAGCGAGCCGACGTGCCCGTGCGACAGGCCCCGCCGCGGGCGCACGAAGACCTCCCAGAGCGGCCAGTCCCGGCGGCTCGTCGGCTCGTCGGACAGGCGGGGCACCGACTGCAGATGACTCTTCTCGTCGCTCACGCCGCCACCGTCCGACGTGCCTTCTTGTCGGCGTAGGCGTTCGCCGCCTCGCGCACCCAGGCGCCCTCGTCGTGCGCGCTCACGCGCCGCGCCACGCGCTCGGCGTTGCACGGTCCGTTCCCCTTGAGCACCTCGGTGAACTCGTCCCAGTCGATCGCGCCGAACACCCAGTGCTGCGTCGGCTCGTCGAAGTGCAGGTCGGGGTCGGGCAGCTCGAGGCCGAGCACCTGCGCCTGGGGCACCGTCATGTCGACGAAGCGCTGACGCAGGTCGTCGTTGCTGTGCCGCTTGATGCCCCATGCCATGTTCTGCGCGGAGTGGCCCTTGACGGCGTTCTCGCCGGAGTCGGGCGGGCCGAACATCATCAGGCTCGGCCACCACCAGCGGTTCACGGCGTCCTGCGCCATCTCGTGCTGCGCCGGCGTGCCGTGGCTGAGGGTGTGCAGGATCTCGAATCCCTGCCGCTGGTGGAAGGACTCCTCCTTGCAGATGCGCACCATCGCGCGCGCGTAGGGCCCGTAGGAGCAGCGGCAGAGCGGCACCTGGTTCACGATCGCGGCACCGTCGACGAGCCAGCCGATCGCGCCGACGTCCGCCCAGGTGAGCGTGGGGTAGTTGAAGATGCTCGAGTAGCGCTGTCGTCCCGTGTGCAGGCGGTCGAGCATCTCGTCGCGGCCCATGCCGAGCGTCTCGGCGGCCGAGTACAGGTACAGCCCGTGGCCGGCCTCGTCCTGCACCTTGGCCATGAGGATCGCCTTGCGACGCAGGCTCGGTGCGCGTGTGATCCAGGCGCCCTCGGGCTGCATGCCGATGATCTCGGAGTGCGCGTGCTGGGCGATCTGCCGGATCAGGGTCTTCCGGTAGCCGTCCGGCATCGCGTCGCGTGGCTCGACGCGTTCGTCCGCCGCGATCAGGGCGTCGAACGACGACGGGTCCAGGGGGGTCTCCACAGCGAGCACCTCTCTCGGCGACGAGCTCGGTCGGCGGGCACAAACCGACCGATCGTTCGGTTTCCAGCATGCCGTCTGTCCGTTGACCGGTCAAGGCGAGGAGCTCGGGGACCCACTGGCCCCGACGCGCCGGGCCGCACGGCATGCTGCGGGCCAGCTGGGGTCACTCGACCTGGGCCGTGCTGGGTGGGGTCCTGTGATACTCGCCGACGTGCCCCTGCCATCGGACGTCAGCCCCAGCGACGACGGCCACCGTCGCCGCTACGACACCGCGTCGCTGCTCGACGTGGCCGTGCAGGTCTTCACCGAGCGCGGCTACGACGGTACGAGCATGGGCGACCTCGCCCATGCCTCCGGCTTGTCGAAGTCGTCGCTATACCACCACTTCGACTCCAAGGAGCAGCTGCTGCGGGCAGCGCTGGACCGGGCCGTCGAGCCGCTCTTCGCGGTCGTGGCCGAGCCCGCGGCGCAGTCGGGGCGCGCCATCGACCGGCTCGAGCACGTCGTCCGCCGCGAGGTGCAGGTGCTGGTCGAGCAGCTGCCGTCGGTGACCCTCTTGCTCCGCGTGCACGGCAACACGCCGACCGAGCGGTGGGCGCTCGAGCGGCGCCGCGAGTTCGACCGGATCGTGGCCGACCTGGTCGCTCAGGCGGCGGCCGAGGGGGACGTGCGCACCGACGTCCAGGCCGGCCTCGTGACCCGCCTCCTCTTCGGCATGATCAACTCGCTGGTCGAGTGGTACCGGCCCGACGAGGCCGGCTCGGGGGAGGCGCGCCGGGGGACGTCGTCCCGCACGGTGGGTGCCGACGAGCTGGCGGACGCGGTCGTCCGACTCGCGTTCGACGGCCTGCGCCGCTAGGCCGCAGCGTGGGTACGTGGGTGCGGGCGTGGGTGCGGGCTGGGTGGTCGTGATCGCAGCCGCCGTGACCACACCCATCGCCGCACAGGTGGGCGTCGGTGTGCGGGCGCGTCAGAGCAGCTCGAGGATCGTCGCGTTGGCCTGACCGCCGCCCTCGCACATGGTCTGCAGCCCGTAGCGGATGCCGTTCGCCCGCATGTGGTGCACGAGCGTGGTCATGAGCCGGCCGCCGCTCGCGCCCAGGGGATGGCCGAGGGCGATGGCGCCGCCGAGGGGGTTGAGGGCCTTGGCGTCGGCGCCGGTCTCGGCGAGCCATGCGAGCGGCACGGACGCGAACGCCTCGTTCACCTCGAAGGCACCGATGTCGTCGATCCTCAGCCCCGCGCGCTGCAAGGCCTTGGCGGTGGCCGGGATCGGCCCGGTCAGCATGGGCATCGGCGGAGCCCCGACCACGACGGCCGTGTGCACACGCGCGAACGGCCTCATGCCGAGCTCCCGCGCCTTCTCGCTCGTGGTCACCAGGAGGGCGGAGGCGCCGTCGCTGATCTGCGACGAGTTCGCGGCCGTCACCTTGCCGCCCTCGCGGAAGGCCGGCTGCAGCGTCGCCAGCTTCTCCAGGGTGCCGCCGCGCCGGATTCCCTCGTCGACCGACACGACGCCGGCATCCGTGGGAACCGGCACGATCTCGGCCTGGAAGGCGCCGCTGTCCGTGGCCGCGACGGCTCGCTCGTGGGACGCCAGGCTCAGCTCGTCGAGCTGCTGGCGCGACAGTCCCCACTGGTCGGCGATCATCTCGGCGCCGATGCCCTGGTTGGGGAAGTCCGGCCCGTAGCGCGCAACGTAGTCCGCGCCCAACGGCGAGCCGCCCGTCATCACCTGGGCACCGAGCGGCACGCGCGACATCACCTCGACGCCGCCGGCCACCGCCACGTCGTACTGCCCGGAGATCACCCCGGCCGCGGCGAAGTGCACGGCCTGCTGCGACGACCCGCACTGCCGGTCGATCGTCACGGCCGGCACGTGCTCGGGCCATCCGGCCGACAGCACCGCGGTGCGTCCGATGTCGAAGCTCTGCTCGCCGATCTGTCCGACGCAGCCCCAGACGACGTCGTCCACGAGGCCTGCGTCGAGGCCCGACCGCTCGGCCAGCGCGCGCAGGGCGTGCGCGGACAGGTCGGCCGGGTGGACGCCGGCCAGGGCGCCACCCTTCTTGCCCAACGGCGTGCGCACGGCCTCGACGATGACGGCGTCTCGCATGGCAGCGGTCCTCTCTCCGATTCGTGCGGGCCGCGGTGGGTGGTGGCTGCTCAGCAGCACCGCTCCGCGTTGGTGACGGTCAGCGCGGCGCCATGCGGATGGCGCCGTCGAGCCGGATGACCTCGCCGTTGAGCATGGGGTTCGCGACGATGTGCCGCACCAGGGCGCCGTACTCGCCCGGGTCGCCCAGCCGTGCGGGGTGGGGCACCTGAGCGCCGAGGGAGTCCCGCGCGTCCTGCGGCAGGCCGGCGAGCATGGGGGTGTTGAACAGCCCAGGGGCGATCGTCATCACGCGGATCTGGGACGACGCCAGCTCGCGAGCGATCGGCAGCGTCATGCCGACGACGCCGCCCTTCGACGCCGAGTAGGCCGCTTGGCCGATCTGCCCGTCGAAGGCGGCGACCGACGCGGTGTTGACGATGACGCCGCGCTCCTCGCCGACGGGCTCGCTGCTCTGCATGGCGGCGGCACAGAGGCGGATCACGTTGAACGTGCCGACCAGGTTGACCCGGACGACGGTCTCGAACTGGGCGAGCGCCATGGGTCCGTGCTTGCCGACCACACGGCCAGGCGTCCCCACGCCGGCGCAGTTCACCACGACGCGCAGGGTGCCGAGCTCGCTCGCGACGGCGATCGCGGCCTTGACAGAGTCCTCGTCGGTCACGTCGGTGGGGGCGAACCGCGCGCGCTCGCCCATGCCGGCGGCGACGTCGGCGCCAGGGGAAGAGGGCAGGTCGGCCAGCACGACGCTGGCTCCGTCAGCGAGCAGCCCCTCGGCGGTGGCGCGGCCGAGCCCGCTGGCTCCGCCGGTGACCAGGGCGACGCTGTTCCGGATCTCCATCGGTCGCTGACCCTCTCTGTCGTGGCGGGGTGGCCGCCGTGCACTCACCTGGCCGACACGCTACCGATCGGTACGTCGCAGGGTGGCAGCGGACGGACGGCGCGGCCAGGGCGTGTGGCATGACTCTCATGACCGACGACCTGGGCACGCGGTCCCGGCGGCCCGCTGACGTCTTGGGTCGACCCTCAGACGACCCGCAGCAGCGTGGCGTACAGGGTGAGGCCCGGACCGAACGCCAGGGCCACGACGGGATCGGCGGACGTGAGGTCCTGCGTGCGCTGTAGCTGCTCGAGGACCAGCAGGACCGTTGCGCTGGAACAGTTCCCGTAGTCGCGGAGCACGTCGTACGACGCCGTCGTGGCCTGGTCGTCCAGGCCCAGTCGCTCCTGCACGACCTCGAGGATCCGACGTCCGCCCGGGTGCACGGCCCATCCGGCGACGTCGTCGACGGAGAGGCCGTTGCGTCCCAGCAGCGCGGTGACGACGCCCAGGACGTGCTTGGCCAGCACCTCCGGCACCTTGGGAGACAGGCCCATCCGGAAGCCGAGGTCGGTGACGTCCCAGGTCATCAGCTCGCTCGTCGAGACGTCGGTGCGGGCGACGACGTCCACGACCCGGAGGCCGGACGACGCCCAGGGGCCGGACGGGGTGGTTCCGGTCTCGCTTCGTCGCGGCTCCACCACGACAGCCGCCGCCGCGTCGCTGAACAGGGCGTGGGCCACCATCTGCTGCAGGTCCTGCTCGGTAGGGCTGCCCGAACGGGACGTCTCGCTGGGCGGCTGCACGTGCAGGCTGGTCAGCTCCAGGCAGAGCAGCACGGCGGGGCGTGAACGAGCGACGACGAAGTCGCTCACCGTACCGAGTCCCGGAAGCGCTGCGTAGCAGCCCATGTGGCCCACCACGAGCCTCTGCACGTCCGGGTGCATGCCGAGGTCGCGGGCCAGGAGGATGTCGAGCCCGGGGGTGGCGTACCCGGTGCACGAGACGACGCCGAAGAGCCCGACGTCCTCCGGGTGCAGACCGGCTGACGCGAGGGCAGCGCCGACCGCCTCCTGCCCCAGCGGCATCGCCTCGGCGACGAACCGCGCCATGCGTGCTCCCGTGCCGAGGAGGCTGATGTCCTCGACCGCCGGGTTGACCACTCCGTGCCGGCGTTCGATGCCGGCCGTTCGCCAGACCCGAGCTGCCAGCGGGTTGTCGGCGTAGTGGGCGGCGAAGTAGTCGCGCCACAGGTCGTCCTGCGCCATGGGTGCCGGCACGGCGTGGGCAAGGCCGGTGACGACCGCGGCCGCCGGCGCCGGCGCCGGTCCGGTCAGCGTCACGTCAGCGGCCCGGCGTCCCGCCTCGGTGACGGTCACGAGCGCGGTCCCACGGATCGCCTGTCGACGGCGGTCACCACCTCGGCACCTCCGCCTCGTTCTCGGGGTCCCGGCCCAGTGCTGCGAGGCCCAGCCAGTCGGCGCAGACGTCGCTCGTGGCCGGCTGCAGGGAGCCGCAGCGAGCGTCGCGGAAGATGCGTTCCAACGGGTTGCCGCGCCGGGTCGCCGCCGTGCCGCACGCCTCGAGCACGGACGCCGACACCTCCATCGCGGTCTCGCCGGCCAGCAGCTTGGCGCGCCACACCCAACGGTTGGTCTCGGGTGCCCCTGGCGCCTCGTCGACCCGGCGAGCCGCCTCGAGGACGGCGAGACGCGTGCCGGCGACGCGGGCGTCGGCCCGACCGAGTCGGGCCCGCACGGCGGGGAGCCGACCCAGCCCCCGCTCGGTGACGTACGCGCAGGCCTGGTCGACGGCTGACTGCGCCACCCCGACGTAGACGGCGGCATACGAGGCCACGAGCCACTGCGGCATGACCTGCGCCAGGAGCAGCGTGAGTCCCTCGACGCCGCCGAGCAGGCTGTCCCGAGGCGCGACGGTGTCCAGGTGCAGGTCGTGGCTGCCGGTGCCGCGCATGCCCAGCGAGTCCCACGTCTCCTCGACCGTGAGGCCAGGGCCGTCGGGCACCAGCAGGTGGCTCACCTGGTCGCCGTTGCGCGCTGCCACGAGGTAGGCGTCGGCGAAGCCCGCGCCGGAGCAGAAGGTCTTGGACCCCTGGACGTGGAACCCGTTCTCGACCGGTTCGTACGTCGTGGTGACGGCCGACAGGCGGGACCCGGCGCCGCGCTCGCTCATCGCGACGGCGTAGAACGCGCCCTCGGCGGCCGCAGCGAGCACCCGGTCGCGCATCGCGAAGAACGTCTCCGGCACGCCCATCGCCCGCGCGAGCTCATCGGGAGTCGAGGCGAGCGCCCCTGTCACGGACGCGTGCATGTTGAACACCAGCGCCGTGGCGCCGCTACCTCCCGCCAGCGCCATGGCGACCTCGGCGTAGTCGGCGAACCCTGCGCCCGCGCCGCCCAGCCGGGTCGGCGTCATCAGCCCGAGCAGCCCGGCGCCGCGCAGGTCGTTCAGGTCGTCGCCCGAGAACCGGCCCGACCGGTCCTGCTCCTCGGCCCGCGATGCGAGCCGTGGGGCCAGCTCCTGCGCTCGGGCGAGCGCATCGCTCGGCGAGATCAGCGTCGGGGTCGTCACGGTGGCTCCTCGTGAGTTGGGTGCGGCGTCGTACGCGGTGGCCGTCACGGCGAGCCGGCTCGCGTGGGCGGCGGGCCCGCTTTGACGCCCCTCGCCTGGAACAGCCCAGCGGTGGACCGGGTCGGCAGCATGCGGACGTCGTCCCGTCGGCGGGCCAGCCACGCGGCGTAGTCCAGGGCTGAGGGCCGCAACCCGCGCAGCTCGAGCTCGACGCCGTGCTCGGCGCAGAGCCGGCGCAGGGCGTCGCGGTCCACGAACAGCGAGCCGTCGTGCAGGTTCTTCGGTGGCCCGGCCGGCAGGTGCTCCGCGACGGTGATCGAGCTGAACCGTCCCCACGGCGTGCTCGCGATCGTGTCGATGACGAGCAGACCGCCGGGCCGGAGCACCCGGCAGGCCTCGGAGACCACGCCAGCGAGGTCGGCGACGTGCTCGAGGACCTCGCCGGCCACGACGACATCCGCGCACGCGTCAGCCAGCGGCAGCGACCGGACGTCGGCCCGCACCGACCGCACGCCCTGTCCTGCGGCGACCCGCACGGCCGTCGGCGAGAGGTCGAGGCCGACGTGCCGGTACCCACGGGCCCGCGCGTGCGGCGCCATCACCCCGCCGCCGCAGGCGACGTCGACCAGCACGGCGTCGGGTCGGGGCGCGGGTGGGATGAGCGCGGCGCGGGCCGCGGCGATCCAGTGCAGCATCGCGAAGGCCCCCCGCGGCGCCCACCACTCGTCGTCGAGCTCGTCGTACTGGCGGACGTCGTTGCGGGCCGTCGTGACGGTCCCCGGCATCACCTCGTGCGCTGCCCGGTGACGAGACGCGATGCGCAGCACGGACAGGCCTCCCGACGCGGGTGGTGGACTGTCGTCAGGCTAGGTGCGCTGGAGCAGCCTCGCGCGCCGAGCCGGACCGGGCGCCACCCATGTCAACCGTGCACTTCGGCTGCGAAGTGCACGGGTCGGCTGCGCTCAGCCGGCTGCGCTCGCCTCGGTGTTGTGCCGTTGCAGGACCGGCGGGTGCCAGCCCAGCACCGCCCCCACCATGCGGGCGGCCTCGACCGTCGTGCGCACGTCGTGCACGCGCAGCACTCGCGCGCCCTTCAGCACGCACATGGTCACCGTGGCCGTGGTGCCGGCGAGCAGCTGCTGCTTGTCGAGCCCGAGCGACTCGGCGATGAAGTCCTTGTTGGACACGGACGCCAGGAGTGGGAAGCCGAGCCCAGCGAGCTCCTCCAGCCGACGTGTG
>DASSTJ010000024.1:0-11700 GCA_035707965.1 Actinomycetales bacterium
GGCCTCGTCGTCCGACAGCGCCGCGTACCGGTGGAAGTACGACTCCGGGTCGGCGAAGGCCGTCTGCCGCAGCCGCAGGAACCGGTCGACGTACCACTGCCGCACGTCGGCGGTCTTCGCGTCGACGTAGACCGAGAAGTCGAAGAAGTCGCTCACCGCCAGCCCCGAACGGCCGTTCGCGTCGACCCGGGGCGGCTGCAGCACGTTGAGCCCCTCGACGATCAGCACGTTCGGACGACGGACCTCGACGACCTCGCCGGGCACGATGTCGTAGGTCAGGTGCGAGTAGACCGGTGCGGTGACGACGTCCTGCCCTGACTTCACCGCCGCCACGAACCGCAGCAGCGCCCGCCGGTCGTAGGACTCCGGGAAACCCTTGCGGTGCAGCGCTCCCCGACGCTCCAGCTCGGCGTTGGACAGCAGGAAGCCGTCGGTCGTCACCAGGTCCACGGCCGGGGTGTCCGGCCAGTGCGACAGCAGCTCGCGCAGGATGCGCGCCGTCGTCGACTTGCCTACCGCCACCGATCCCGCTACGCCGATCACGAACGGCACGCGGTCGGGCTTCTCGCCGAGGAAGTCGGTGGTCACGCGGTGCAGTCGCCCGGTACCACGGACGTAGAGCGTGAGCAGCCGCGACAGCGGCAGGTAGACCTGCTCGACCTCCTGCAGGTCGATCCGGTCGCCCAGGCCCCGCAGCTGCGTGAGATCGCGCTCGTCGAGCGTCATCGGGGTCTGCTCGCGCAGGCGCGCCCACGCGGCTCGGTCGAGCTCGACGTAGGGCGATGGCAGGCTCGCGCCGTTGCCGGGGGGCACGGGCCGCAAGGTTACCCTTGAGCCCATGTGCGGAATCGTGGGGTACGCCGGTGACCCGGGTGGCGCTGACGCGCTCGAGGTGACGCTCGAAGGCTTGCGACGGATGGAGTACCGCGGCTACGACTCGGCCGGGATCGTCGTCCAGTACGTTGATGAGACGGTCGAGGGCGGTTCCGAGAAGCATGGCGCCCTCGCGTGGCGCAAGAAGGCGGGCAAGCTCGCGAACCTCGTCGAGCTGCTGGACGCCGAGCCGCTGCCGCCGAGCGTCACCGGCGTCGGCCACACGCGCTGGGCCACCCACGGCCCGCCCACGGACGCCAACGCTCACCCCCAGCTGAGCAGCGACGACCGCCTGGCCCTCGTGCACAACGGCATCATCGAGAACTTCGCCGTGCTGCGGGAGGAGCTGGAGAAGGCCGGCGTCGAGTTCCGGTCCGAGACCGACACCGAGGTCGCGGCTCACCTGGTCGCGCGCGCGTTCGACCGCCTCGGCGACCTCACGGAGGCCATGCGCGAGGTCTGCAACCGGCTCGAGGGCGCGTTCACGCTGCTCGCCGTGCACGCCGACGTGCCGGGCACCGTCGTCGGTGCCCGCCGCAACTCGCCGCTGGTGGTCGGCAAGGGCCAGGGCGCCAACTACCTGGGCTCCGACGTCGCCGCCTTCATCGAGCACACGCGCGACGCCGTCGAGCTGGGCCAGGACCAGATCGCCACGATCACCTCGAGCACCATCGAGGTGATCGACTTCGCCGGCCAGCCCGCCCAGACGAAGGAGTACCACGTCGACTGGGATGCGTCAGCCGCCGAGAAGGGCGGCTACGCCACCTTCATGCAGAAGGAGATCGACGAGCAGCCCCGCGCCGTCGCCGACACCCTGCTCGGCCGCACCGACTCCCAGGGTCACCTCGTGCTCGACGAGCTGCGCATCCCCGAGTCGGTGCTGCGCTCGGTCGACAAGATCGTCGTGATCGCCTGCGGCACGGCCTCCTACGCCGGCCAGGTGGCCAAGTACGCGATCGAGCACTGGTGCCGCGTGCCCACCGAGGTCGAGCTGGCCAGTGAGTTCCGCTACCGCGACCCGGTCGTGAACTCCAAGACGCTGGTCATCGCCATCTCGCAGTCCGGCGAGACCATGGACACGCTGATGGCGGTGCGCCACGCCCAGGAGCAGGGCGCCAAGGTGCTCGCCATCTGCAACACCCACGGCTCGACGATCCCGCGCGAGGCCGACGCAGTCGTCTACACGCACGCCGGTCCGGAGGTCGCCGTCGCGTCGACCAAGGCGTTCCTGGCGCAGATCACGGCCTGCTACCTGGTCGGTCTGTACCTGGCCCAGCTGCGAGGCAACAAGTTCGCGGACGAGGTGCGAGGCATCCTCGCGCAGCTCGCCGACGTCCCCGCGCAGATCCAGCAGGTGCTGGACGCGATGGGGCCGGTGCGGTCCCTGGCCCAGGAGATGTGCGAGCAGCGCGTCGTCCTCTTCCTCGGGCGGCACGTCGGGTTCCCGGTGGCCCTCGAGGGCGCGCTCAAGCTGAAGGAGCTCGCTTACATCCACGCCGAGGGCTTCGCGGCCGGCGAGCTCAAGCACGGGCCGATCGCCCTCATCGAGGAGGGCTTGCCGGTCTTCGTCATCGCGCCGAGCCCCCGGACCCGCGACTCCGTGCACGGCAAGGTCGTCTCCAACATCCAGGAGATCCGCGCTCGCGGTGCCCGCACCATCGTCATCGCCGAGGAGGGCGACGACGACGTGGTCCCGTTCGCCGACACGCTGATCCGGGTGCCGCGCACGCCCACGCTGCTGGCGCCGCTCGTCACGACCGTGCCGCTGCAGGTCTTCGCGTGCGAGCTCGCGCTGGCGATGGGCCACGACATCGATCAGCCGCGCAACCTCGCGAAGTCCGTCACGGTCGAGTGACCGGGCCGGGCGGACGTCGGCGGGCCGGCTCGTGATCGTCGGGGTCGGGATCGACGTGGTCGACGTCGCGCGTTTTGGCGAGACGCTCGAGCGCACGCCCCGGCTTCTGGACCGGCTGTTCACGGACGACGAGCGCGACCTGCCGCTCGCCAGCCTGGCTGCGCGCTTCGCGGCCAAGGAGGCGTTGGCGAAGGCCCTCGGCGCGCCGGTCGGACTGCACTGGCGCGACGCGAGCGTGCGCAAGACGGACGGCGGGCGACCGGTGCTCGAGACGACCGGGACCGTTGCGGCGCGGGCCGATGAGCTGGGCGTCACGCACCTGCACGTCTCGCTCTCGCACGACGCGGGCATCGCCAGCGCGGTGGTGGTCGCGGAGGCCTGACTGCTGAGTGATGCGGTCTCGGGCGACACGCGGGCGTGTCTTGCCACAGCGCATCACTGAGCGAGAGGCCCCCCGGTGCTGGGTGATGCGGTCTCGGGTGACACGCGGGCGTGTCTTGCCACAGCGCATCACTGAGCGAGGGGGGCCTGCCCCAGGTGCACGACCTTGGTCACCGTCAGCTCGTCGAGCAGCTCGGGCCCGTAGCCGAAGCCGTCGCCGCTCGCGCCACGCGGCTGAGCCGCCCCGCCGGGGGCACCGCCGAACACGGCGTTCACCTTCACGGTGCCCACGGGCAGCTCGCGCCACGCGCGCTGAGCGTTCGCCATGGACGGCGTGAGCACCGTGGCGGCCAGCCCGTACGGCGAGTCGCACGCCAGCTCGAGCGCCTCGCCGAACGAGCCGACCGTCATGACCGGCACCACCGGGCCAAAGGTCTCGTCGCGCATCACCGACATGTCCGGCGTCACGCCGGTCAGCACCGTGGCCGGGTAGTAGGCGCCCGGCCCCTCCGGCACGCTGCCGCCGACGACTGCTCTCGCCCCGGACTCGAGTGCCTGGTGCACCTGCTGGTGCACCGCCGTACGCATGCGCTCGTCGACCATCGGGCCGAGCTGCGTCGCCTTCGCCTCGCGCACCAGCGCCTCGACGAACGCGTCCGCGACGTGCTCGTGCACGTACACCCGCTCGACCGCGGTGCAGAGCTGACCCGAGTTGATGAAGCCGCCCAGCGCCGCCTGCTGCGCGGCCCAGACCGGGTCGACCCCGGCGTCCACGATCATCGGGTCCTTGCCGCCGTTCTCCAGCAACGCCTTCGCGCCAGTCTGGGCCACCGCGGCTGCGATCGCCCGCCCGGCCGCGGTGGACCCGACGTGGCACACCACGTCGACGTCGTCGTGGCCGGACAGTGCCGCGCCCGTCTCGGCGTCGCCGTGCACCAGCGTGAGCACGCCTTCGGGCAGCTCGTCGAGGAAGGTCTGCGCCAGCCGCTCACCCGTCAACGGCGTGCGCTCGGACGGTTTGAACACCACCGTGTTGCCCGTCACCAGCGCGGCGGCCAGCAGCCCGGCGGGCACCGCGACCGGGTCGTTCCACGGCGTGCAGACGGCCACCACACCGCGCGCCTGAGGGACCATCAGGTCGACCGCGTCCCAACCGCCCTGCAGCGAGCGCCCGCGGTGCAAGGGCCCCAGCTCGGCGTACTGCTCCATGGTCGACGCCCCGGCGTCCACCCCACCGCGCGCCAGGTCAGCCGGCCGGCCCATCTCGGACGTCGTCAACGCGGTGAGCTCGTCCGCGCAGTCCCGCACGCGCTGGGCTGCGGCCCGGACGACGGCCGCCCGCTCGGCCGGTGAGGTCCGCTGCCAGGTGGGGGACGTCGTCCGGGCGAGTCGTACGGCCTCGTCGACCTCGGCGTCGGTGGCGGGAACCATGGTGCAGGTGGCCGTGCCGGTCGCCGGGTCGCGCACGACGACCTGACGCTGCCCGGCCCCGTCCCGCCAGCCGCCGACGTGGTGCCGCGTCTGGCGGGTCACCCGCAGCTCGGTCGTGGACGTGCGGTCGACGGTCTGCGTCATCCGGTTCTCTCCTCGAGCAGTGTGCGCGGCTGAGCACTGGGTCTGACCAGTGGGCGTGGCTGAGCGGGCCGCTGCTGCGACTCGCAGGTCGTCTACCCGCGGACGGGTCGGTGATGCCTTACGTTCGGTGGATGCACCGCTCGCCGGACCCTCGCTGGACCGTCACCGCCTCCGTGGTCGCGGACGTGCGCGCCGCCGAGGAGCAGGTGATGGCCCAGCTGCCCACCGGGGCGCTCATGCAGCGCGCGGCCGCTGGCCTGGCCGCCGAGGTGGTCGAGGTGCTCGAGACGACGACGGGTGGTGTCTACGGACGCGAGGTCGTGCTGCTCGTCGGACCTGGCAACAACGGCGGCGACGCCCTGTGGGCGGGCGCTCGGCTGGCGGCGCGCGGTGCTCGCGTCCAGGCGCTCCTGGCCGCCTCGACGGCACACTCCGAAGGGCTCGCGGCGCTGAGGGCAGCCGGTGGCCGGTCACGGCACGTGCCGGACGGCGACGCCGCGGACGAGCTGTGGACGGCGCACCTCGTCGTCGACGGCTTGCTCGGCATCGGGGGAAGGCCAGGTCTGCGAGGTGCCGCGGCCGAGCTGGGGGAGCGGGCGAGCAGCCTGCCGTCCGACGTGCCCGTCGTCGCGGTCGACCTGCCCAGCGGCGTCGACCCCGACACCGGAGAGACACCCGGCCCGCACGTACGCGCCACCCACACCGTGACCTTCGGCGTGCTCAAGCCGTGCCTGCTGCTGCCGCCGGGTCGCGTGGCTGCCGGGGAGGTGCGGCTGGTCGACATCGGGCTGCCGTCGACGGACCCGGCCGTGATGACGACCGGGTCGGCCGGCCTCGCTGCTCGCTGGCCGGTGCCCGGGTCGGACGACGACAAGTACTCGCGCGGGGTCGTCGGGGTGGTCGCCGGTGGCCCCACGTACACCGGTGCGGCGGTGCTCTGCAGCGGGGCCGCGGTGCGCACCGGCGCCGGGATGGTCCGCTACGTCGGCCCCGACGAGCCGACCGATCTGGTGCGTGCCCGCTGGCCGGAGGTGGTGCCCGGCGAGGGACGCGTGCAGGCGTGGGTGCTGGGTCCGGGGCTCGACCCCGAGCACGACGTCGGCCAGCGGGCGGCGGTGCAGCGGGCGCTCGCGAGCGACCTGCCCTGCGTCGTCGACGCGGGGGCCCTCACCCTGCTCCCAGAGCGCCGCGACGCGCCGACGCTCCTGACGCCGCACGCCGGCGAGCTCGCGCGGCTGCTGAGCGACGGGGACGACAAGGTCGAGCGCGGGGACGTCGAGGCGTCCCCCCTGCGCCACGCCCGCCGTGCGGCCGAGCTGACCGGCGCCACCGTGCTCCTCAAGGGGTCGACGACGCTGGTCGTCGACGCGGACCGCATCGTGCGAGCGCAGGACGACGGCCCCCACTGGCTGGCCACCGCCGGTTCCGGCGACGTGCTGGCCGGCGTCCTCGGCACGCTGCTGGCCGCCGGGCTGCCGACGCACGTGGCGGGCGAGGTGGGCGTGGCCGTGCACGGGATCGCGGGGGCCATCGCCTCGTCCGGCGGCCCGGCGAGTGCCGGGTCCGTCCTCGAGGCGCTGCCGGCCGCCGTGACCACGCTGCTGACCGGCGCTCGCCGTGCCGGGCGAGGCGCACCCATCGGCGTTCGCGGCCACCGGCTGCGAGAATGGCACGCGTGAGTGTCCCCGTCCGACCTGCGAGCCACACCCGCGCCGAGGAGGTGCAGGTGACCGCTGCGCAGCCTCAGCTCACGCTGGCGCCGGGTGTCCCGGCGGAGGCGGTGGTCGATCTCGGTGCGATCGCCGGCAACGTCAGGACCCTGCGCGAGCGCGCCGGCAGCGCCGAGGTCATGGCCGTGGTGAAGGCCGATGCGTACGGGCACGGCTTGGTGCGCAGCGCCGCCGCGGCCCGCGACGGCGGGGCGACCTGGCTGGGCGTGGCCCAGCTCGGCGAGGGCCTCGCCCTGCGGGCAGCCGGGGACGCCGGACGCATGCTGTCGTGGCTGCACGTGCCGGGCGACCGCTTCGCCGACGCCATCACGGCCGACGTCGACCTGTCGGTGAGCGCGGCCTGGGCGTTGAACGAGATCGTCGACGCCGCGCGCGCGGTGGGTCGCACCGCGCGCGTTCACCTCAAGATCGACACCGGTCTCTCGCGCAACGGCGTCCCAGCCGCCGCCTGGGACGACATGGTCGCCGCCACGCTGCGCGCCGAGGCCGAGGGGGCCGTCCGTCTCGTCGGCGTCTGGTCCCACCTCATCTTCGCCGACGCGCCGCAGCACCCCAGCGTGCTCCGGCAGATCGAGCTCTTCGGCGACGCCGTGCGTCGGGCGGAGGCCGCGGGCGCCCGGCTCGAGGTGCGGCACCTCGCCAACTCCGCGGCGACGCTCACCACCCCGGCCGCCCACTTCGACGTCGTCCGTCCCGGGCTCGCCGTGTACGGCCTGTCCCCGGTTCCCGACCTCGGCGGGCCGGCGGCCTACGGCCTGCGCACCGCGATGACGCTGCAGTCCCAGCTGGCGCTGGTGAAGCGGGTGCCTGCCGGGTCGGGCGTCTCGTACGGGCACGCGTACACGACCGACCGCGAGACCGTGCTCGGTCTCGTGCCGCTGGGCTACGCCGACGGCATCCCGCGCGCGGCCACCAACGTCGGCCCCGTCGGCGTCGGTGGACGCCGGTTCCGCATCGCCGGCCGGGTGTGCATGGACCAGGTCGTCGTCGACCTCGGCCCGGACGCGACCGCCCAGGAGGGCGACCGCGTCGTGCTCTTCGGCGAGGGGTCGGCCGGCGAGCCGACGGCGCAGGACTGGGCCGAGGTGCTCGACACCATCTCCTACGAGATCGTCACCCGCATCGGTCAGCGGGTGCCGCGTCGCTACGTGCCGTGAGCCGCCGCACCTCGCTCGTCGGGCTCGGGGCCGCTCTCGTGGCAGCCGGGGCGGGCACCGCGATCGGCCTCGCCGCGGAGCGCTGGACCATGAAGCGCGCCACCAGCGGCCAGACCGATCCCGACATCGGTCTGCTCGTCGGCGACGTGCGCCCGGTGACGGCCGCCGACGGCACGCAGCTTCACGTCGAGGTCGACGACCTCCCGGACACGCCCCTCACCGTCGTCTTCAGCCACGGGTACTGCCTCAGCCGGCGCTCCTGGCACTTCCAGCGCCAGGCGCTGCGCGGGCGGTACCGCATGGTGTTCTGGGACCAGCGGGGCCATGGCCTCTCGGACGCCGGACCCGCGGGCTCGTGCACCGTGGACCAGTGCGGTCGTGACCTCGAGTCGGTGCTCGACGCCGTCGTGCCGACCGGGCCGGTCGTGCTGGTCGGCCACTCGATGGGCGGCATGACGATCATGGCCCTCGCCGTCCACGCACCGGCGCTGGTGCGGGAGCGCGTGGCGGGCGTCGCCTTGGTGTCGACGAGCGCGGGAGGGCTGGCGAACGTGAGCTGGGGGCTGCGGGGGCACCTGGGCACGGTGGCGCACAAGGTGGTGCCCGCGGCGGTCGCCGGGCTCGCGCGCGTGCCGCGGCTCATCGACCGGTCCCGGCGCATCGGCAGCGACTTCCAGCAGGTCGTCGTCCAGCGCTACTCGTTCGCGTCGCCGGTGCCCGAGGCGGTGGCGCGGTTCACCGCCGAGATGATCGCGTCGACGCCGATCGACGTGGTGGCCGAGTACCTGCCGACGTTCGACCTGCACGACAAGCACGACGCGCTCGCGGCGCTCGACGGCATCGAGACCCTGGTGCTGTCCGGCACGGACGACCTGCTGACGCCGCCGGAGCACAGCGAGGAGATCGTGCGTCGGCTTCCGGGCGCCGAGCAGGTGCTCGTGCCGGACGCCGGTCACCTCGTGATGCTCGAGCACCCGGAGGTCGTCACCGAGGCCATCGAGGACCTGCTGCGGCGTGCCGAGCGCGCCGTGACCGGCACCGGCAAGCGCTCGCGTCGCAAGCGTTCCGCGTGAGGGCTCAGCCCAGGACGCTCTTGCGCCCCGCCGACTCGGTGACGTCCGGGCGGCGCAGGTACTGGGGTGCCGTGTCGTCGAGCGTCGCACCCGCCGCGAGCAGCTGAGCCGTGAACGCGGCGAGAGCCGCTGCCGACGGGTCCAGCGGTCCGGTCGGAGCGGCGTCAGCGCGCCCGAGCAGCGCCTCCGGGTACAGCTGGGCGCCGCGCCCGACGACGGGCAGACCGTCGACCGGGACGTCGGCCGGGCGGCTCACGTTCGGACCGTCGACGCGCTGCACCCGTGGTGTCGTGGTCGCGTCGCCCTGCCCGGCGTAACGTGCCCAGTAGACCTCCTTGCGCCGGGCGTCGGTCGCGACGACGAAACCGCCGGCGAGCGCGCGCGGCGCCTGCTGGAGAGCGTGAAAGGCAAGCGCGTCAAGGGTTCCCACGCCGTGCAACCGCAGGCCCAACGTCGTGGCGAGGACGCGGGCAGTGACAAGGCCCACGCGGAGTCCGGTGAACGGGCCTGGCCCGGTGCCGGCAACCACGTCGGTGAGGTCGGTGCGCGTGGCGCCCGCCTCGCGCAGCACCGCCTCGATGCCCGGCGCCAGCAGCTCCCCGTGCCGCCGTGGGTCGTGCACCGTGGACTGAGCGAGCACCCGCTCGCCATGCCCGTCGGTGGCGAGGAGGGCGACGGTCACCGCGGGGGTCGCGGTGTCGAGGGCGAGCAGCAGCACGGTGCCAGGGTAGGGGGACGTGGCCGTGGTCAGCCGAGCAGGGCTGCGAGGTCGGTGTCGACCCAGCGCGCGCCGGTAGCGGCGAGCCGCACGGTGCGCGGCTCGTCGAGATCGGCCTCCGCGTCGCCCGGAGCCGTGGCCGGGCGCTCCAGCGTCACCTCGAGCCGGTCGCCGGCGAGGCCCTCGACCAGCCCGTGGCCCCACTCGACGATCGTGACGGCCTCGTCGAGCGACGCCTCGAGGTCCAGGTCCTCGACCTCGTCGAAACCGCTGAGCCGGAAGGCGTCCACGTGCACGAGCGGTGGTCCGCCGACCTCGCTCGGGTGCACGCGAGCGATGACGAAGGTCGGTGAGGTGACCGGACCGCGCACGCCGAGACCGTCGCCGATGCCCTGCGTGAGCGTCGTCTTGCCTGACCCGAGGTCGCCGGTCAGCACGACCAGGTCGCCGGCTCTCAGCACGCCGGCCAACCGGCGTCCGAGGTCGTGCATCTCGTCGCGGGTCGCCACGTCGGCGGCGAGGGAAGGCGCGTCGGGCACGGCAGGATGGTACTCGTGAGCGACGACGTCACCCTGCGGGTCATGCGCTGGTGGGACGTCGAGCGCCTGCTGCCGCTGGAGCGCGAGCTCTTCGGCGTCGATGCCTGGTCGGCCGAGACGTGGTGGGGCGAGCTGGCGCACGCGTCACCCGGAGGCGATGGTCGCTGGTACGTCGTGGCGGAGGACGGCGGGACGCTGATCGGCTACGCCGGTCTGTCGGTGAACGGTCCGGACGGCGACGTCATGACGATCGCGGTGGCGCCCCGCGCGCAGGGACGGGGGATCGGGGCGCGGCTGCTGGACGCCCTGCTCGACGCGGCGCGAGCGCGCGGTGCGACCCAGGTGCTGCTCGAGGTGCGGGCCGACAACGACCCGGCGCAACGGCTCTACCACCGGCGCGGCTTCGAGCAGATCGCCATCCGGCGCGGCTACTACGGCGACACGGACGGCCTCATCTTCCGCATGCGGCCGGTCATAGGATCGGCGGGTGACTGACGCGCCCCTCGTCCTCGGCATCGAGACCTCCTGCGACGAGACCGGCGTCGGCATCGTGCGTGGACGCGAGCTGCTCGTGGACGCCGTCGCGAGCAGCGTCGACGAGCACGCCCGCTTCGGCGGGGTCGTGCCCGAGGTCGCCAGCCGGGCGCACCTCGAGGCGATGGTGCCGACCATCGAACGCGCGTGCACCGACGCCGGCGTGCGGCTGGACGACGTCGACGCGCTCGCGGTCACCAGCGGCCCTGGCCTCATGGGCGCCCTGCTCGTCGGGGTCGCGGCCGCGAAGTCGCTGGCCATCGCCCTCGGCAAGCCGCTGTACGGCGTCAACCACCTGGCCGCCCACGTGGCGGTCGACCAGCTGGAGCACGGGCCCCTGCCCGAGCCGGCCATGTCGCTGCTCGTCTCGGGAGGCCACAGCTCCCTGCTGCTGGTGCCGGACGTGACGAGCGACGTGCGCCCCCTGGGCCAGACCATCGACGACGCTGCGGGTGAGGCCTTCGACAAGGTCGCGCGTCTGCTGGGCCTGCCGTTCCCCGGCGGCCCCTACGTCGACCGGGCGGCGCGCGAGGGCGACGCCGCCTACGTCACGTTCCCTCGCGGGCTCAGCAGCCCGAAGGACCTGGAGAAGCACCGGTTCGACTTCTCGTTCTCGGGGCTGAAGACCGCTGTCGCGCGCTGGGTGCAGCTGCGCGAGGCGCAGGGGGAGCCGATCCCCGTGAACGACGTCGCCGCCAGCTTCCAGGAGGCGGTCGTCGACGTGCTGACGCGCAAGGCGGTCGACGCGTGCCGGCAGAACGACGTCCACGACCTGCTCATCGGTGGCGGGGTCGCCGCCAACTCCCGGCTGCGCACGATGGCCGCCGAGCGGTGCGACGCCGCCGGCATCCGGCTCCGTGTGCCGCGGCCGAAGCTGTGCACCGACAACGGCGCCATGGTCGCCGCGCTCGGCTCGCTGATGGTCGAACGTGGCCGGACGCCGTCCGAGCTCGACCTGCCCGCCGACTCGTCGCTGCCGGTCACCACGGTGCTGGTGTGACTCTCAGAGCTCCCTGGCCGCTGTCTTAGAGCGGTCTTACGAACGCTTCCTAGCGTCGGTCTCGTCAACCTCGACCGACCCTGGGAGCACGCATGCGCATCACGACGATCGCCGCCACCGCCGGCGGCGGGCTTCTCGCCGCCGCCGTCCTCGCCCTCACCCTCACGACCCCGCCGGACCGGTCACCGAGCCCGGTGCAGACGCTGCAGTCGGCCTCGTCGACGACGCCGTACGGGTACCGGGACGCCGTCCCGGCGACCTCGCC
>DASSTJ010000025.1:0-12717 GCA_035707965.1 Actinomycetales bacterium
ACGAGCGCGCTTCACGACATCGTCGTCGGGATGAGCCTGCAGAACTTCGTCGTCCGCCCGCACCGCAAGGCGGTGGAGAGATTCGCGGACGCCGACGCCTGGGCGCAGCTGACCCCCGCGGACACCGCGGCAGCCCTGCCCCTCGCCGGCCTGCCGTCGTCAGTGCGGGACGACGACGAAGATGCCAAGCGCTTCGACCTGCTCATCCTGCGTCGCCAGCTCGCCCAGCTCGACGGCGACCTCGTGCTGGCCGAGCGGCTGCGCGAGAGCGTGCAGCGCATCGCCTCCGCGCTCCTGACCAAGACGACGATCCCCAGCGTGGCCGAGCAGTCCGTGCTGCTGGAATCGGTCGCGGGCGACGAGTGGTGGGTCGACGTGACTTTGCCGATGCTCGAGGAGGCGCGTCGCAAGCTGCGCGGCCTGGCGCGCTTCATCGAGAAGACGACCCGGAACCCGATGTACACGGACTTCGAGGACACCCTCGGCGAGGCCGTCGACGTCGTCCTACCTCGCGTCAACCCCGGCACGAACTTCGAACGCTTCCGCGCCAAGGCTGAGGCGTACCTGCGGCAGCACCTCGACAACCTCGCCCTGCAGCGCCTGCGCCGCAACAAGCAGCTCACGCCAGACGACCTGACGGAGCTCGAGCAGATGCTGGTGGCCGCTGGTGGCCAGGACGCCGACATCGCATGGGCGGCTCAGCAAGGCGGCGGCTTGGGTCTCTTCGTGCGCCACCTGGTCGGTCTCGACCACTCCGCCGTCGTCGATGCCTTCGAGACGTACCTCGACGGCACCCGGTTCTCTGCGCAGCAGATCCGCTTCGTCAGCCTCATCGTCGACGAGCTGACGAAGAACGGCGTGATGGAGCCGGACCGGCTCTTCGAGTCGCCCTACACCGACCACGCCCCCACCGGCCCGGACTACGTCTTCCCGAACGCCGACGTCGAGGTGATCGTCGGCAAGCTCCGGCACATCAAGCAGACCGCTGTCCCCGCAGCGACCGCCTCATAGGATCAGGGCCGGAGCACGCCCCGGACGTCCGACCCGGCCACCCCTTCTCTGACCGAGGCGTCAGGGCGCGTAGGCCGTGAGCACCCCGGACTCGTCGGCGATGAACAGCATGCCGTTCGCGAACACGGGCTGGGCGAACACCTTGCCGGGCGTCGTGATCGTGCGCAGCGGCGCGCCGGTCTGCGAGTTGAAGAGCGACACACCTGGCTGGTCCGACCCGAGACAGCCGTAGAGCGGGACTGCGAGCACGTGCGTCGTCGCGTTCAGCGTCGGCGAACCGTTCGGCAGGCACGTCAGCGGCTGCTCCCAGCGGATGGCCCCGGTGGCCGGGTCCAGCGCTCGCACCGAGCCCTGCACCGCGACCCCGTTGACCGTCGTCTGGTTGCCCGCCACGAAGAGCGTGCCGCCCGGGCCGTCGTAGGCAGCGGACGTGATGCACGCGCCGACACCCGTGCCGCCGGTGTTGCCGACGCGACGCTGCCAGACCGGGCCCGCGGCAAGGCTGGTGCGACGCCAGGCGTAGTAGATGCCGTTCTTGTTGCAGGCACCGATCATGTCGGTCGCGACACCGCCGATCGTCGCAGAGAAGAACGTCGGCGAGCTGCCGAAGTCCAAGTCGTCGGCGATGGGCGTGCTCGTCGTCCACTTCTCCTGCTTCGCCATCGTGCTCGCCGAGAGCCGCACGATCGAGAAGGCGTCGTAGACCCGCGTCTCGGCGGGGTCGGGGTTACCGGTCGTGACCCAGACCGAGGTGCCGTCCCCGGCCATGCTGCTCCAGACGCTGGGGCCCACGTGCCCGCTCGGCACGGCGTACCAGGTCTTCAGCTTCTTGCCCGTCTGCTGGTTGACCTGCACAACGCCGCCGCGCACCTTGTCGTCGTCGCAGTTGGCCGCGAGGCCCAGGTAGATGCGGCCGCCCACGACCGTGGGCGAGGACCAGTTGTACCAACGCGCCTCGCCGTCGGCCGTCGCCGGGCCGATGGCAACACGCCAGCGGCGCGCACCGGTCGTCGCGTTCAGGGCATACAGGTAGTGGGCTCCGACGGCGTACACGGTGGTGGCACCGGTGCCCGGGTCGGGAGCAACCGTCGCCGTCCCCGTGATGCCCTTGGCGGAGCACACCGTGCTGCTGCCCCAGTCGAGCTGCTTGCTCCAGACGACGTTGCCGGTCGCCACGTCGAGGGCGTACTCGATGCCGGTGCGCGCGCCGATGTAGACCCTGCCGTTCGCAACGGTCGGGCTCGCGTCGAACCGCGGCCCGGGCGCCCCCGTCTGCCGAGGCGGTCCGGCGCGGAACGTCCATACGGGATGCAGCGACGCCACCGAGGCCGTCGTGATGGCGGTGTCGCCGAACGCCGCGGAGCTGTGCGCCGGCCCGTGCTCGTACGCCGTCCAGTCGGTGGAGGCCGCGGCGTCCGCCGCACCACCACTCGGGACGACGGCCGCCGCGCTCGCGAGAACCGCGACCACGACCGCCGCTCGCCGTGCCACGGACCGCGTCCGCCTCGCTCGACTGCCCAGGCTGCTGCTCGACGTCGTCATGTCGGACGTCCCTTCACCGCGATCGTCCTGTGAGCGGCGCCCAGCATGGCACCGTCGAGTCCGACATGAGCGGCAGTTCACCCAAATCGGGATGTGCGCACACCGACGGTGACCGTCCTCTTTGTCACCTTGCTCCGTCGCCTGATACGGGAGGATATTCGGGCGCCGAGGTGAGCCCCATGAAGCGTCGTACGTCCCTCGCCGCGATCGTCGGAGTGCTGGCGATCCTGCTGGGTGTCGCTGTCGCGCCACCAGCCCTCGCCACCGTGCCTCCCGCCTCGGTGCAGGTGCTGGCACCCGGTCAGATCGGGCAGCACGAGTCGGCCATCGTGCCGTTGCAGGTGCGGTGTCGTGTCGGTCTCGAGTCGCGCAACCTCGTCGTGACCGTGACGCAGGATGTTCCGGACGGGACCGCAACAGGGAGCGCCACGGTCCGAGACCCTCTGCGCTGCAACGGGACCTGGCACACCCTCAGCGTCGAGCTCGGGATCGACGCCACCGCCACCGCTGACTTCGAACCCGGCCAGGCTAAAGTGACGGCGCGTCTCACCGTCCGCAACCCGGCAACGGGCGGAACGCCTGCCGCGGGCACGGACACGCGGTTCATCAAGCTGCTGGCCCCAGCCGAGGCGGAGCTGGGCACGGCGCCCATCCGCCACGGCAGCGGGGGCGTGGCACGGGTTCCGGTCCGCATCCGGTGCCAGATCCCGTGGCTGCCGGTCGAGCTCATCGTCGAGGTGGCGCAGAACGACGGCTTCCTCCACGGCCAGACGATCATCTCGTCAGGCGACACCCGTCTGGTGTGCGACGGCGAGTGGCACCGCGTCCTCGTCTACGTCGGCCCGGACACCGCGGGCGACAAGTTCTTCACCGGCCCGGCCCAGGTGACCGTCTTCTTCGACATCGAGGATCCGGTGAACTTCGAGCCGGAGCAGGCGTCGCTCTCCATCCTCACCGAGATCGTCGACGACGACTAGCACCGGCTGCCGGCTAGCCCCTGGCTCGGACCAGACCGGACTCGTATGCCAGCACGACCAGCTGCACCCTGTCCCGCAGGTGCAGCTTCGCGACGGTCCTAGCGACATGGGTCTTCACCGTGGCCTCCGCGAGGAACAGCTCAGCGGCGATCTCGGAGTTCGAGCGGCCGGCCGCGACCAGCGCCATCACCTCGACCTCACGCTCGGTCAGCACTGCGAGTGCCGCCGGGCGGCCGTCCACCTGAGGTGGCCCCTGGCAGTAGGTCTCGACCAGTCGACGGGTGATGGCCGGTGCGACCAGCGTCTCTCCCTCGACCACGGCGCGGACGGCGCTGGTGAGCTGCCGGCGGTGCAGGTCCTTCAGCAGGAACGCGCTGGCACCGGCGCGCAACGCCTCGTACACGTACTCGTTGCGGTCGAAGGTGGTCAGCACGATCACCTTGGGTGCGTCCGGACGGTCGCACAGCCGTCGGGTCGCCTCGACGCCGTCCATGACCGGCATCTGGATATCCATCAGGACGACATCCGGATGCGTCTGCTCGACCACACGGAGGGCGTCCTGCCCGTCTCCCGCCTCACCGACGACCTCGATGCCGTCCTCGAGCTCGGCGATCGCGCACAGCCCGTCACGCACCAGCGTCTCGTCGTCGACGACAACCACCCGGATCACGCGCGAACCTCGGGGAGCGGAAACACCGCGCGGACGCGGTAGCCACCGGTGTCGAGTCCTCCGGCTTCGAGCGCGCCGCCGTAGAGGTCGACCCTCGAGGCCATGCCGCGCAGCCCCCTGCCCGGCTCGGCTCCCGACGCGCCTGTGCCGTGGTCGCTCACCTCGACCGTCAGCCGGTCAACGGCCACGTCCACCACCACCTCCGCGACGGCCGGACGTGCATGCCGCACCACGTTCGTCAGCGCCTCCTGCACGACCCGGTAGACCGTCAGACCCAAGCCCGCGCTGACAACCGCGTCCCCGCGAACGCGCAGCTCGATCGGGACGCCCGCACTGCTCACCTTCGCCACCAGCTCAGGCAGATCCGAGAGCCCGGGCTGTGGGGTGCGACACTCGGATGCCCCATCCATGACCTGAACCAGACGTCGCGACTCCGCGAGAGTCTCTCGGGCCGTCTGCTCCAGGGACGCCAATCGCCGCCGCGCCGCGTCGAGATCGCCCTTCTCCACCGTGCCGTCGACCGCGACGAGCTGCAGCACCATCAGGCTCAGCCCGTGCCCGACGATGTCGTGCAGCTCACCAGCCAGCCGGCGGCGTTCCGCCTCCACCAGCCGCCGGTCCTCGTCGACGCGGCTGGCTTCGACCAGCTCGGCTCGCCGGGCAGCTTCACGGATCTCGCTCGCCCTGGCGCGCAGGACCACACCGAGGAAGCCGACCCCGACGACGACCGCCCAGATCACCACCGTCGGACCGTCGAGGGTGAACTGCGGATCGCGGTACTCGTGCACGACGAGATGCACCACGACGAGCCCCAGCCCCACCAGGAACTTCGGAGTCTCAGCGTGACGGCCGACAGCGAAGAACGCGACGACCGGCGGGAGCAGCGTGCCCAGCCCGTCGGGGGCGCCGTAGGCGAGGTAGTCGACGCTGAGCACGAGCACGACCACCGACAGGACGCTCAACGGCGCCAACCGGCGCCAGAGCAACACCAGCGAGGAGGTCAGGTAGACCACACACACGACCGGACGGGGCCCGACCAGGTCGGAGAGCCGGGCCGCCGGAAACCACACCTCCTGCTGACCGACCAAGGCGACGACCAGCACGATCGCGACGTCGACCGGGGTGAACCGTGAGGACGCCCGCCATCCCGCGCGGACCACAACCGTCATCACCACAAGGTAGGCGCGTGGCCCGACCCGCACGTCATTCCGGCGAAGTCTCGTCGTCATCCCCACGATGTACGTCGGTGCGCTCCACGACAGCGGGCGAAGCACCGCAGGACGACAGCTCAGGGCTCGTAGGGCGACGACGGCCACTCACCTGCGTTCGTACGGTCGGCGAAGCCTCTTCCACCCAGGAGCCCGTCATGCCCGTCTCGACTCGTACGCTCGCCCTCACCAGCGCCACGTCGCTGTCGGCTTTCGCAGCAGTGGTCGTCCTGCTCAACCTCGTCCAGCACTCCGACTACTCGGCGCGCTCCCAGGCCATGAGCGAGCTCGCCCTAGGCCGCGGCGGTGGCCTGATGCTCGTGGCCTTCGTCCTGATGGGAGCAGGCACGTTCGCCCTCGCGGTCGTGCTTCGACGCGAGCTGCCCCACGCGACGATCGCCCCCGTCGTCCTGGCTGTTGCCGCCCTGCTCGACGTCGTCTCGGCGTTCTTCCACACCAACCGCACGGGCGAGCCGGCGACGACGACCTCGACGATCCACCAGATCGCGGGGATCAGCACGTTCGTGCTGGTGATGGTGGCGATCGTCGCCACCGTTCGTCACCTTCGCCGCAGTCCGCGATGGTCCCCTTACACGGTTCCCACCGTCTGCTGGTCGCTGGTGTGCATCGCCGCCTTCTTCCTCATCCCCGTCCTCGGTGACGCGTCCTTCGGGCTCGCGCAACGCATCTTCGTCGCCACGTGGCTGAGCTGGATGATCACCGCTGCGCTCGTGGCCTCGCGCCTCAACGACCGTCGGGCGCTGTCGGAGATGGCACGGACGACGGCGGACCGGGCTCGCGCATAGGAGCGCCCAGCGCCCCCGTCCGCTGTACCTGCACTAGGCCGCGCCCGGACCTTGAGCCCGAACCTCACGCACCTTCTGCATCGCGTCGCGCAGCTCCGCGAGCCAGCTGTCGGCGTTGTCGCCGACGAGCCGCACGCACCACGCAAGGGCGTGCGCGCGCGAACGCGCGACGCCTGCCTCGACGAGCGTGTCGAGCACCTGACGCTCCGGCTGGCGCAGCCGCGTCATCACCGGGACGGCCAGGTGCGTGAACAGGTGCGTCTCGCCCTCCACCCGCACCCCCCACGCCACCTTGCGCCCGAACCGATGCTCGGTCTCACGAGCGATCGACATGCGCAGGTCGCGCGTGTCCTCACGCCAGCGCTGCACCCGGCCGGCCACCGCCTCGGCACGTTCCACGTCGGTCGCCCCCTCAGCGAGCGGGGGCGTCGTCAGTGCGAGGACGACGGTGATCTCCTCGCGGTCGACGGTGACCTCAGGGTCGCCGTCCTGCACCCATTCCTGCGGCAGGCGCCCGGTGAACCAGGCGCGTACCTCGGCTGCTGTTGTCATGTAAGAATGATTACTCGGCTACACCCCGTCCGCCAGAGGTGTTCGCCCTAGGCGTGAAGGCCTCGCTCATGATGGGCTCATGGTGGGCTCATGGTCGCCTTCACGGACGACGCACCGGCGATCTGGTCGACCCACCGCGCGACCGCCGTCCAGTCTCGGAAGTCCCCGTACGGCGCCTTCACGGCACGGACGACGAGCCTCTCCGCCAGACGCAGCCCGTCCGGGTCGAGCGCGCCGGCCAGCAGCACGTGCCCACGCGCCCCGGACTCGGAGAGCATCGTGACGACGTCCACCGGCTCCTCAGCCGGAACCGGCGGGTTGCCCAGCGGTCCGGACGAGAACAGCCACACGTCGCGCCAGCGCAGTGCTGCGGAGTGCCGCCGCACGAGGTCCTTCGCGGCCCGCAGCCAACGACCGGCGTACACCGCGCTGCCGATGACGACCACGTCGTACGGTCCGACGTCGAGGACGTCCTCGGGGGCCACCTGGTCCACGTCGAAGCCGCGGTCACGCAGCCCCGACGCCACGGCCCTGGCCAGTCCTTGCGTCGAGCCGTGCTTGCTGGCGACCGTCACCAGTGCTCTCACTGCGCCTCCCTCAAGGCTCTTGCGGCCGCAGCGCAGCGGTGGCGAGCGCCGGCAGCTCGTGCTCCTGCTCCTGCTGGACCCGACGGGTCACCACCACGGGGCAACGCGCCTCGTGCACCAGCCGACGCGTCACCGAGCCGAGGAGCATGCCGGCGAAGCCACCGTGGCCCCTGGACCCCACGACCACCACACCGGCGTCCGCCGAGAGCTCGGCCAGCACCGCGGCCGGCGAGCCCTCGATGACGCGGGTCGACGCCGCCACCTCCGGACGGACGAGGTGGGCGCGCTCCACCTCCGCCAGTGCCACCGCCTGTGCCGCCGCCTCCGGGTCTGGTCGACCGCCACGGGACGACGCGGCGGCCGCACCGGCACGCCGACGTCCGGACCGCCAGGTGGAGACGACGACCAGCTCGGCCCCGGAACGTGCCGCGAGGTCCGTGCCCTGCAGCAGCGCGGCCGACGCGGACCGCGATCCGTCGACTCCGACCACGACCGGGTTCCTGGGGCCCAGCTGCCGTGGCGGCGCCCCGTGGACGACCGCCACCGGACAGTCGGCGTGCACCGTCACGGCGAACGCTACAGAGCCCAGAACCCGGGACGGCTGCCACACGGCACCCTGGGCGCCGACGACGAGCAGTGCCGCGGAGTCCGAGCCGTCCACGAGCGCGGCGACGGGATGACCGACCACGCCGCGGGTGAGGACCTGGAAGCGACAGCTACCGGCCGCGATCTCCGCGCCCTCCCGCGCCAGCCGGTCGGCGACGTCCTGGTCCTCCTCGGCCCAGTCGTCGTCGAGGAGGTCGACCGCCACCGGGCCGACCGGTTCGACGACCGACCGCACCTCGAGGGGAAGGTGCCGCAGGTTGCACTGCTCGGCTGCCCACTCCACGGCGCGGGCGGAGCCCGGGGACCCGTCGTACCCGACGACGACACGCAGACGGTCGTGCTGTGTGGTGGACATGGCTCCTCCTCCTCGAGTCGCCCCACGGTGAAACGCACCGTCGGCGCGACCCACCTGTCCCGATCGTGCTCGCCCGTCCGCGCACGGGGCAGGGACCTTGGTCCCGTGGGCCATGACGCAGTCCAGCCCGAAGGTCGGGACCGCTGCCCCTGACGCCAGACGTGGTCCGGGCCGCACGCTGACGGTGCGAGCCCGACCATCGAGACGGGTCGACGGTCATGGGCGCGCCGGCCGAGGAGGAGCCATGACCACGTCCCGCACGCAGACCATCGTCGTCGGCGTCGACGGCTCGGCAGCAGCCGGTGCCGCGCTCGACTGGGCTGTGGAGGAAGCCGCCCGCGAGGGTCGCCCGCTGCACCTGGTGAGCGCCTACTCGCTGCCGATGACCGGCGCCACGCCGATGACCGTCCCGATCGAGGTCGATCTCGCGAAGAGCACGCAGGAGGTCGTCGACGAGGCCGCGGCCCGCGTGCGCGAGCAGGCGCCGTCCGTGCAGGTCACCACGACCGTGCGCATGGCCAACGCGTCGGTGGCCATCCTGGACGCCGCCCAGGAGGCGGGCACCGTGGTCATCGGGTCCAGAGGTCACCGCCCGTTGCGGGGCGCGTTCCTGGGCTCGACCGCGCTGCAGGTCGCCACGCACGCGCCCTGCCCGACGGTCGTCGTCCGCGACCTCGGCGCTCGTCCCGTCGCGTCCCCGCGCCGCGTCGTCGTGGGCACCGACGGGTCGGCCACGTCGCAGGCCGCCATCGCCTACGCCTTCGCCGAGGCCGACGCGCGCGGCTGCGAGCTGACAGTCGTGCACGCGTGGTGGGTGGACCTCAGCGGCGGGCGGCTCATCGACGTCCCTGCCAGCACCAAGC
Source organism: Actinomycetales bacterium (assembly GCA_035707965.1). Taxonomy (GTDB): domain Bacteria; phylum Actinomycetota; class Actinomycetes; order Actinomycetales; family Angustibacteraceae; genus DASSTJ01. The sequence goes on from DASSTJ010000025.1 coordinate 9,178, forward strand.
AGGAGATGGAGGAGCGCCAGCACATCATGCTGGCCGAGGACGTGGCCGGTTTCGCCGAGCAGTACCCGGACGTCGTGGTGCACCCCGTCGTCGTCCAGGACGAACCGGGGGCCGCCATCGCGCGGCTCAGCGTCGGCGCCGAGCTGGTCGTCGTCGGTTCGCGCGGCCGCGGCGGCTTCCGCAGCCTGCTGCTGGGTTCGGTGAGCCAGCACGTCCTGCAGAACGCCGAGTGCCCCGTGGTCGTCGTCCGCCCCCAGGGCGACCGCGCCGAGTACTGAGCCGGTGACCGCAGACCGAGCGGTGGCGGCCGCCACCTCCCCTCTTGCGCCCGCTCCGGCCGTCCCAGAGGCTGAGGCCATGGTCACCGACGCCGAGTCCCGACACGTCCTTGACCTCGCCGAGGTGGACGCATGGTGGCGTGCCGCCAACTACCTCTCCGTCGGACAGATCTACCTGATGGACAACCCGCTGCTGCGACGGCCGCTCAGCGTGGACGACATCAAGCCCAGGCTGCTGGGCCACTGGGGCACCACTCCCGGGCTGAACCTGCTGTACGCGCACCTCAACCGCGTGCTGCGCGAGCGCGCCGGCGTCGACGTCCTCTACGTCACCGGCCCGGGGCACGGAGGGCCCGGCCTGGTCGCAGGCGCCTACCTGGACGGCACGTACTCTGACGTGTACCCGGGCATCACCCAGGACGAGCGGGGGCTGCAACGACTCTTCCGCCAGTTCTCGTCCCCCGGTGGCATTCCCAGCCACGTGGCGCCGGAGACGCCCGGGTCGATCCACGAGGGCGGCGAGCTCGGCTACTCCCTCGCGCACGCCTTCGGCGCCGTCTTCGACAACCCTCGGCTCGTGGCGGCGTGCGTCATCGGCGACGGGGAGGCGGAGACGGGGGCCCTGGCCGCCAGCTGGCACTCCACCAAGTTCCTGAACCCGGTGACCGACGGGGCCGTGCTGCCGATCCTCCACCTCAACGGCTGGAAGATCGCGAACCCGACGGTCCTGGCGCGCATCCCGGAGGACGAGCTGCGCAGCCTGCTCGTGGGCTACGGCTACGCGCCCAGGTTCGTGAGCGGCGACGACCCGGCGTCGGTGCACCAGCAGCTCGCGCGCACCATGGACGACGTCTTCGACGAGATCGCGCAGATCCAGGCTCGCGCACGTGGGGGCGAGGTCGTCGAACGGCCCACGTGGCCGATGATCGTGCTCCGGACGCCGAAGGGCTGGACCGGTCCGAACGAGGTGGACGGCGAACCCGTCGAGGGCACGTGGCGTTCGCACCAGGTGCCACTGGCCGGCGTACGCGACAACCCTGACCACCTGAGGATGCTCGAGGAGTGGCTGCGGTCGTACCGGCCGGACGAGCTCTTCGACGAGACGGGTCGCCTGGTTCCGGCGGTGGCGGCGACTGCTCCCCCACCGGGACGACGGATGAGCGACACCCCGCACGCCAACGGTGGTCTGCTGCTGCGGGACCTGGAGCTCCCCGACTTCCGGCACTACGGCGTGGACGTCCCCGAGCCAGGGCGGCGGCTCAGCGCCCCCACGCAGGTCCTCGGCACCTGGCTGCGGGACGTCGTGGCGGCCAACCCCGACCGCTTCCGCATCATGGGCCCGGACGAGACGGCGTCGAACCGGCTGCAGGCGGTGTTCGAGGCGACTCCCAAGACGTGGGTGGCCGAGCAGTGGCCCGTCGACGTCAACCTCGCGCCGAACGGCCGGGTCATGGAGGTCCTGTCCGAGCACCTCTGCGAGGGCTGGCTGGAGGGTTATCTCCTGACGGGTCGCCACGGGCTGTTCGACTGCTACGAGGCGTTCATCCACATCATCGACTCGATGTTCAACCAGCACGCCAAGTGGCTCAAGGTCAGCCGGGACCTCCCGTGGCGTCGGCCGATCGCGTCGCTGAACTACCTGCTGTCCTCGCACGTGTGGCGGCAGGACCACAACGGCTTCTCCCACCAGGACCCCGGGTTCATCGACCACGTGGTCAACAAGAAGGCCGAGATCGTCCGCGTCTACCTGCCGCCGGACAGCAACACGCTCCTGTCGGTCGCCGACCACTGCCTGCGCAGCCGGGACTACGTGAACGTGATGGTCGCCGGCAAGAACCCGTCGCCCGCGTACCTGTCGATGGACGACGCCATCGCCCACTGCACGCGCGGCCTGGGCATCTGGCCCTGGGCCAGCACCGACGAGGGCGCGGACCCCGACGTCGTCCTCGCGTGCGCGGGCGACGTGCCGACGATGGAGACCCTGGCCGCGGCCCGCATCCTGCGCGACCGCCTGCCCGAGCTCAAGCTACGCGTGGTGAACGTCGTCGACCTCATGCGGCTGCAGCCCGAGTCCGAACACCCCCACGGGCTGCCGGACGACGAGTTCGACGCCCTCTTCACTGCCGACCGGCCGGTGGTGTTCGCCTTCCACGGCTACCCCTGGTTGATCCACCGCCTGACCTACCGGCGCACCAACCACTCCAACATCCACGTCCGTGGCTACAAGGAGGAGGGCACCACCACCACGCCGTTCGACATGGTGATGCTCAACGACCTCGACCGGTTCCACCTGGTCATCGACGTCATCGACCGAGTCCCAGGCCTGGGCGTGCGCTGCGCGGGTCTGCGGCAGGAGATGACCGACGCCCGGCTCGCGGCGCGCCGCTACACGCGCGACCACGGCGAGGACGCCCCCGACATCAGCGGGTGGACCTGGCCCGAGGCGGCGAGCGACTGAAGCGCAGGCGGATCAGGCGTAGGTACGGGCGGCGCTGTCGACGAGCTGCTGCCGCGGCCAGACCGACCACGTCACGGCCAAGAAGGCGATCGTGGCGACAGCGGCGAGCACGACGGCCAGCGACTCGGTGGTGAGGTCGGCGAGGGCGCCGACCAGGAGGAATGCCATCGCGGTGACGAGCGCGAAGCCCGAGCCGGCCAGGCCGTTGAGCCGTCCCCGCATGGCGTCCGGTGCGAGGAGCGCGTACGTCGCCATGAGCGGCACCATGAAGCCCTGGCACAGCCCGGAGAGGACGAACAGCAGCGCCGCCACCGGCCACGACGGGTCCACGACCAGTGCCAGCAGCGGGAGCGGTGCGAGCGTCGCCAGGGGCAGCATGCGTCGCACCTGGACGACGGGGTGCCAGCGACCGACGACCGCGACGCCGATCACCGCGCCGAAGGGGACGGCTGCGAGCAGCACGCCACCGGCGGTCGTGTCGGCACCGTGCGACGCCGCGTACGGCAGCGCCACTGCCTCGGGAGCGACGAGCACGAGCGTCATCACCCAGGCCAGGACCAGCAGCGCTCGCAACGATCGATCCTGACGCAGGTGCGCCAACCCCTCCCGGACGTCACGGCCCAGGTCGCGCATCCCGGGCAGGCCCAGAGCGGCCGCGGCAGCCCGTGGTCGGACGGCAAAGGCCAGGATGATCGCGGAGACCACGAACGTCGCCGCGTCGATCCACAGCGCCCGCCGAGCACCCAGCACGCCGACCACGAGCCCGCCGAGCGCGACGCCGAGCACCTGGTTGAGCTGGCTGGT
>DASSTJ010000026.1:0-3360 GCA_035707965.1 Actinomycetales bacterium
GTCCAACGAGGCCGAGCAGCCTTAACCCGCCAGATCAATACGACGACGGACCACTAGGCGGGCGAGCCGGCGCGTAGTGCTTCGTAGCGGACGCCGGTCAGCTCCTCGGAGATGTCCCACAGTCGGCGCGCGGCCACCTCGTCGTGGGAGGCCTTCGACGACGAGACCCGCTTCGGGGCACCACGGCTCTCGAAGAGCTGGCCGGGCCCGTAGAACTCGCCGCCCCGGACACCCGGTGCGGCCGCGGCGTACAGGGACGGCAGCGCGCCCGCAGCGTCGCTCTGCGCCAGCAGCGCGTTGCCGAGCCGCATGACGGTCTCCGTCAGCGGGCGGCCCGCCATCTTGGCACCCTTGGTCTGCAGGTCGGTCGCGGCGTAGCCGGGGTGGGCGGCGACGCTGGTCAGCGGCAGCTGCGCAGCGCGGGCGCGCCGGTCGAGCTCGTAGGCGAACAGCAGGTTCGCCAGCTTGGACTGCCCGTAGGCCTGCCACCGGCGGTAGCGCTTCTCCCCCTGCAGGTCGTCGAACCGCATGACGCCGGTGCGGTGCGCGGTGCTGCTGACCGTCACGACGCGGGGCTCGGGCGCCTCGAGCAGCTGCGGCAGCAGCAGGCCGGTGAGCGCGAAGTGCCCGAGGTGGTTGACGCCGAGCTGCATCTCGAACCCGTCGGCCGTGTGCTGGTACGGGATCGCCATGAGGCCGGCGTTGTTGACGAGGATGTCGACGCGGGGGTGGTCGGCGGCGATGTGCCGGGCGAACGTGCGGACCGAGTCCAGGTGCCCGAGGTCGAGCGCGAGCAGCTGGGCCGACACCGATGCCGCCTCGAGGCGGGCGAGTGCTGCGGCACCGCGGTGCGGGTCGCGGCAGCCGAGCACCACGAGTGCCCCGTGCTTGGCCAGCTGCAGCGCGGTGTGGAACCCGATGCCGCTGTTGGCGCCGGTGACGATCGCCGTGCGCCCGTGCAGGTCAGGAATGTCGTTCGCGGTCCAGCCCATGCGCAGCAGCGTTCCCCGGATCGCGGCGAGCAGGCAAGGCAGGTGGCCGGTGAGCCATGTCACCACACCGCCCGCTCAGGTGAGGATGTCCTTGCGCCGGAACGCCGCGAACGCCAGGGCCAGGAAGACCGCGACGTAGGGCAGCTGCGTGAGCGTGCCGGTCACCATGTCGCCGGCGTGCACGGTGGGCGCGAACAGCTGCGTCCACGCGTGCCAGTAGTGCGTCGGCAGGCCGTAGCGAACGTTGCCGAACGACGGGATGTTGTCGAGGATTTGCGACACGATCGCGAAGGCGAGCCCGCCGAACACCGCGCCGAACGGCGAGTCGATGAGCGCCGACAGCAGGAAGGCGAAGGCCACGGTGCTCGCCATCGTCCAGGCCACGTAACCCGTCGCGGCGAGCAGCCGCCACAGGGCGCTCGCGGGATCCAGCAGGCCGAACGTCGGGATGCCGTCGGTGACCTGGCTCTGGGGGTTGACGACGGCGACGTCGTGCCAGCCGAAGGTGGGCAACCCGGCCGCGAGACCGAAGATCGGGATCAGCAGGGTGGCCAGCACGACCAGCAGCGCGACGATGGCGAGCTTGCTGGCCAGCAGCCGCGTCCGGGTCACGGGTCGGATCAGCAGGTAGCGCAGCGTGCCCCAGCTGGCCTCGCCGGAGACCGTCTCGCCGGCGAACAGCGCGACGACGATGACGAGCAGGAAGTTCTGCATGAGGGTCAGCGCGGACACCGGCATGTTGAGCCCGGAGCGGGTGCTCAGCGCGAACAGCCCGTTGTCGTGGTCGTGCGGCGGGCCGCCGACGGCGAAGCCGATCGTCATGATGACCGGCACGACGGCCATCACGAGCAGCGCGACCCAGGTCCGCGCGCGCGGCAGCTGCTTGCGCAGCTCGACGCCGATCACGGCGTGTCCTCGGCGAGCAGCTCGATGAACGCGTCCTCCAGGTGCCGGCGGGCCACCGCCTGCTCGACCGCGACCCCGCCGTGCACCAGCCGCGCCACCACGTCGGAGGAGCGGATGCCCTTCAGGCGTACGACGAGGCCGTCCTCCTGCTCGCCGACGTCGACGACGCCGGTCGTGACGCCGAGGATGCTGCGCGCCAGCCCTCGGTCGTCGACGTCGAGCAGGACGCTGTCGGACGGGCCGGTCAACGCGGCGACGGTGCCGGTCGTCACGAGCCGGCCGCGGTTCATGACGGCGGCATGTGTGCAGACCTGCTCCACCTCGGCGAGCAGGTGGCTGGACAGCAGCACTGTGGTGCCGTCGTCGGCGAGCCGCGTCATCAGCCTGCGCACCTCCCGCATCTGCTGCGGGTCCATGCCGTTGGTCGGTTCGTCGAGGATCACGAGGTCGGGCCGACCCAGCAGTGCCTGGGCGAGCCCGAGCCGCTGGCGCATGCCCTGCGAGTAGGTGCGGACCTTCCGCCGTACGGCGTCGCCGAGCCCGGCGACCCTGAGCGCGGCGTCGAGGTGCATGTCGTCGTGCGGGTTGGGCCCGGCGGCCCAGTAGAGATGCAGGTTGGCCAGGCCGGACAGGTGCGGCACGAACGCGGGTGACTCGACGAGTGCGCCGACGCGGGCCAGGACCGGCGCGCTGGGGCGCACCCGTTCGCCGAGGATGCTGGCCGAGCCTGCGCTCGGCCGGATGAGGCCGAGGAGCATGCGCAGCGCGGTCGTCTTGCCCGCGCCGTTGGGACCGAGCAGGCCGAACACCTGGCCGCGCCCCACGGCGAAGTGGACGTCGTCGACGGCGAGCACGTCGTCGCTGAAGGACTTGGTCAGGCCGTCGATGACGACAGCGGGCGCGTCGTCCGGCACCGCCCCGTGGTCCACGACACAGGACGCTACCGGGTGAGCCACACTTCGCGCGTGACTCGTGAACTGTGGACGGCGGTCGACGACTACATCGACGCCCTGTTCGTGCCGCCCGACGCGGCCCTCGACGCCGCGCTCGCCGATGCCCGCGCCGCCGGGCTGCCGCCCATCAACGTGGCGCCCAACCAGGGCAAGCTGCTGATGCTGCTGGCCAGGGCGGTCGGTGCCCGCCGGGTCCTGGAGATCGGCACGCTGGCGGGCTACAGCACGATCTGGCTCGCTCGCGCGCTGCCCGCCGACGGCGTGGTGATCACCCTGGAGGCGGACCCGCGGCACGCGGAGGTCGCGCGCGCCAACCTCGCCCGGGCCGGCTGCGGCAACGTCGAGGTACGGCTCGGCGACGCCGCCGACACGCTGCCGACGCTCGCGGACGAGGCGCCCTTCGACCTGGTGTTCATCGACGCCGACAAGGAGGGCTACCCGACCTACTTCGACTGGTCGGTGCGGCTGTCGCGGCAGGGCACGCTGATCGTGGCCGACAACGTGATCCG
>DASSTJ010000027.1:0-26779 GCA_035707965.1 Actinomycetales bacterium
CGAGAACTGCAGGCCGCCGTAGTAGCCGTTGCCGGTGTTGATGCTCCAGTTGCCGCCGCTCTCGCACTGGGCCAGCCGGTCCCAGGTGCGGCCGGACGCCGCCTGAGCCGTGCCCGCCATGACCAGCGGGGCCGCCATGACCGCCCCGGCGGTGCCGAGGGTGGCGATGGTGCGGACGTGACGGTGGGGGATGGTGGGCGCGCGGTGTCGCCCGTTGTAGCCGCTCATCGCAGGCTGTGCCTCTCACGGTCGAGCGCCTTCGAGGTGAGCTGTCGGGTTCGGGTCGTGAGCACCCGGCCGGACGTCGTCCGGCTTCACCCCAAGGCCGCTGACGCGGCCACCTGTGGGTCCCCCGCCACCACCTGCGGTCGGTCGTCGTTCGGGCCGTGGTCCGCCAGGTGGTGTTCGGCGCTGCGGTTCACGGTGGTTCTTCAGGACGCGGCAACGTTACGGAACGGAACCGGAAGATCACAACCAGGTCACGGAAGCTGCCGAACAGCCCTGCTCACGCCACGCCCGAGATCACCCGATCGGCCCTGTTCGCCGTCACGCTGCGTCGCGACGGGCCGACCCGGACCTCCTCTGGCGGCTCTCGCTCGCTCCACCTGCCGTCCGGCGTGCACCTCGTCGGCCCCGCTCGTCTGACGCCGTCTGCCAGAGGCACCCGCACCGGCCCTCTGCCATCACGAGGAGACGCCGAGCGCCCAGTCGACCGGCGCGGCGCCTTGGCGCTCCAGCAGCTGGTTGACCCGGCTGAACGGCCGCGACCCGAAGAACCCCCGCGACGCCGAGAGCGGGCTGGGGTGCACGCTCTGCACGCACGGGACATCGCCCAGCACCGGCCGCAACGTCTGTGCGTCCCGACCCCACAGGACGGCGACGAGCGGGCCCCCGCGGTCGACGAGGGCCCGGATCGCCTGCTCGGTCACGGTCTCCCAGCCCTTGCCGCGGTGGCTGCCGGGGCTGCCCGGCGACACGGTGAGCACTCGGTTGAGCAGCAGCACGCCCTGCTCGGACCACGGGGAGAGGTCGCCGTCGGCGGGAGCCGGCACGCCGACGTCCGCCTGCAGCTCGGTGAAGATGTTCGTCAGGCTGCGTGGCAGCGGCCGCACCCCGGGAGCCACCGAGAACGAGAGGCCGACCGGGTGACCGGGGGTCGGGTACGGGTCCTGGCCAACGACGAGGACGCGCACGGCGTCGAACGGTCGCGTGAACGCGCGCAGCACGTGCTTGCCGGCGGGAAGGTACCCGCGCCCCGCAGCGATCTCCGCACGCAAGAACGCGCCCATGCGAGCGACGTCCGCCTCCACCGGTGCGAGCGCCCGAGCCCAGCCGGCATCGACCTGCTCGGACAGAGGCCGAGGACGTCGTCCCTCGGCGCTGCTGGTCGGGCCGTCGGTCGTCTGCGAGGCGGGATCGGTCATGGCGCGTGCCATCGTGCCAGCAGTCCCTCGATGACGGGCCAGGGCCGGCGCGGGCGCCTCCGGCAGGCGGCGTCAGACGAGCGGTGCCAGCACGATGCGGCCATGGCGAGGTGGTGCACCGAGCGAGAGCCGCCAGAGGAGGTCCCGCGTCGGCACCCCTCCGACGTACGGGCCGGCGAGGCGGCGAGAAGCGGTGCGCGGCACCATGGGCAGATGCGCACCAACTGGCTCTGCTACGTGGCCCTGGGCGACTCGTTCACCGAGGGGATGGCCGACACCGAGGGCCTCTCCCCCGACGGCGCCGAGGGGTACCGAGGCTGGGCGGACCGGCTGGCGCAGCACCTCGACCAGCGCGGACCCGTGGGGTCGCTTCGGTACGCGAACCTCGCGGTGCGCGGGCGACTGCTCGGCCAGATCCTCGACGAGCAGCTGCCCGCGGCGCTCGAGCTGAACGCGGACCTCGTGAGCATCGTGGGTGGCGGCAACGACGTGCTGCGTCCGGGCAGCGACCCCGACGAGCTGGCGGCCCAGCTGGAGGGCGCTGTCCGGCGGTTGCGCGAGAGCGGCGCCGACGTCCTCATGGCGACCGGCGTCGACCCGGTGAAGTCCCCCCTCATCAACCTGACGCGCGGCAAGGTGGCCGTCTACAACAACCACATCTGGTCGATCGCCCGCCGCCAGGGCGCCCGCGTGCTCGACCTCTGGGGCATGCGGGCGCTGCAGGACCGGCGGATGTGGGCGTCCGACCGCATCCACCTCACGCCCGAGGGACACCGGAGGGTGGCGCAGCAGGCCCTCGACGTGCTCGGTCTCGGGTCGGACGAGGACTGGGCGTCACCGCTGCCGCCAGCACCTCCGCGGGTGCGGCGCGAGGCGGTGCGGGAGGACGCGGCCTGGGTGCGCGAGTACGTGGGCCCCTGGGTGGGACGCCGCCTGCGCGGCCGGTCGTCGGGCGACCTGCTGCACGCCAAGCGTCCGACACCAGAACCGTTGCACGCCAACCGCCGCGAGGAGGACCAGTGATCGACCCCCATCACCACGCCGTGCTGTCGTCGGACGACGGGATCGTCGCAGGCACGGTGGAGATCGACGGCGCGGGGGGCGACCGTCTCGAGGCCTACCTCGCGCGTCCGGTCCGGCCCGACGCGCGCGGCGGCGTCGTCGTCATCCACCACCTGCCGGGGTACGACGCCGCGACCAAGGAGATCACCCGCCGGTTCGCGGTGCTCGGGTTCGACGCCCTGTGCCCGAACCTCTACAGCCGCGAGGCGCCCGGGGCCGACCCGGACGACGCGGCCGCCGCGGTCCGGGCCCGCGGCGGCGTGCCGGACGACCGTCTGGTCGGGGACGTCGCCGGTGCCGCCGAGCACCTGCGCGACCTCCCGTCGTCCAACGGCCGGGTGGGCGTGATCGGCTACTGCTCCGGCGGCCGGCACGCGTTCCTCGCTGCCTGCTCGCTCCAGCTGGACGCGGCGGTGGACTGCTACGGCGCCTACGTCGTCGAGACGCCCGCGCCGGAGAGCCCGCTGCGCGCCCAACCGCTGCTCGGCCTCGCCGACCAGCTCAGCTGCCCGCTGCTGGGCCTGTTCGGCGCGGACGACCAGCACCCTGACCCTGCGGCCGTCGAGCAGCTGGTGCAGGCGCTGCGCGCGGCGGACAAGCCGGTGGAGACGGTCGTCTACGACGGCGCCGGCCACGCGTTCTTCGCCACCGATCGCCCCAGCTACCGGCCGCACGCGGCCGTGGACGGCTGGCAGCGCATCAGCAGCTTCTTCGGCGAGCACCTCGGCAGGGCCGTATCGTGACGGCCGGACGACGGGACTGACCGCATGTGCACCTACCTGACGGAGACGCTCGCGGCCGACGGCAGCGGCAAGGGACGCGACGGCTGGTTCCGGCTGAGCCAGGTCAGCGTCTACTACGACCACCCGGTGCACGCCTCGCCGGAGCACACCCTGAACATCGACTTCCTCGACCCCGCCCGAGGTCCGTCCGCCCGCGTCGCGGTCGAGCTGGCGGCGCCGACCGCCCGTCGGCTCGCCGAGGCCATCCTGCAGACCCTCGACGGCGCCGCTGCCGAGGGCATCGAGGTGCCTCGGTGACGAACCCCCGGTGACGCCCGACGGGGCGGGCAGCCGCGCGACGCTCCGCGCCATGGCGCTGCCGGCGTTCGTGCCGACGATGCTCTTCGAGGTCGGCAACGGCGCGGTTCTCCCCGTGGTCGCGCTGACTGCGCTCCACCTCGGGGCGTCGGCGGGCCAGGCCGCGTTCATGCTGGCTCTGCTCGGGATCGGGAGGATCCTGGGTGACCTTCCCGCGTCGTGGCTCGCCCAACGGGTCGGCGACCATCGCGCGATGGTCGCGGCATCGGCACTCGCGGTGCTGGCTTTCGCGACGTGCGCGGTCGCGCGCTCCCTGCTCGTGCTCGCCGCGGCGGTGCTCGTGGTCGGCGGCGCGACCGCCGTCTTCTACCTGGCGCGCCACTCGTTCCTCACCGTGGCCGCACCGGTGGCCTTGCGCGCTCGAGTGATGTCGACCCTGGCGGGGGCACACCGCGTCGGGATGTTCGTCGGGCCCTTCGTCGGCGCCGGCGTCATCGCACTCACCGACGTCCGCGGCGCCTACGTGGTGGCCGTCGTGACCTCGGCATGCACGGCGGGGCTGCTGCTGGTGGTGGGCGACGTGGACGACACCGCGCCGCCTGCGCCGGCCGCCACGTCGAGCTCGTGGAAGGTGCTGGTCCGGTACCGACGGCTCTTCATGACGCTCGGCATCGGGATCCTCGCCGTCGGGGCGGTCCGAGCCGCTCGTCAGACCGTCCTGCCCCTGTGGGGCGAGAGCCTTCACCTCTCCGCGGAGGTGATCAGCCTGGTGTTCGGCGTGGCAGGTGCCGCCGAGATGGTGCTCTTCTACCCAGCCGGGCGGGTGATGGACACCCACGGCCGCCTGACCGTCGCCGTGCCGGCCATGGCGATCCTCGGCGCCGGCATGATGTGCCTACCGCTGTCGACGGGTGTCGTCTCCGTGACGCTGGTGGCCGTCGTCATGGCGATCGGCAACGGCATCGGGTCAGGGATCATGCTGACCATCGGCTCCGACGCTGCCCCGTCTGACGACCGGGTGCGCTTCCTCGCCGTGTGGCGCGTCTTCGGTGACGCCGGCAACGCCCTGGGGCCGGTCTGCGTCTCCGCGCTCACCGCGCTCGCGTCGCTCGCCGTCGCCATCGTCGGCGTCGGTTCGCTCGGGCTCCTGGGGGCGGCAGCCTTGGCTCGGTGGACACCGCGCTACTCGGCGTTCGCCACCAGAGCCGCCGTGCGGGGTCGTCGGCTCGGCCACCAGCAGCCGGGCCCGCGCCGGGTCACCGACGACAGCAGGCACTCGTCCTCGTGATGGTAGAATCATCAGACCATTCGAGGAGGAGCCATGGACGCTGCGTCGCCCCCGACCACCCCTCGCGCCGACTGCGGAACGCTCGTCGTCGGTGCGAGCCAGGCCGGCGTCCAGCTCGTGTCGTCCCTGCGTGAGCTCGGTGACGACCGCAGCATCACCCTCATCGGCGACGAGCCGCACCAGCCCTACCAGCGACCGCCCCTCTCCAAGGCGTTCCTGGCCGGGGACGTCGAGCAGGACGCGCTCTCGTTCCGCACGCCCGAGTACTACGGCGACCACGGGATCTCCCTCGTCTGCGGTGAGCGCGTCGTGACGATCGAGCCACCGGACGCCGACCGGCCGGGCCGCGCGACCACGGACACCGGTCGCGTCATCACCTTCTCCCGTCTCGCCCTCACGGTCGGCGCGCGCCCCCGGCGCCTGTCCGTGCCCGGCGCGGACCTCGACGGCGTCTGCTACCTGCGCGACGTCGACGACTCCGCCCGCCTCCGCGCGCGGCTCGCCTCTGCGGAGCGGGTCGTCGTCGTCGGCGGCGGCTTCATCGGCCTCGAGGCCGCCGCCGTCGCGCGAGCACAGGGCAAGCAGGTCACCGTCGTCGAGGCCGCAGAGCGGCTGCTGGGACGCGCCGTCGCGGACGTCGTCTCCGACTTCTACCTGCACGCGCACCGGCGTCGTGGCACGGCGGTGGCGCTCGGCGCGGCCGCCGCCGCGATCGAGGGCGTGGACGGCGTCGTCACGAGCCTGGAGACCACGGACGGCCGCAGCTACCCCGCCGACCTGGTGCTGGTCGGCGTGGGCGTCGAACCACGCACGGAGCTCGCGCAGCAGCTCGGGCTCACGTGCGACGGCGGCATCGTGGTCGACGCCGGCTGCCGCACGAACCACCCGCACGTCGTCGCGGCCGGCGACTGCACCGTGCAGCCGCACCCGCTGACCGGGAAGGGTCGCGTGCGCCTCGAGTCGGTGCAGAACGCGGTGTCACAGGCGAGGTGCGCTGCCGCAACGCTGCTCGGCCTTCCGTCCAACCCGGCGGTGCCCTGGTTCTGGTCCGACCAGGCCGACCTCAAGCTGCAGATCGCGGGGCTCAATCTCGGCTACGACGAGGTCGTGCTGCGCGGCGAGCCGGCGACCGAGCGCTTCTCCGCCTTGTACTACGGGCACGGGCACCTCCTCGCCGTCGATGCTGTCAACCGGCCGACCGACTACATGGCGGTGCGCAAGGCGCTCACCACGGGAGCCGACATCCCGCCCGAGCTCGCCAAGGACGACAGCACACCCCTGAAGTCGCTCCTCGCTCCCGCCACCCTGGCTGGATGACCCCGCCGCCTGGTCCTCGAGTCGGTGCCGACGAGCCGGCCCTCAGATGACCGCCGACTCCACCGACTCGGGGGCGAACAGCTCTTCCGGGGTGAACAGCCGGGCTGACAGCCCTTGCGCGTGGTGGTACCGCAAGAACGTTCCGAGCGTCCGGTGGTCGCGCTCGTGCAGCCCGTAGGACCAGTAGTCCTGGCCCATGACGTCCTCCGCGCCCTCCACGTGCTGGATCATCCAGGGCAGCATGCACGCCAACGCCGAGGAGTCGTGCAGCCGGGCGCTGGCTTCGGCCTTCGCGGCCACGAAGGCCTTGTAGAGGGACTGGGCGACCCACGGGTAGCGCTCGTAGACGTCCCGGCGCACGACGACGACGTGCATGATCGGGAAGACGCCGGTCGCGGCGAAGTACGCACGCTCGACCGCGACGACGTCGTCGAACAGCCGGACCACACGAGGGTCGCCGTCCAGGAACGGCCGCGGCGTCCTCGGGGTGCACAGGGCGTCGATCTCTCCGTCGGCCAGCATCGCGGACAGCGTGCGTCCGGCTGGGGCGCGCTCGACGGTGACGTTCGCGGGCAAGGACAGCCGCGCCTTCTCGATCCTCCCCGGCGACTCCTGGCCTCCGGTCACGTACGTCATCGCGTCGACGGGAACGCCATGGTGCTCCTCGAGGATCCCTCGGATCCAGACACCCGCGGTCAGCTGGTACTCGGGCGTCCCGACTCGCTTGCCCTTGAGGTCCGTCGGCTCGTGGATGCCGGCGTCGCGGTGGCAGAAGATCCCGCTGTGCCGGAACATCCGGGACGTGTATACCGGTAGGGCGACGAAGGGCGAAGGGTCCTGCTGGAGCGACACGACGTACGAGGAGAGCGACATCTCGGCCACCTCGAACTCGCGGTGGCGCATCATGCGGAAGAAGGTCTCCTCGACCGGAAGCCGAAGGTACGTCAGCTCGATGCCGTCCGGCCGGATGGTGCCTTCGTGAAGCGCTCGGGTGCGGTCGTAGTCACCGCAGGCCAACGTGAGCCTCAGTCTGGTCATCTCCTGACCACCCTCCTGGTCGCCTAGCGCCCGGCAGCGGTGAGCTGGGCGTCGAGCCGGGGGTACACGCGGCGTGCGTTGCCCTCGAACAGCTGGTGGCGCTCGTCAGCGCCGAGGTCGAGCGCGTCGACGTACCGCTTCGTGTCGTCCCAGTGGTGGCCTGTCTCCGGGTCGATGCCCCGGACCGCGCCCAGCATCTCCGACGCGAACAGGATGTTGCTCGGGTCGATCACCCGGTGCAGCAGGTCGATGCCTGCCTGGTGGTAGACGCACGTGTCGAAGAAGACGTTGCCCATCAGGTGCTCCTGCAGGGGCGGCTGGCCCAGGCGATCCGCGAGCCCCCGGTAACGACCCCAGTGGTACGGCACCGCACCACCGCCGTGCGGGATCACGAGCCTCAGCGTGGGGAAGCGGGCGAACAGGTCGCCCTGCAGCAGCTGCATGAAGGCGGTGGTGTCGGCGTTCAGGTAGTGAGCACCCAGGGCATGGAACGCCGGGTTGCACGACGAGCTGACGTGCACCATGGCGGGCACGTCCAGCTCGACCAGCACCTCGTAGAGCGGGAACCACGACTCGTCGGTCAGTGGCTTCGACGTCCAGTGACCGCCGGAGGGGTCGGGGTTGAGGTTGCAGCCCACGAAGCCGAGCGTCTCGACGCAACGGCGCAGCTCGGCGATCGAGTCGTCCAGGACGCCGTCGGGAGTCTGCGGCAGCTGGCACACACCGGCGAAGTTCTCCGGGAACAGCTGGACGACGCGGTGCACGAGGTCGTTGCACGCCTCGGCCCAGGCCCGGGCGACGACACGGTCTGCGACGTGGTGCTCCATGCCGGATGCCCTGGGGGAGAACAGCATCAGGTCGCCGCCACGCTCGCGCATCATGCGCAGCTGGTTGCCCTCGATGCTCTCGCGCACCGCGTCGTCGCTGATGTCCGGCCGCAGCGCCGGTGGCGCGGACGGGTCGTCGAGCCGTGCCAGCTGTGCGCTGCGGAACTGCTGGTGTGCTTCAGGCGTCGTCGTGAAGTGGCCGTGGCAGTCGATGATCACGACGTCTCCTCACCGGCTTTGACGTACCGAAGACCCTTGCGCCGCAAGCGTTCTCGCATGTCGCTGACGTCGAGGCTGAGCTCGCCGCGCTGGTAGCGTTCCCGGGATGCGGCCTCCTTGGCCTCGCGGGCCTGGCTCGCCTGCAGGACGGTGGCGGCGCTGGCCTGAGGCACGACCACCACGCCGTCGTCATCCGCGACCACGACGTCGCCGGGCCGCACGAGCTGGCCCGCGCAGACGACGGGGACGTTGACGTCACCCAGCGTCTCCTTCACCGTTCCCTGCGCAGAGACGTGGCGCGACCACACCGGGAACCCCATGCGGGTCAGCTCGGCGACGTCGCGGCAGCCGGCGTCGATCACCAGTCCGCGCACACCGCGGGTCGACACGGCCGTCGCGAGCAGCTCACCGAAGTAGCCGGCATCGCTCGGCGACGTGGGCGCGACGACGAGGACGTCGCCGTCACGGCACTGCTCGACGGCGACGTGGATCATCCAGTTGTCCCCTGGCGGCACGCTGACGGTCACAGCGGCCCCGGCCACGTGCGCGCCGGGGTAGATCGGCCGGATGGCGGCTTGCAGCAGTCCCGTACGGCCCTGCGCCTCGTGGATGGTGGCGACCCCCAGCGCGCCCAGACCGTCGACCAGCTCGCGGTCCGGACGACGGTCGTCGACGACGACGACGGACATCCGCGCTCCTCTCAGCCCACGCTCTGCGACCACGGCAGCAGCGACACGTGGACGACACCCTCGTCACCCTCGCCGCCGACGGCCCGGATGGCGCGGTCCACGTCGCCCAACCCGAAGGTGTGCGTCGTCAGGCGCTCCAGCGGGAAGCGCCCGGATGCGAGCTGCTCGATGGCCAGCTCGCACGCCCGGTAGCTGTGGCCGCGGGCGCTCTTGATGGTGATGGCCTTCTCGGTCACCTTCTTGAGCGGGAAGTCGGGGAACGCGGCCAGCTCTCCCTGGACGACCATGGTGCCGTCGCGCCGCTTCAACGCGTCGATGCCCAGCAGCATCGGAGCCGTTCCCGCGCCCGAGGTGCAGTCGAGAACCACGTCGACCCCGACGCCCCCGGTGATCTCCCGGACCCGTTCACGAGGGTCCTCGGTCAGGACGTCGATGACGTGGTCAGCGCCCAACGCCTTGGCCAGCTCGAGCCGAGCCGCGTCGCGCGTGGTGCCCGTCACGATGATCGTCGTCGCGCCCGCCTGCTTGCAGGCGACGACCTGCGAGAGCCCCTGCTGCCCAGGCCCTTGGACGAGGACCGTGGAGGCGTAGCCGACGCCCGCGGCGAACAGGGCCCACTCGATGCCGTTGGACAAGGGTGTGACGATGCCGGCCAGCTCGTCCGAGACCCCGTCGGGCACGCGGTGCACCACGGAGTTCCAGGGCAGGTACATGTACTGCGCGAAGCCGCCCCACAGGTGGTAACGGTGGCCGGCCGAGGTGTACCCGTAGCGCCGGGCGTCCGGGTTGGTTCGCCAGTCGGTGTTCTCGCAGTGGCGGTACTGGCCGGCGTGGCACCAGTCGCAGCGGAAGCACCCGACGTAGTGCTCGACGAAGACGCGGTCGCCCTCGCGCAGGCCCTTGCGCTCGGTGAACTCCTTGCCCGCGCGAGCGATGACGCCGACGTTCTCGTGCCCCATGATGACCGGGTCGTCGAAAGGCGGCTTCGCGTACATCTTGACGTCGGTCCCGCAGATGCCGGCGACCTCGACCTTGAGGAGCGCGCCGTCGTCCGGCACGTCGGGCATCGGGTACTCGCGGTACTCGGTCGTGCCCGGTGCCGTCCGGACGGCCGCCAGAACCTGCTCTGCCATCGTGGTCCTCACGCCTGGGGGTCGAGTTGAGAGCACTCTACACGGTAAGGTCTTATGGTCTGCTCTTTTACCACCCGGATGTCAGGAACGGGGCCTGATCGCATGTCGCAGCCGACTCTGAGGACCGTCACACGCACGCAGGGCAACAACGAGGCACTGAAGACGGGCGCCGTGGAGCCCCACGGCTTCTCCTTCGAGTTCGAGGAGGTGCCCGTCCTCATCAAGGCGTTCCGCCGCATGGTGCGCGGGCTGGAGTTCGACGTCAGCGAGATGGCGTTCACGACCTACCTGTGCGCCAAGGCGCACGGCGTCCGGTTCACCGCGGTACCGGTCTTCCTCGTCCGCGGGTTCCACCAGCAGGCGATCCTCGTGAACCGCAACGCCGGCATCCAGCACCCCAAGGACCTCGAGGGCCGCCGGGTCGGCGTGAACCGCGGCTACACCGTCACCACGGGCGTCTGGGCCCGCGGCATCCTCGAGAAGGACTACGGGGTCGACCTCGACCGCGTCACGTGGGTCCTCTCTGGCGACGAGCACGTGGCCGACTACCAGCCGCCGGCGAACGTCGTCCCGATCGAGCCAGGACAGGACCTCGCCGACCTGGTCGTCAGCGGTGAGCTGGCCGGCGTGGTCGGCGCCAGCGTGGACCACCCGGACGTCGTGCCGCTCATCCCGGACGCCGTCGAGGCAGGCCTCGCGGCGCTCACCGGACGGGGCGTCTACCCGATCAACCACCTGGTGGCGGTCAAGGACGACGTGCTCGCCGAGCACCCCGAGGTCGCGGCCGAGGTCTTCGACGCGTTCGCCCGGGCGAAGAACCTCTACGTGCAGCGGCTGCGGGAGGGCGACATCACGGAACCGACCGCGATGGACCGGCTCTACCAGCGGGTGCTCGACGTCACCGGCGAGGACCCCTTGCCCTACGGCATCGAGCCGAACCGCGCGACGATCGACGAGCTCATGGAGCACGCCGTGCACCAGCACATCCTCGACCGCCCGCTCGCGATGTCGGACGTCTTCGCGCCGTCGACCCTCGACCTGATCGCCTGAGGAGCCATCATGCGCATCGCGATCGCGGCCGACCACAACGGCGTCGCGCTCAAGGCCCGGCTCATCTCGACGTTGAGCCGCCAGGGCCATGACGTCGACGACCGAGGCGCCCACTCGGAGTCGGACGTCGTCGACTACCCCCCGCTCTGCGAGGACGTCTGCCGTCAGGTCGTCAGCTCGACGGCCGACCGCGGCATCGTCGTCGGCGGCAGCGGTCAGGGCGAGGCGGTGGCGTGCAACAAGATCACCGGGATCCGCGCTGGACTCTGCCAGGACGTGTGGAGCACCGAGATCTCCCGCGCACACAACGACTCCAACGTCCTCGTGCTGCCCGCCAAGATCCTGGACGACGACCTGGCCGAGCAGCTCGTGGACACCTGGGTCCGCACCGAGTTCAAGGGCGGCCGGCACCAGAGCCGCATCGACCAGATCGCGATCCTCGAGCGCGGAGCCTCGCTGCTGGGCGAGGGCTGACATCGCTCAGCCGGCGTGGCGGCCGTCCGCCTCCACGCCGTCCAGGAACTCGAGCACCCGAGCCGGAGCCGACTCCTCCGTCTGGTCCACGACCGGTGCGTCCCAGTACTGCACGAACGGCAGGCACTCCTGCAGGTACCTGGCCGCCGAGGGGGCGTGCGACTGGTCCTGGCCCGGGACGACGAGGGCGGGGACGTCGAGTCGCAGCAGGTCCTCGGGCTCGGGGCCAGGCACGGTGTCGCGGTCGAACAGGAGCCGGGCCATGCCGCTCACCATGACCTGGTAGCGCCGGACGTCGGCGTGCGCGTAGGTGCGAGCGAAGGACGGGTCGGTGCGGATGACCGTCACCCACGGGCCGACTCGGGGGTCCTTGGTGAAGCCGTCGTCGTGCGACCCGGCCAGCTCGACGACCTGCTCCAGGCCGTGCTCGGCCACGTACGCGAGGTGCTGGGTGAATCGCTCGGCCTGCTTGAGCCGGTAGCGCACGCCGCCCGCCGGCGAGTACAGGACCATGCCGGCGACGCGGTCCGGTTCGGCCACGGCCGTGGCAGCCACGGTGGAGCAGCCCACGCAACCGCCCATCAGGTGCGACCGCCGGACGCCGAGGTGGTCCAGCAGGCCGAGACCCTGCGCCACGTAGTCGTCCCACGTGATGCGTTGCAGCCGTCCCCCGGACCGCCCGGACTCGCGACGGTCGAAGGTGATGCAGGTGTAACGACGGCTCAGGTGGTCGAGCAGGTTGAGCCTGCGGTAGATGCCTACCGTGCGCCAGGCGTCGAGCGACGAGTCGAAGCCGCCGGGCGAGAACATCAGCAGCGGCGGACCGGAGCCGGCGACCTCGTACCTGGTCGCGATGCCGCCGATCTCAGCCGACGACACGGATGCCTCCCCGGATCTGGCGAGCCGATCGGACGTCGTCGGCGTAGGCGCTGATCGCGTCGAGCGTGATCTGCGCGACGTTGGCGTAGGTGTCGGGCGGGTCGTCGATCGATGACGCGGCGTACCCGATGGCGGCGGTGGCCATGCGGATGCGGCCGTCGAGCCACGGCCCACCGCCGAAGCCGCCGAGCACCGGGATGGAGACCGCCTCGGCCACCGCGGCCCCGACCACCGGCCCGGAGTTCGTGAAGTTCAGCAACGACGCACCCGCCTCTTCCAGCTGTCTGGCCTCGGCCACCATCTGGTTGAGCATGCCCTCGGGCACCTGGTCGGCCGCGGACGCGGTGGCGCTGTACTCCACCCCGTACCGCAGCGCGGTCTGGGGCGTGATGCCGAACTGCGCGAAGACCGGGATGCCCGCGCGGGCGATGGCCATCACGCGGTCCAGGAAGTCGGCGGCACCGTCCAGCTTGACGACGTCGACGCCCGCCTCCTTCACCAACCGGATCGCCGCCGCCACGGCGCTGTCGGTGCCCTGCTGCAACGGGCCGAAGGGGAAGTCGCAGCTGAGCAGGGCCCGCTTGACGCCACGGCGGACGGCCTGGGTGACCACCAGCATCTGGTCCATCGTGATCTCGAGCGGCGTGGGCTGGCCCCACAGGTTGGCACCGACCGTGTCCCCGACGGAGACGATGTCGACTCCTGCCCGATCGACGATCTGGGCCATCTGGTAGTCCCAGGCGACCACACCGACGATCTTGCGGCCTTCGTCCTTCATACGCTGGAGTCCGGGCAGCGTGACCTTCTGACGTTTGCCGTCCACCAGGTCGCTCACGTCCGCAGCGCCGTGAGGACCTCGGGAACGTCGTCCTCGTCGTCGGTGACGAGGATGAAGCGCGCGTGCGGCCGCAACGCGGCCACCGCCCCGCTGTCCTCGCCGCGGCCGAGGACGAGCCCGGCGGTCATGATGCCGCGCACCGTGCAGGCGGCTCCGATGACCGCCGCCGAGTCCGCACCTGCGTCGGACGTCGCCACCATGATGGCGACGTCGACGCCGTCGAGCTCGTCGGCAAGGTCCGTCGGGGTGCCCTCGACCGTGTGCAGGTCGACACGAGCCACGGTCTCGTCCGCGTCGTGCTGCGGGACCGTGCTCACCAGGAACCTCGCACTCGCCCACGGCATGGTGGCGACCCGCGTGACGATGTCCACCGCCCCGCCGTCGAGCGCGACCACGCGGGTCGCCCTCGACGGCGCGATCGGCACCTGGATCCGAAAGCGCGCTTCTGCCGCCGTCGCAGCTCGCGCGCAGGCGTTGAGGAGGATCGGCTTGGGCTGCATGTCAGACGGACGCCTGCGGCACGCCCGGCCGCACCGAGACCGCCTCTTGGACCGAGTCGAAGAAGCCCTCCTCCTTGGGCAGGACGACCGCGGCCGACCGGACCCGGTGGTGAGCGGTGTCGACCCCGGGCGGGGTGATGCCCTCGTCGCGCAACGCGATCGCCGCCTTCCGCAGCTTCTGCCGGGCCTTGATGATGCCGCTGTCGGCCGGCACCAGGCGTTCCTTGCTGCGGTCGACGATCGGCCCCATGCTCTCCTGCAGCGACGCGTCCTGCATGGCGATCCCGCGGACTCCGGAGAAGTGCTCGTTCCGACGCTGCGCCTCACGGTCCATGAGGTAGTCGTTGTCCTTGTTCGCTGTGGGGCGGTACGTGCCCGGGATGTTCTCGCTGTGCACGCCGTACCCGTCCTTCATGGCCTGCCGCTCGTCGCCGGTCAGCGGACGCACGGGGTGGTAGTCGAAGGTGTAGACCCAGCAGTTCTCGTCGTCGATCGGTACCCAGAAGTGGCCGTGCACGGGGTGGTCGCCGCGCGGGGGCACCATCGTGAACGCCGGCAGCACGTACGGGGTGATCCGCCAGTAGTACTTGCCGTCCTCGGCGTTGCGCCGCGCGCCGACGAACAGGCCGCCGTCGGTGTCGGCCACCTCGAAGAACGGCTTTAGGTCACCGAGGTTGTACTTGTTGCCGGCAGCCCCCTTGAACAGCGGGTCGTTGTTGAGCGCCCCCGAGTGCAGGAACGACACGTGGCTGGAGTCGATGCCGCCCTCGAGCGCCTGCAGCCAGTTGCACTCCTGCCAGCGCTTCGACGTGTAGGTCTGCTCCGGGGGCACGTGGATGAACTCGTACTCCGGCAGGTCCGGACGCTTGTCGGGATCGCCCATGTAGGTCCACAGGATGTCACCGACCTTCACGAGCGGGTAGGAGCGCAGCTTCACGTTGGCGCAGAAGCTGCCGTTCTCCGGTTCGGACGGGACGTCGACGCACTGGCCGGTCACGTCGTACTTCCAGCCGTGGTAGGCGCACCGCAGCCCGGACTCCTCGTTGCGGCCGAACCACAACGACGCTCCGCGGTGCGCGCAGAACTCGTCCATCAGGCCGTACCGGCCCTCGGTGTCACGGAAGGCGATCAGCCGCTCGGAGAGGATCTTGACGCGAACCGGTGCGCAGTCGTTCTCGGGCAGCTCCTCGGCCAGGAGTGCGGGCAGCCAGTACTGCCGGAAGAGCGCGCCCATGTCTGTGCCGGGCCCCGTCTGCGTGAGCAGCTCGTTGATCTCTTGTCTGAGCACCGTCGTGTTCCTTTCACGTCCCGCCGAGGTTGGGCTAAGAGTTAGACCATTGTGGAGCCGGCCCTGCCGGTGGTCAATGACCGCCAGGGGCGGGAGCCGATAAGCCGGTCACGGCTGTTCGGGCGGGATGTCGACGACGAGCCCGTCGAGGGCCTCGGACATGCGCACCTGGCAGGACAGCCGGCTGCAGGAGCGACGGTCGGACGCACCCATGTCGAGCAGGTCCTCCTCCATGTCGCCAGGCGGGCCGACCAGCGGCAGGAACTCGTCCCGCACCCAGACGTGACAGGTGCCGCACGAGCAGTTGCCACCGCACTCGCCGATGATTCCCGGGACGCCGTTCTTGACCGCGGTCGCCATCACCGTGTCCCCGACCTGCGCGTCGACGACGTGCTGCAGCCCCGTCGAGTCGACGTACACGACCTTCGGCACCGCGCCACCCCTCTTCCGCGTCCGCGGAGCTCGTCGGCCCAACGGGTCTGGTTTGGTAAGTCCATTTGACCTTAGCATGGCAGGAGAGGGCGTCAAGCGTTCCGACGACGTTATGGTAGGACCGTTGTACCGTTGTGTTAGCATCAGCCGCCGACGTACCAGCGAGCCAGTCGCGTGCGTCGAGGCGCCCCCGACCAACGGCCGCAGGGCCGGAGAAGGTGAGAAGCTCATGGGCAAGAAGGGACGCGTGTTCGTCCGCGGCATCACGAGCGAGACCTACGGACTGGGCCACTTCAGGCGAGCGCAGCTCGCCGCCCGGCGCGTGCGCGACGACTCCGTCGTGGTGGACGACGGCAAGGTGGGTCACTCTGGCGACTCCGAGCAGTCACGTACCTGGTGGCGCGTCGGGCCCGGGGACGACGAGTTCCTTACCCAGACCCTGCAGGTGCACTTCGTCGAGCTGCCGCCGCACAGCTCGAACCACGGCCACGGCCACCAGAACGAAGCCGCGTTCTACATCCTCGAGGGCGCCGGCTACGAGATCCACGACGACCAGCGCTACGACTGGAAGAAGGACGACCTCGTCCTCGTCCACACGGACTCCGTGCACCGGCACTTCAACCCCAACGACGAGAAGGCCGTGGCCCTCGTCATGAAGGCGAAGTGCACGTGGATGTTCATGGGGCTCATCCAGCAGGGTCGCAGCGGCCCGGTGGAGCGCCCCGAGGAGTTCGGCCCGCGCGAGGACTGGTCGGCCATCTGGACCGACGGGGTGCTGGAGCGCAAGAAGGTGGTCAGCCCGGAGGACACCGTCTGGGAGACCACCCAGCTCGGCCGCGTACGCGTCATCAACAGCCCTGACCGCACCGACGTCCGGCAGTTCAGCGTCGACGTCTTCGAGCTGGAGATCCCGGCCGGCAGCAGGTCAGGCAAGCACTGGAAGATGGCGGACGAGGTGCTCTACGTGCTGGACGGCGAGGGGTACTCGCTGCACTGGGAGGTGCAGGCCGAGATCGCCGAGAAGTACTACGCGCGCATCGCCCTGGAGCCGACGCGCCACGAGGTGAAGAAGGGCGACACGCTGTACGTGCCGCAGAACACCGTCGTGCAGCACTTCGCGGCCGACGGGACGCCGCTGCGCATGCTCTCCGCGCAGAACCGGGTCTTCAAGCACCTGGGGTACGACAAGGTCCACTACTTCGAGGACGCCCCGCAGTACACCGAGGAGCTCACGTCCGTGTCGACCGCGCCCACCGGGTCCGCGCACTGACCACCGCTGGTCCGGCTCCTGGCCGCGCAGGGTGGCGCGGCCGGGGACCGACCCGGGACGGCACGGCGGCGATCGCCGGAGCGGTCGGGTTCTCGCTCGCGCTCAGCATCTCGTCGGTGGCCCTGCCCCTGCTGGCGCTGTCGGCGGGGTACAGCTCGATCGAGGTCGGGGTGCTGACAGCCCTGTCCGCCGTCGCGCAGCTGGGCATCCGGCTCGTGATCGGTGCCCTGATGCGGCGCTACCCCGACTGGCTCCTGGTGCTGCTCGCCGCCCTGCTGCTCGCCACGAGCACCGCCATCGTGTCGGTGTCTGCTGCGCTCGTGCCGTTCGTGCTGTGCGAGCTGGCGCAGGGAGCCGCTCGCGGCGCCTTCTGGACCGGCAGCCAGACGCACGTCGTCCGAGGGTCCGCGTCGGCCGTGTCGGGGATGGCGAAGGTCAACCTCGCATCGGCGGTGGGCCTGCTGGTGGGTCCGGTGGCCGCCGGCCTGCTGGCGGAGCAGTCGCTGCGCACCGCCCTGGTGCTGGCCACCGTGGTCGCCGGGCTCACGTGCGTGCCCACGCTGTTCCTCGACAAGCTTCCGCCGTTCCGTCGGGTCAAGGACCGCCCGCCAGGTCTGCTCTGGACGCGACCTGGCGTCGACGTGGGCTGCGCCGCCGGCGCGACGGCCGGCGCGTGGCGCGGTCTGCTCGGCTCCTACGTACCGGTCGCCCTGGACGCCGCACGGCAGTCGTCGTCCGTGATCGGCGCGCTGGTCAGCGTCGCGAACGCGGCAAGCCTCATCGGGGCGGCCTCGGTGGCGCGACTGGCGCGGGGCTCGCGTCGGCTGTTCGTGACGGCGACGCTCGGCTGCGGCTTCTCCACCGCCCTCGTGGCGTGGTCCGCGGGGTCCGCCGTGGTCGCCGGCCTGCTGCTGGCGATCAGCGGGTTGGCGGCGGGTGCCCTCCAGACCGTCGGGCCCGCGCTGGCGACCGACTCGGTTCACCCCGAGGAGCGCGGCGACGCGATCGCGGCCTCGGGAACCTTCCGAGCCGGCGCTCTGTTCGCGTCCCCGCTGCTGATGGCGGGGCTGCTCGGCACGGTGGCGCTCGGTCCGGCGATGGCCCTCGTCGGGCTCGCGATCGCTGCGCCCTCCCTCATGGCGCGACGGCTGCCGGTCGCGCACCCCGACGCACCCTAGGACGGTTGCCATGACGCTGTCGCTCCGATCGACGTCCACCCGCACGTTCCTCGTGCTGCCCGCGGTCGCCGCAGCCGAGAGCGTGCTGACCCGCCGGCGGCCTCATCTGGCCTTCGCCGCCCTGCTGCCGTGGGGCTACCTGCAGTACCGGCTCTGCGGTGACTACCGGACCAGGCGTGGCGAGGGCGGGCCCGGCATGAGCCGGCCACCGGAGAGGATCGTGACCAGCGGTCCGTACGCGGTCACGCGCAACCCCATGTACCTGGGTCACCTCGTCTTCCTGACCGGGCTGACGCTCGTGACCCGGTCTCGCCTGGTGGGCGCGATCACGCTGCTCCTGCTGCCCTGGTTCGACGCCAGGGCACGGGAGGACGAGGCCCGGCTCGAGCAGCTGTTCGGGCCCGAGTACGTGCAGTACCGCGACCGCGTGCCGCGGTGGGTAGGCCTTGTCCGCTCCGGTCGGTGATGTCATACTCCTGGACCAATGGTCTGTCCATACTATAGAAAGACCATCCATGGAGCCGACGGTGACACCGAGGGAACCGCAAGGACCGGGCGCCGTCGAGCGGCCCGCGGGCGGGACCGGTGCGCGACGTCCGGAGTTCGGCAGCGACGTCGTGGTCGAGCTCCTCCGCCGACTGGGCGTGCGGTACGTGCCGCTCAACCCGGGGTCGAGCTTCCGCGGGCTGCACGACTCGCTCGTGAACTACGGCGGCAACACCGACCCCCAGCTGCTGCTGTGCCTGCACGAGGAGATCGCCGTCTCCGTCGCGCACGGCTACGCCAAGGCGACGAACGGGCTGGCCGTCGCGGCCGTGCACGACCTGGTCGGCCTGATGCACGCGTCGATGGCCGTCTACGACGCCTACTGCGACCGGGCGCCGGTTCTCGTACTGGGCGGTGGTGGACCAGCGGACCCGGCAGCCCGACGTCCGATCGACTGGATCCACTCGGCAACGACGCAGAGCGAGCTCGTGCGCGACTTCGTCGTCTGGGACGCCGAGCCGTCGACGCCTCAGGCCTTCGCTCCCGACGTGCTCCGTGCGGTGCAGCGGGCCACCTCCGCCCCGCAGGGACCGGCCTACGTCTCGCTCGACGCGGCTGCCCAGGAGCAGGCGCTCCCCCAGGACGTGCCGCTCCCGGACCTGCGGCTGCACCGAGCCGCGCCCCCGATGTCGGCCGACTCGGCCTCGGTGACGGCCGCCACGCAGCTGCTCGCCGGCGCCCGGAGGCCGGTCGTCGTGGCGGGTCGCGTCGGTCGGGACGAACGCGTCACCGCACCGCTGGTGGCCCTGGTCGAGCTGCTGGGCGCCGGGTACACCGACGACAAGAACGTCGTCGCCTTCCCGACGCTGCACCCCCAGAACCTCAGCGGTGACCCCGGCCTGCTGGCCGACGCCGACGTCGTGCTGGCCGTCGACGTCGTGGACCTGCCGGCCCTGCTCCGGCCACGCGGCAAGGGCGCCCGCGACGAGGCGGTGGCAGCCGAGGCGGCGCCCGCCGTCATCGACCTGTCCACCGGCGACCTCGGCATCCGCTCGTGGTCCAACTCGTTCGGCGTGGCGGTCCCGCGCGACGTCCAGCTGCTCGCCGACCCTCTCGTCGGGCTCGCGCAGCTCACCGACGCGCTGCGCCCGCTGGTCGACCGGACGACGGCCGGCCGCCGGCGCGACCAGCTGGCCGAGCGGTCGTCCCGGCTTCGGGCCGACCGGCAGCGCGTCGTCGAGAGCCGCTGGTCGGAGCGACCGATCTCGCCGGCCCGACTGGTCGCCGAGACGTGGGCGGCTGTGCGGGGAACGCCGTGGCTGCTGTGCTTGCGGAACACGCGCACCTGGCCCGAAGGCCTGTGGGAGTTCGACTCCGCCGGTCAGTACCTCGGCCACTCGGGTGGTGGAGGGGTCGGCTACGGGCCGGGAGCGCTCGTGGGTGGTGCGCTGGCGGCTCGCGACAGCGGCCGTCTCGGCGTCGGCATCATCGGCGACGGCGACCTGCTGATGGCGGCCGGTGCCCTCTGGACCGCGGCGCACTACCGCATCCCGCTGCTCGTCGTGGTCAACGACAACTCCTCGTTCTTCAACGACGAGCCGCACCAGGCCGAGATGGCCCGGCAACGACGCCGCCCGCCGGAGAACAGCTGGATCGGCATGCGGATCGACGACCCGCCCGTCGGTATCGCGGAGCTGGCTCGGTCGTACGGCTGCTGGGCCGAGGGGCCCGTCGAGGACCCGGAGGACCTCGCCGGCGTCCTCGCCGCAGCGGTCAAGCAGGCGGAGGACGGCCACGTCGCCGTCGTCCACGTGAGGACGGCCCCGCAGTGAGCGCCGCGGAGCTGGCCGTGCGGCACGAGCCCATGTACGTGGGCGGCCAGTGGGTCGACGCCCGTTCCGGGGCGACGCTGGAGGCCGTCGACCCCACCAGCGAAGAGGTCATCGCGACCTTCCCGGACGCCGACGACCGCGACGTCGACGCGGCGGTCTCGGCGGCGCACCGAGCGGCACCGGGCTGGCGCGACCTCGGCTGGGCCAAGCGCGCGTCGCTGCTGCGCGAGCTGGCGGGCCGCATCGCCGACGCGGCGGAGCCGATCGCCCGTCTCGACGTGCACGACGGCGGCAAGCTCCTCACGGGCATGCGCAAGGAGGTCGCCGGCGCCTGCGCCGAGATCCTCTACTACGCCGGGCTCGCGCCACAGAGCCGCGGCAGCACCGCGCCCCCGGCCAAGGACACCCTCTCGTACACCGAGCGCGAGCCGTACGGCGTCGTGGGCCGCATCGTGCCGTTCAACCACCCGTTCAAGTTCGCGGCCGGGAAGGTCGCCGCACCCCTGGCGGCGGGCAATGCCGTCGTCCTGAAGCCCGGGGAGCAGACGTCCTTGTCGGCCCTCGAGCTCGCCCGGCTCACCGAGGGGCTCCTGCCGCCAGGGGTGCTCAACGTCGTCACCGGCACCGGGGCGTCGGCCGGCGCGGCCCTGGTGGCGCACCCCGGCGTACCGCGCATCGCGTTCACCGGGTCCGTGCCGACCGGTCAGGCGATCATGCGGTCGGCCGCCGAGCACATCAAGCACATCAGCCTCGAGCTGGGCGGCAAGAACCCCATCATCGTCTTCCCGGACGCCGATCCGGCGCGGGCGGCGACGGCAGCGGTGGCGGGCATGAACATCGCCCGCAGCACCGGGCAGTCCTGCGGCTCGACGTCCCGACTCTTCGTGCACGACGACATCCGCGGGGCCTTCCTCGACGCGCTCGTCGGGCGACTGGAGCAGCTGCGCATCGGCGACCCGATGGACGAGGCGACCGACGTAGGCCCCCTGGCCTTCGGGCGGCACCACGACCGCGTGATGTCGTACGTCGACGCAGGTCTGCGCGACGGGGCGACGTTGCTGTACGGCGGCCGGCGGCCGGCCCACCTGCCACGCGGCTACTTCGTGGAGCCAGCGGTGTTCACGGACGTCGAGGACGCCATGACGATCGCCACCGAGGAGGTCTTCGGTCCGGTGATGTCGGTTCTCCGGTGGCGGGACGTCGACGACGTGGTCCGCCGCGCCAACGCCCTGCCGCTCGGCCTGACGGCAAACGTCTGGACCAACGACGTCTCGACCGCGCACCGGACGGCACGCGCGCTGGAGGCGGGCTACGTCTACGTCAACGGCACCGGGGCCAGGCCCACCGGGACGTCGTTCGGCGGCTGGAAGAGCAGCGGCATCGGCAAGGAGAACAGCCTCGACGAGCTGCTGTCGTACACGAGGGAGAAGACCGTCACGGTCACGTTGCTGTAGCGGTCACCGCCTGAGAGCTCCGGCTCTCGCGACCGAAGGGGAAGTCCGTGCGTGGATGGAAGGCTCTGACCGGCGCAGCACTGCTCGTCCTCGCTCTCACCGCCTGCGGGGGAGGTGGCGCCGCGGACACGGGAGCCCTGCCGGGCGGCGACGCCAGCAGCGCAGCGTCCGGGGGGACGGCGGCCGAGAAGGTGTACGCCGAGCTGAACGGTATGTCGTCCGGGGCTCGGGACGCCGCCATCGCGGGCGCCAAGAAGGAAGGGAGCCTCACGCTCTACACCTCGATGAACGAGGACGTCTCCGCCGCCGTGGCGAAGGCGTTCACCGACCAGTTCGGCATCAAGGTGAACGTCTTCCGAGCCAGCTCCGAGACGGTACTGCAACGGGCGCTGCAGGAGGGCAAGGCCAACCAGACCGCAGCGGACGCGATCGAGACCAACTTCAGCGAGATGGAGGCCCTGGTCCACGAGAAGCAGCTGGCCGACTACCAGGGCCCCGCGCTGAAGGACCTGCCTGACATCGCGCAGTTCGAGGGCTGGAACGCCGACCGGTACAACGTGTTCCTGCCCGCGTGGAACACCGACATCATCAAGCCGGGCGACGAGCCACAGAGTTGGGAGGACCTGGCCGACCCCAAGTACAAGGGCCGCATGCAGATCGAGGTCGGTGACAGCGACTGGTTCGAGAACCTCACCAAGTACTGGCTCGAGCACGGCAAGACCCAGGACGAGGTCGACGCCCTCTGGAAGGGCATCGCGGCGAACGCCGCCGTGGCGAAGGGCCACGCCACGATGATTCACCTGCTGGCGGCCGGGCAGACCGGCATCGACGGCATGAACTACACCTTCGAGTCGCTGCTCGTGCAGAAGGAGGGGGCGCCGGTCGCGTTCAAGGGCGCGGACGGCACGACGCCGATCCCCGCCTTCCCACGGCCGAACGGAGTGAGCCTCGTCAAGGCCGCCCCGCACCCGAACGCCGCGTGGCTGTTCAACGACTGGCTGCTCAGCGTGGACGGGCAGAAGGTGCTGGTCGCGCAGGACCAGACGCCGGTCACCAAGGTGCCCGGCGACACCAGCCTGGACGGCGTGACGCTCGTGCCGTTCGACGTCAAGGGCCTCAGCGAGAACGCCAAGGAGTGGGCCACCAAGTACGACCAGCTGCTCCGGGGAGTCAAGCGGGTCAAGAGCTGACGGTCCCCCGCGGCGGCGGGGCCACCTTCACGAGGACGGAGGCTGACGGTGCTGGTCATCGGTAACGAGCAGGTCGAGTCCCTGCTGACGATGCGGGAGTGCATCACCGCCCAGGAAGAGGCGTTCGCGCAGCTGCCCACCGGCGGCGCCATCCACCGGCCGCGCGTCGACGTGTACGCGCCGGGGCCGGAGGACGGCTACTTCCGCTGGGGCTCCATGGAAGGCGCCAATAACGGCTACTTCGCGATCAGGATGAAGTCGGACGTCGTCCACTGGCCGCGCGACGAGGCCGGCAACTGGACCGAGGAGAAGTACGCGGTCCAGCCGGGCACCTACTGCGGGCTCATCCTGCTGGTCTCGACGACGAACGCGGAGCCGGTGGCCTTCATCAACGACGGCGTGCTGCAGCACATGCGGGTCGCCGGTGGCGCTGCGATCGGCGTGAAGTACCTGTCGCGCCAGGACTCGCACGTCGTCGGCATGCTGGGCTCCGGAGGGATGGCGCGCGCGTACCTGGAGGCGTTCTCGTGCGTCCGCGACATCCGCCGGTGCCACGTGTACAGTCCGGACCCGGAGCACCGGAAGGCGTACGCGGCCGAGATGAGCGAGCGGCTCGGCATCGAGGTGGTGGCCGTCGACTCGGCGCGGGAGGCGGTGGCCGGCTGCGACATCCTCTCCTCCTGCACGGACGCGATGCAGCCGGTCTACGAGGCGGACTGGATCGAGCCCGGGATGCACGTGACGAATCTCGGACGCCGGGAGATGCCGGAGGCGGCGCACCGGTTCGACGTGGTGGTCAGGCAAGGCACCGCCGGGCTGCAGATGCGTCAGACCGACCGCTTCCAGGCCGAGCGCGGGTTGTCGCCCGCCGCGTACATCGCCGGCTCGCCGGAGGAGATGGGCCGGATCCCGGCGCGCAACGAGCGGCCCGGCTTCGGTGGGGACTCCCCCGAGTTCTCCGACCGCGGGATGGGCGGTGACCGGCCCGACGTCGCCGCGCTGATGTCCGGCCAGGTGACGGGACGGACCAGTCCCGAGCAGGTGACCTTCTACCGCAACGTCGGAAACCAGGGGCTGCAGTTCTCCGCCGTGGCCCAGGTCGTGTACCGCAAGGCCGTGGCTGCCGGCGTCGGCCGCACGATCCCCACCGAGTGGTTCCTCCAGGACGTCCGCGACTGACCGCACGTCGTAGCGCGGCGGACGCCGGGGGCCTTGCCAACGGAGAGGGAACGCGACAGAGTGTGGCCTAATGGTCAGTCCTTTTAGGTGAGGTGAGCTCGTGTCTTCGAAGACGACGACCGCGGTGACGCACTACCACGTGCAGAAGAAGCGTCGCGCGGAGTTCATCGAGGAGTGGCGCAGCTACCAGAAGACGGTCGTCGCCCTCGAGGACGTCGCCATGCACCAGACCGCCCGGGGCACGCGGGTGGGTGTTTACGTCGGTCAGGACGGGGACCGCCCCACCCGGTCGATGGACGCCTTGGCGCACGAGATCGACCCGGGAGTCGTGTCGACGGTGCACCGGCACTCCTGGGACGCCATGGTGCTGGTCGTCGGCGGCAACGGCTGGACGGAGATCGACGGCGAGCGCATCGAGTGGGGGCCCGGCGACTGTCTGCACCTGCCGGCCTGGGCCTGGCATCGCAGCGGCAACGACGGCAGCACCACCGCCCGCTACCTCACCTTCTCGAGCGAGCCGCTGCTCGAGACGATGGGGATGTCGATCCTGGAGGACGCCGGGCACACCCCCCTGGAGGAGCTGGACGGCCGGCCGGGCTACACCTCCGGGGCCGACGGCGACGACCCGTACGCGCGGCGGGTGCGACGTCTGGCACGCGACCAGAAGAGCCGGCGCAGCGGACGCCTCCACACGAGCTGGGACGACCTGGAGCTGCTGCCGACGCCGCGCGGCACGCGCACGACGTTCCTGCTCGACCGGGCCATCGGCTACGAGGCGTCGGGCATCACCATGGCGATGTTCGAGATCGGTCCCGGGCGTGGGCAGTCCATGCACCGTCACGCCGGGGAGGCGTGGCTCTACGTGCTCGAGGGCACGGGTCACAGCTACCTCGGCACGGAGCCCGAGGGCGGCACCGACTACCCGTGGAAGAAGGGCGACCTCATCGTCGTCGACCACTTCCTGTGGCACCAGCACTTCAACGACGACCCGCAGAAGACGGCGAAGGTCGTGCGGATCCACATGTTCGACAGCCTGCTCGACACCATGCGGGTCCTCATGGACCCGGTGGTGCTGTTCGAGGAGCCGCCACAGCACATCAGGGACGCCCAGGCCGGCGATCCGACGACCGTCGACTGGCCCGAGGTGACGCGGCCGACGTGGCCGTGATCCCCACCGCTCTTCCGCCGGGAGTGCTGTCGGTCCACGTGCTCCCGGCGGACCACCATGACGGCCCGTGGGACCACATCATCGTGCCAGCGGGCACCAAGGAGCGGCTCCTCAACCACGCGCTGCTCACCCTGCTCCACGGGCGGGCCCTCGCGACGCTGGCCGGACTGCCCCACGGGCTGATCGTCCTTGCCGGCCCCCCAGGGACCGGCAAGACGACGCTGGCGCGCGGGCTCGCCCAGGCAGCGGCTCGCGCGCTGGCCCCGAGAGGTGCCACGACGTACGTCGAGATCGATCCGCACGCCTTTCCCAGCGAGATGCTCGGTGAGAGCCAGCGCAACGTCACCAGGCTCATGACCGACACGATCCCGGAGCTGGCGGCGAGGCGGCCCCACACGGTCGTCCTCATCGACGAGGTCGAGAGCTTCGCCGTCCGCCGGTCCAGCGCGTCCTTCAGCACCAACCCGGTCGACGTGCACCGCGCGACGGACGCGCTCCTGGCCGGCATGGACGCCGTCGCCGCGCAGGACGCCCGCGTGCTCTTCGTGTCGACCACGAACTTCGTGGACGCCGTCGACGAGGCGTTCCTGTCCCGCGCCGACCTCGTGCTCGACCTGGACCTCCCGGACAACGACGTGATCGCGCGGATCCTGCGCCACTCCCTCCAGGAGCTGGCCGCCATCTGGCCGGGCATCCGGCCGCTCGCCAAGGACGAGGGGCTGCACGCCAAGCTGGCGGGCCGCTGCGAGGGCTGGGACGGCCGCAAGGTCCGCAAGCTGGTGCTGTCGGCCCTGACGCTGCGGCACGAGGTGACGCTCGACCCGGGCGAGCTCTCGGCCGACGACCTGCTGGCCGCCGTGGAGGTCGCTCGGTGACCGCACCGGGCGACGGCGGGGAGACGAACCACGCGCCGTACTCGGCGCCGCAGTGGGGATCCGACGTCATGGCGGACGTCGTCCGGGGCCTCGGCTACCGCTACGTGGCCCTCAACCCGGGGTCGTCCTTCCGGGGGCTGCACGACTCGCTGGTGAACTACGGCGGCAACACGGTCGAGATGATCGAGTGCCCGCACGAGAAGCTGGCGGTGGCGCTCGCCCACGGCTACGCGAAGGCGTCCGGCGAGCCGATGGCGGTGATCCTCCACGACCTGGTGGGCCTCCTGCACGGCGCCATGGGCGTCTACTACGCGTACATCGACCGCGTGCCGGTGATGGTGCTCGGCGGGTCAGGTCCGGCCGTGCACGACCGGAGACGGCCGAACATCGACTGGATCCACTCGGCGAACGTGCAGGGCGAGGCCGTGCGCGCGTACACGAAGTGGGACCACGAGCCGCGCAGCATCGCGTCCGTGCCCACCGTGATGGCGCGGGCGCACCGCGTCGCGGTCAGCGAGCCGGCCGGGCCCGTCTACGTCGCCCTGGACGCCGGGTTGCAGGAGTCACCGGTCACCGACGCGGTGCCGCTCGGCGACCTGGAGCGCCTGTCGGCCCGCCCGTCGCGCATCGCCCCCGAGCCAGAAGCCCT
>DASSTJ010000028.1:0-3167 GCA_035707965.1 Actinomycetales bacterium
ATTCGCCGCATGGCAGCACGTCCGGGAAGGTGCAGGGCACGTCCGGGAAGGACACCGCGACCCGGACGGTGCGCGTCGGCGAGATCGACCGGCCCGTCCTCGACGCCGGGCTGCACATTCCCCTGGCCGCGTTCGGCAACGGCACCGAGGTCGTGGCATCCGAGCAGCGCGGCTATCCGGGCGGCGCGTGGGAGTTCGTCGTCACCGCCGTCGGGTCGCTGGACGACGCCGGCCTGCTGGGGCGCCGCTACATGGTCGTCGGCTGTCCCGCGAAGTCGTACGCGACCGCACGGCGCCTCGACGTGGTGGAGGTGCCCTCGTGACCAGCATCAAGGTCTCCTCCCACCTCGACGAGTTGGCGGCCGACATGGAGAAGATCGCCACCAAGGCGGAGCGGGTGATGCTCTCCACGACCCGCGAGGCGCTGAAGGTCGGCAACATGCTCGCCAAGGACTTCGCGCGCGCGTCGTCGGGCCGGCACGGCAAGCTCTACCCGCGCTCGTTCTCCGCGGAGCTGACGTTCGCGGGGTTCGGCCTGATCGCCGGCGAGTACGGCCCCGACGCCGAGATGCCGCAGGGTGGCATGTCGTTCGAGTGGGGATCGCGGAACCAGAAGCCGCACCTGGACCTGAATCGCTCGGCCGACGTCATCGGTGGCTCGTTCGCCCGCGAGGTCGGCGAGCGCATCGACGGGCTGTTCTGGTGACGACGCTGGCCACCGAGTCCGACGTCGCGGTGGCGGTGCTTGCGGCCGTGAACGCCTCCCTGGCGACGCTGGCGACATCGCGGACGGCGTACTCGGTCGACAAGCTGCCGTCGGTGCGTCCGAGCGAGTACGTCGAGGTCGGCGTCACCCGCAGGTTCGGCGGTCAGCAGCGGGTCGGTGGCGCATGGATCGGCACCGTCGCGTGGCGGGCGACGTTCCGCTACGTCTCGCAGTCCTCGATGACGAACGCCCGGCTGATGCGCGAGCGGGTCCGTGCCGCTCTGGAGTTCGTCGAGCTCGACGGCGTCGACTCCACGCCGTGGCAGTTCGAGACGGCCGAGGACATCGGCCCAGACGACGGCTGGTTCTCCGGCCTCGACTCCTACACGACCACCACCTAGGCCTTTTCGAGGAGGGTTCCCGATGCCGGACTACATCCGCGTCAAGCAGCGCGACACCAGGCACGAGCTGTCGATCGTCGCGTCGGCGTTCGACGAGACGGCCTACGAGCGGCTGGACAAGCCGGCCACGAAGCGTGACGGCACGCCGTTGCCACCGAAGTACCACATGCCCCTGTCGGGCGTCGCGGGCCGCAAGTCCGCACCGAAGGCCAAGCAGGCCGGATCTGAGAAGGAGAAGAGCGAATGACCGCACCGATTCGCCCGGCCGCTGCGAAGGCGTACGGCCGCGAGAAGTGGCTATTCGTGCCCGCGATCGCCGACCCCGACGCCCCGAAGGTCACCGAGATCAACGCCGGGGGCGGCCTGGACATGTCCTGCTACTTCTACACCGACTCCGGCCGGCCGGACGTCTCGCAGAACCGGGTGCAGGCCCCGCAGCGGATCTGCGACACCGAGCAGTTCGAGTCGCTGGGGTCGGCGTCGTGGACAGGTGGGGACGCCCTGTACGCCGTGGACCCGCAGGGCGCCACGGGCAGCGACGGGAAGAAGGCGCTGGAGACGTTGCCGGAGGGCACCACGGGGTTCCTGGTGCGCCGGTTCGGGATCCAGGTTGACGACGACGTCGCGACCGGCGACTTCGTATCGGCGTTCCCGGTGGAGTGGGGCGTCGTCCTCGACACCACGGAGGGTGACGGCGAGGCCGCAGAGGTCGCAATCAAGCAGGCGTACGCGATCACCGGCAGGCCGTCGATCCTCAAGGCCGTCGTCGCCGGCCCCTGATCCCCCTCTGCTCGAATCGCCGTCGCGTTGAGCGCCCGGCGGCGCCGGGTCCGACAGCCTGCGCCGCCGGGTCAGAACCAACCACCTGTTGGAAGCCCTGTCGGGCACTCACTCACCCAGCCATCCATCCACCTACCGGAGGACACCCATGTCCCTCAACGTCATCGACCGCGACAACGAGCGCCAGTGCTTCGCGGACGCGAACACCTGGCACATCGACGAGCGCGGCAACCTGCACCTGTCCGGTGGTCGCGGCTCCCCGGTCGCCTCCTATGCTGCCGGGGCGTGGCTGTCGGTGGGCAGCGTCGACGCACAGCCGGGTGCCGTGATCGACCGGGGTGCGCGGTGAGCGGCCCGGCCGCGGGTCACCGGGTCGAGGTGCGGCCCCGCACGACGAAGGTGCTGCTGTTCCAGGGCGAGGACCGCCAGCGCTTCGAGGAGCTGCTCGCCGAGGTCCAGCGCGAGGCTGCACCCGGCCCGAAGCGGATCGCCGACACGGCCGCCGCGGACGCCGTGGAGGCGTACAACGCCTTCATCGACGAAGCGCAGGAGCGTGCGGTGACGGTGCTGCTGCGGGCGCTGGGCCGCACGAAGTGGCGGGCGATGGTCGCCGAGCACACTCGCCCGGTGAAGGTGAAGCGGCCGGTCACCGAGAAGCGTGAGGCACCTGATGGTGCCGTCGTGGAGACGTCGCGCTTCGTCGAGGTCGAGGAGGACCAGCTCGACGAGCCGGGCTTCGCGCCCGTGCTAGTCGCGGCGTCCATGCTCGAGCCGGGGTTCGACACGGCCGTCGAGCGGGACGAGTTCCTGGACGCGCTGTCCGACGCCGACTTCTCGCGCCTCTACACCGCGGCGTGGGTGTTGAACCAGTCATCCGGGGTGGTGGACCCAAAACCGTTGAACGTCTCCGATCTGACCCCGAGCAGCGACGAGACGTAGAGCTCGCTCGCACGCTCGGGGTTTCCTTGCGTGAGTTCCTCGGGTGGGCGCCGACCCAGACTCACACCACAACGCATCCGGACGGCACCGTGAGTGTCACGACCGTGACGTCGGAGCCGCGGTTCGACGACTCGGACCGCGAGGCGCTGTGGGCGCTGTGGGCCGATGAACTGGAGCGGTGCCCGGAGTGCGGGCAGCCGCGGTCGGTGTGCTCGGTGCGTGACACGGCGTGGTACCCGCAGCGCAACGTCTGCTGGGCCACCGCGGCGCGCAACGTCGCCCAGCGCCGTTTCGAGGCGCTGCACAAGGATGCGAAGCCGGACGAGGCGGGCTATCTGCCC
>DASSTJ010000029.1:0-19252 GCA_035707965.1 Actinomycetales bacterium
CGCCGACGGACGAGGGGGACGCGATGGACCAACGGACAGATGCTGTGGCACATGGCGTTCGGCTACCTCATCGTGCGCCGGCTGCTCCCACTGGTCCGCTTCGTCAGCCGGTTGCCGGATCCCGTGAGCCGCGCCTTCGCCGCGACGCTGGACGCCGCCTGCCGACCCTTCCACGTCGTCAACTACCTGGGACCGGTCGGCGGCGCGCTCGTGATCCACGGACCGCGGCTGTCACGGCAGCTCGATCGCAGCATCGACCGGCTGCACAGATGCCTCGACGCCGAGTCGGCGGAGACGCTGACCCGGGCCATGCACTTCCCCGTCCGATGGGACCCCTTCTTCCGGCCGACGATGACAGTCGCGCAGGTGTACCACTACGGCACCGAGCACTACGACTACCACCGAGAGCAGCTCACTCTCGACTAGAGCCGATCACAGCACGGGTGCAGCCCGACGAGACTCACGCCTCTGGTGCGGGAAGCGGCGGCGTAGGGCGAGGCTGACGTAGACCAGACCGACGAGCACAGGAACCTCGATCAGCGGTCCCACGACGCCGGCCAGCGCCTGCCCTGACGTGACACCGAAGGTGGCGATGGCCACCGCGATGGCCAGCTCGAAGTTGTTGCCAGCCGCGGTGAACGCCAACGTGGTGGTGCGCTCGTAGCTCAACCCCAGAGCCTTGCCGAGCACGTACCCGCTACCCCACATGAGCGCGAAGTAGGCGAGCAGAGGAACGGCGATCCGCGCGACGTCCGTCGGACGGCTGGTGATCTGGTCGCCTTGCAGCGCGAACAGAATGACGATCGTGAACAGCAGCCCGTACAGCGCCCACGGCCCGACCCGTGGCAGGAACGCCCGCTCGTAGCGGTCACGGCCGAACCGACGTTCGCCGACACGACGGGTCAGGTAGCCCGCGAGAAGGGGGATTCCCAGGAACACGAGGACGCTCGTCGCGATCTGCCAGGGCGACACGTCGAGCGACGTCTCGTCCAGACCGAGCCACCCCGGCAGCGTCGAGAGGTAGAACCAGCCCAGCGCTGCGAACGCCACGACCTGGAACAGCGAGTTCAGCGCCACCAGCACCGCTGCGGCCTCACGGTCTCCACATGCCAGGTCGTTCCAGATGATCACCATGGCGATGCACCTGGCGAGGCCGACGATGATGAGACCCGTGCGGTACTCCGGCAGGTCCGGCAGCAGCAGCCAGGCCAGGGCGAACATCACGGCCGGGCCTACCAGCCAGTTGAGGACAAGGCTCGAGACCAGCATGCGACGGTCCCCTGTGACCGTGTTCAAGCGGTCGTACCGGACCTTCGCGAGCACCGGGTACATCATCACGAGCAGCCCCACCGCGATGGGCAACGAGACACCATCGACCTGCACGGCTGACAGCACGCCGGCGAGCCCAGGGAACAGGCGTCCCAGGGCGAGGCCAGCAGCCATCGCGGCCAGGATCCACACGGGAAGGAGCCGGTTCAGCACCGACAGCTGACCGGCGACCCCGGACCGCGGTCGCACCGTCGCGTCCGGTGGGGACATGGGCACCGACGTCACGGCTTGGTGGCGCGCACGAAGGCGCTGGCGAACGCACCGTCGAGTGCGTCGACGAGGTCCGTGATCGTCATGCCCTCGGGCAGCTCCGTGACGTCCGTGACCTCCGCCATCGCCTCGAGGTCGTCGCGCGTGTAGCGGCGGGTCACCTCCACGCTGGCTTCCCCGAAGCCTGCGGCAACGAGCTTCTCGACATACTCGTCGTATCGCAGAGCACCCGACACGCACCCCGTCCACAGACCGACCACACCGCGCAGCTCATCCTGGATCTCCCGCAGCAGCACGATGTCCGAGACCGCGAACCGACCCTGCGGTCGCAGCACCCGGAAGGCCTCGCGCAGCACCGCGTCCTTGTCGGGCGACAGGTTGATGACGCAGTTCGAGATCACCACATCGACCGCCGCGTCGGCCAGAGGCACGGCCTCGATGGTCCCCTTGACGAACCGGGCGTTCTCGATGCCCGCCTCCGCCTGGTTGCGACGTGCCAGCTCGAGCATCTCGTCGGTCATGTCGAGGCCGTAGGCCATGCCGCCAGGTGCCACGCGCCGGGCGGACAGCAGGACGTCCAGGCCGCCGCCAGAGCCAAGGTCGAGCACGTCCTGGCCGGGGCGCAGCTCCGCCAGCGCGGTCGGGTTGCCGCAGCCCAGCGACGCCGCCAGGGCGGTCTCGGACGGCGACTCGCTCGGGTCATAGAGGTCGCTGCTGACCGGGTCGACCGCCTGCGCCGTCGTACCACAGCAGCCACCTCCACCGCAGCACCCCTCCTCGGCCCGGACGCCGGTCAGCACGCTGGTCGCCGAAGCGGCGTACCGCTCACGAACCGCCTCACGGACCTGGTCGTCGCTCAGCTGCTGAGTTCCCATGGCTCGCTCCTTGCTTTGATGGATATCGAATCAGCGTCAGCATGGCGGACTGGTTTGATATCTGTCAAGATAGGTCCGTGGCCGTTCTCGAGTCAGGGTCAAAGGTCCGCGAAGGCGGCTGTTGCGGGCTGGCGACCTCGCCCGTCACCGCCAGCGACGCCGAGCGCCTCGCACCGATGTTCAAGGCGCTCGGCGACCCCGTTCGGCTCCAGATGGCGTCCATGATCGCCGCCAAGGCGGAGCTGTGCGTCTGCGAGATCACGCCTGCGTTCGACCTGTCCTCCGGCACCATCTCGCATCACCTGAAGACCTTGCGGACCGCCGGGCTCATCGACTGCGAGCGGCGCGGCACCTACGTGTACTACTGGCTCCAGCCCGACGCGGTCGCCGCCCTGGGTGCTCTGCTGTCACCCGGCTGACGGCGCCCCAGCCCTACCCGTGTGGCGGGGTCCAGCGGCCCGAAGCCCGGGCGGTCAGCTCAGCTTCAGCGTCGTCATGCACGTCGGGTCGTCGTCTCCGGTGGAGAACGGTCGAGAGCCGTGCCCCTCGGACGTCGTCACCTCGACGGTGCCAGACGACCCCCGCGGCACCCACGTGCCGACGAAGCCGTTCGCGTTCGTCGTCGTGTCCTCGTCGACGATCACGGCACCGTCCGCGCCCGTGATCTTCAGGTGCACCGGTCGCTTCGACAGCTCGCCCTGACACGTCGTCAGGCTGTGGAAGTAGCACTCGTGCGTGCTCTTCGCGTAGGGCGCCACCGAGAGGTAGAACCGGTCGGCCGGGATCGGCAGCGCCGCGGTCCCGTCCTCGTCCGACAGCTCCAGCTCGGTGGGCCGCACCGACGCCATGAGGTCCCGAGGCCGCTCGCTGCCTCCCAGCTTCTCCAACCGGTCCACCACCGTCACGGCGTCACCGGCCAGTCCGTGTCGCGCCAGCAGAGCCGAGGCGCTGGTGGACGACGACCCTCCTGCCGCCACGGACTCGGACGAACCGGCCGTCGAGGCGGCGCAGCCGCCGAGCAGCAACGCGGTCATGGCGGCCGCGACGATCATCCTTCGCACGGCAGGACTCCTTCGGTGGGGAACCGGGCGAGCTCGACGCTACGTGGCCGGGCCGGAGCCCCCAAGGGACGTTAGGCCCACCGCATCGGACGCGTTCTCGTCATGCGCCGTCCTGCACGCCGCAGCGCCCCGAGGGTGGCGCCCACGACTTCGGCGCAACCTCGCCGACCCGGAAGCGCATCGTCCGCAACCCGTTCTACCGTCGGCGCATGCCGAAGACGACGCTGGTACCCGAACAGCTGACGATCCGACCGCTGGACGCCAGCACCTGGGATGCGTTCGCCGACCTCGCGGAACGTCACAACGGGGTGTGGGGCGGCTGCTGGTGCACGTGGTTCCACACCTTCCCGTCCGAGAAGACGCACACCGTCGAGGGCAACCGGTCGCTCAAGGAGAAGCTGGTGGCGCAGGGCCGCGCGCATGCCGCGCTCGTCTTCGACGGTGACCGCGCCGTGGGGTGGTGCCAGTACGGCCAGCCCGAGGAGCTGCCGAACATCAAGCACCGCAAGGAGTACGAGAACCTCGCCGAGCACCAGCCGGACTACCGGCTCACGTGCTTCTTCGTCGACCGCGACTACCGGCGCCAGGGCGTGGCCGAGGCCGCGCTGCGCGGCGCCCTCGATCTCATCGCTCACGACGGAGGCGGCCTCGTCGAGTCCTTCCCGCAGGACACCGGCGGAGCGAAGATCACTGCGTCGTTCCTGTACAACGTCACGCGCAGCCTCTTCGAGTCGGTCGGCTTCACC
Organism: Actinomycetales bacterium; assembly: GCA_035707965.1. Taxonomy (GTDB): domain Bacteria; phylum Actinomycetota; class Actinomycetes; order Actinomycetales; family Angustibacteraceae; genus DASSTJ01. Next base: position 4,222 of record DASSTJ010000029.1, read on the forward strand.
TACGTGCGCCCGCTCGGCAAGAACCACAGCGTCATGACGATCACCGTGCCAGCGGCGAGCTGAGCGCGACGGTCGACCCCACGGCGTCCTCCCCGCCTGGGCGGGGCACGGACGACGAGGGCTCCCGCACCGCGGTGCGGCAGCCCTCGTCCAGAGCCAGGGTGCGGGCCGGCGGTCCGGCTCAGCGCACCATGATCGTCGTCTCCGCGTAGCTTCCGTCGGCAGTGCGGACGACGATGCTGTGCTCGCCGCTCGACGTCGAGCGCGGGATGTCGACCTTGCCGACCGCCATGCCGTGCTTGTTGGTGGTCAACGACCCGAGAGCCGTCGTGCCGTCGAGGAAGACGTTCAGCTCGGCGTCGGCGTCGAACCCTCGGACGATCACCTGCAGGTGGCCACCGGGCTTCACCTTCCAGGGAGCGGCCTGCACCGTGCCCGTCGGGCTCGGGGTCGCGTGCGCGACCGGACGGATGCGCACGACCTGCGGGTCGTGGTCCGACACCTGGTCGGAGAACTCCGAGTTGAGGTGGATCACCTCGTACTCCACGGCTCCGGGAGCCGACAGCACCTTCGAGACGAAGATGTGGTCGAGCACCTGGGAGATGCCGTTGAAGTTGTAGGTGTACTGCTGGTCGGCCGGCAGCGTGGTGATGAGGTCGGTCAACGTGGCCCCGTCGTCGGTGAGGGTCTTCATCGCCGGCGAGAACTGGTAGTCGTTGAAGTCCCCGGCCAGCACCACGTTGGCGTCCGGGTCGACCGCCAGCAGCTGCTTGACGAAGGTGTTGACCACCGTCGCCTGCTGCACCCGCTGCACCTCCGAGCTGCGCGTCGGCGGCTGGTAGCGGCCGTCGGCGCTCTGGTCGCCACCCTTGGAGTTGAAGTGGTTGGCGACGACGAACACCTTCGTGCCGGCGAAGACGAACTCGCCTGCGAGCGGCTTGCGGCTGTCCTCCCAGGCCGGGTTCGTCGGGTCGATGCGGCCGGGCGACGCCGTCAGGGACGCGGTGCCGTCGCTGTCCTCGGTGACCCCGACCGCGGTCGTCGAGTCGCCACCGGGGCGCTGGACGAACGTGACGCGGTCCGGGTTGTAGAGGAACGCCACCCGGATGTTGCCGCCGGGCTGCCCGCCGTCCTCGTCGTTCACCGGGTCGATCTCGGCCCACTGGTAGGACGGGCCGCCGGCTGCCGTGATCGCGGCGGTCAGCTTGGTGAGCGTCTGGTCGGCGGCCACCGTGCCGTCGTCGGTCGCCCCGCTGTTGTCCTGGATCTCCTCCAGGGTCACGACGTCGGGGGAGGCCAGGTTCGTCACCACACCGGCTGCGAGCCGCTGGTACTTCGAGTCCGGGTCGCCGGGGGCGAGGTTCTCGACGTTGTAGGTGGCGATCGCCAGCTGGTCGGGCGCCTGCGGCGCGGCCGCGTTGGGCGTGAGGCCGCCGGCCTGCCACTGGCCGAGCGTCGTGGCGGCGATGTCGTAGCCACCGTAGGTCGACCAGTCGACCGGACCGCTGGTGGTGCCCATGAGCACGTCACCGACGTTGGCCGCCGGCACGATGCCGTTGGTCGGCGAGACCAGCAGGCGGCCCGACGGCATGTCGTAGCTGTCGAGGTACGTCCCACCGCGGTAGGTCGGCTGCTGGTCGGGCTTGGTCGTCACGTAGATCTCGCCGTACTGCGGCTTGCCCGGGCCCACGACACGGGCGTCGTCCACGGAGACGAGCATGCCCTCGTGCGCCTCCCAGAACTCGAGCGCGGAGCTGGTCGGGTCGACGGCGGCGATGTCCTCCACGTTGCCGCTGGCGACGGTCGGCGCGTAGGTGTCGGGCACCGTGGTCGGCGTCAGCGCCAGCGTGGCCGGCAGCGGGTTGTCCGCGCTGACCACCGTGATGGTCGTCGGAGTGATCTCCGTGACCGACAGGCTCGAGACGCTCGGGTCGGTGCGGCCGTTGCCTCCGGCGTAGTAGTCCGTGACCTTCCCGCTGACCAGCACCGAGTCGCCGACGCGCACGGTCGCCGACGAGCTGTAGACGAACACGCCGGACGACGCGCTCGGACGGCTGGTGTCGGGGCTGACCTCCTGCACCCAGAAGCCACGACTGCCACTGCTGCGCAGGGCCGTCACGACTCCCGGCACCTTCTCGACGGTCTGGCCGTCCAGCGGCGAGACGAAGCCGTCGCCCTGCACGTCCTGGATCGTCGTGCTGCCCGGGACGCAGGCGTCTGGCAACGGCGTCGCCGAGCAGTCCGGGCCACCGGGAGCGGTGGTGTTGACGGCGCCGGGCGTGGGCGCGAGGACGGTGAAGTCGGAGCTGTTGTCGCCGGTGTTGACGACGGGGTTGTTCTTGCGCTGTGCGGACGTCGTGTTGCTGAGCGCCGGCGTCGGGTCACCGGCGGCGTCGTTCGCACCGCCGTAGCCGACGAAGTCGACCACGCCGGCCGCGTCCGAGCACGCGTCAGCGCACCCACTCAGCGCGGTGACGTGGTTGACCAGGGCGACCTTGCCGCTCGACCCCGACATCGCGATCGAACCGGAGACGTCCGGCGTCGGCAGCGGGTCCATGGTGGTCCCGGAGCCCTTCGCCTCACCGACGAGGTAGCGGGCGCCAGCCGCGACCGAACCGCTCAGCTTCGTCACCTGCCAGCTGGTGCCGCTGGCCGACGCGTACTGCACCGACCAGTCGGACAGGTCCACCGGCGAGCTGCCGGTGTTGACGAGCTCGATGAAGTCGTTCGTGTACGGAGCGCCGGAGTTGCCGCCGCCCCCGTACACCTCGTTGATGATCACGCTCGAGGACGTGTCGACCGCCTGGGCGGTCGGTGCGGCCGTCAGGCCGGCGACGACGACGGCGCAGCCGGCCACCGCCGTCCCGATCGTGGTGCGCAGGGCAGGCATGGCGCTCCCGGTGCTTGTCGTGGAGTGGCTCGGGCGCCGGCGCGAGGCCGGACCCGGCAGAGGACCGCACCCTAGACCCCATCGCGCCCCGTGAAACACCCTTTGTCGACGGAAATCCGGAAATCTCGTGGCCGCCTCGGCATGCGGCCGCTGACGTCCGCAGGCAGAGTGGAGGCTCTCACGCGGTCCCGGGTCGAGACCGAGAAGACCCGGGTGACGACGAGCGGAGGTCCCCGCATGCCCAAGACGACGAAGTCCGGCAAGGCCAAGAAGGACGAGCTGCCGAGCACCCTGAAGCGGTCCCCTGCCAAGGCGCAGCGCACGTTCGCGAAGGCGCACGACAGCGCCGCCGAGGAGTACGGCGAGGGCGAGCGCGCGCACCGCGTCGCCTACTCGGCGCTGAAGCACAGCTACGAGAAGGTCGGCGACCACTGGGAGGCCAAGGAGTCCAAGGGGCCGTCCGACGAGAAGGCCGAGGGCGGGCGCGGCAGCAAGGGCGAGACGAAGGGTGGCGTCGACGCGAACGCCAGCAAGGCCCACCTCTACGACATCGCGAAGCGGCTCGACATCAGCGGGCGCTCCACGATGGACAAGGACGAGCTCGTCGACGCGATCCAGAAGGCGAACGACAGGGCGAGCCGCGAGGCCCGCTGACGGCAGGCCCGCCCCGGCCGAGGCGGCGGACACCGGGGCCGTCGTCGTCGGTGGCGTGACATCCTCGTGCGGTCGGCTCGCACCCCGGAGGACCGCCGTTTCCAGCCTCGCACCGGACAGCACCGGTCCCACGCCAGGACCCAGCACCGCCCACCGTCACGGCGTCCCTCCCGCGGTCCTCCTCGGCGCCATGCTGCTGGCGGCGCTCAACCTGCGCACCGCCGTCACCAGCGTGGGTCCGGTGCTCGACGACCTCGAGCGCGACATCGGCCTGTCGAGCACCCTCGCCGGGGTGCTGACGACGCTGCCGGTCATCAGCTTCGCGGCGCTCGGCTCGCTGACGCCCCGCATCGCCCGCCGGTTCGGCGAGAAGCACACGCTGGTCGGTGCGCTCGCCCTGATGATCGTGGGCCTCGCGCTCCGTGCTCTCGTCCACTCGCCGTGGCCGTTCCTCGGGCTCAGCGTGCTGGCGCTGGCGGGCGGTGCCATGGGGAACGTGCTCCTGCCGGTCTTCGTGAAGCGCTTCTTCCCCCAACGCATCGGTGCCGCGACGGCCGGCTACACGACGGCGATGGCCACCGGCACGACGGTCGCCGCCGGCGTCACGGTGCCCCTGGCCCACCTGCAGGATCCTCCGAGCTGGCGGTTCGGCCTCGGGGCCTGGGCGGCGTTGGCGGTCGTGGGCCTCGTCGCGACGCTGGTGCTACCCGGCCGGGTGGCGTCGCAGCAGGGCGGGTCGAGCCCGTCGACCCATCGGCCCATGCGCCACAGCCGCACCGCTTGGGCGCTCACCGTCTTCTTCGGTGCCCAGTCGATGCAGGCGTACGTGCAGTTCGGCTGGTTCGCCCTGTTCTTCACCGAGCGAGCCGGCGTGTCCCCGACGCGCGGCGGTGTGCTCGTCGCCGTACTGGCAGCGCTGTCCATCCCGATCTCGATGGTGATCCCGTCCGTCGCCGCGCGGGTCGCGGACCACCGGGCCCTGATCATGGTCCTGGTCGGCTGCACGGTCGTCGCGTACGTCGGCATGCTGGTCGCGCCGGCCGCGGGGGCCTGGATCTGGGTCGTGCTGGCTGGCATCGGGGCCGGCGCCTTCCCTCTCGCGCTCACCATGATCGGCATGCGGACGCGGTCGGTCGCCACCACGGGATCGCTGTCGGCGTTCGCGCAGAGCATCGGATACGTGATCGCAGGCGCCGGGCCGCTGCTGGTGGGGGTGCTGCACGGGGTCACCGGGGGGTGGACGTGGCCGTTCGTCCTGCTGTTCGCCGACCTCGGCGTGATGGCGGCCGCCGGGTGGGTGGTCGGGCAGCACCGGTACGTCGAGGACGACCTGGTGCGCCCACCCGCGTGACGCACCCGACGCTTGGCTGATCGCGACGCGAGCGCTATTTTCTCCAGTGAGCATTGCGTAAAAGCGGCGAGACCCTGGAGCAGCCATGACCCTGCACGACGAACGCGCGCGCATCCCGATCCTCGCCAGCCCGGGCAAGGACCTGACACCGGCTGAGGCGCAGCGGGTGCAGACGCTGCAGGTCGTCGTGAAGGAGGAGACCCCGTTCCTGCCGCGGGTCGCCTTCACGCTCATCACGCTGGCCTCCCTGGCCGGCGCCGTGTTCACCGGTCGCGGCATGGGGCTGTCCGCGCTCCAGCTGCCGGTGCGATGGTTCGCGCTCTGGACCACCGCGATGACGGGAGGACTGCTCGTCTGGCGACTGGTGTACCTGCGCGACGTCGAGCGGGATCTCGACCGCGGAACCGTCGACGCGCTCAACGACACGGCGCTCGGCCGTGCGGACCGCGTGGGTCGCGTCCTCGCCCCCATGGTGGCGGTCGGCGCCGCAGGCGCCCTGGTGTCCGGCTACCTCGCCGTCGAGCCCGGCCTGCGCTGGGCGCTGTCGGCCGGCGCCGTCGTCCTCGCCGCGCTCCTTGCCATCGGCGTGCGTCGCACCGCGGCCGCCGCCCCCGCTCTCATGGTCACCGCGCTGCTGCTCGTCGGCTGGGCCTACGGCGACGCCGGGGCCGGCTGGCGCGGCGGGGTTCGGCTGCTGCACCTCACGGCGTTCACGCTGTGGCTCGGCGGAGCGCTCTGGAACATCGCGGTCGCCATGCCAGCGGGCCGGCAGCACCCGACGGTGGACGCCGTCCTGGCCGGAGCCCGGCAGCTCGACCGGTTCCGGTGGGTCGTCCGCTTCGCGCTGCCGACGATCATCGTCACCGGCCTCGTCATGGCCGACGCCTACCGCGCTCTGCCGATGAGCTGGTGGGTGCACTTCCCCGGAGCGCTGATCCCGGTGAAGGTGCTGCTCATCATCGCGCTCGTCGTGGTGTTCATCGCGTGCCCGCTCTTCCGCCAGTGCTCTCCCGTGCAGGGCGTCTGCAACGTCGACGACCTGAAGCCCGTCGGCGGCCCCGACCACCTCGACCAGCCGTGACGACAAGGCCCGCCGTGACGACGTCCGCCGACGAGCTGCTCGACAACCGCAGCACGCCGTGCGCTGTCGGCCTCATCCGAGCCGCTGAGCGGATGAGCACCATGCCGCCCGGCAGCACCCTGGAGATCTGGAGCCGCGACCACTTCGCCCCGATGGAGATCCCCCTCTGGGCCGAGCGTGACGGCTACGACGTGCTGAGCCGGGACCGTGGCGGGCGGTGGCCACGACGCTTCTTCACGTTCGTCGTCCGGCGCCCCGACTGAACCGGACGCATCGCCACCAGGTCACCCGAACCGGTCGGTCGCCGTCCCGACTCGCCGTGCCGAACAGCTCAGGACCGGTCGTCTGTCACCGATAAGTTCAGGCAGGAGAACTGTCGAGGAGAGGCGATGACAGCCAGTCCCGGCGACCCCGCGGTCACCACGCTCAGCGAGCTGGCCCTGACCATCCGCAGCGCGACCAGTCTCGACGACGTGGTCGCAGCCGTGGCCGAGGCGTCGCTCGCCCTGCTGGACGCGGACGCGGTCCGCGTGCTGCGGGTCGACAACGCCCACGGGCGGCTCCTCGTGCTGCACCGGTCCGGCGCCTCCCTGACTGACCCTGGCCAGCCATTGCCGGAGTCGTACCTCCTGGCCACCTACCCTCTGGCGATCGCCGACCCGGACACCGGCCGCACCCTCGCGAGCCGAGCTGACGACCCCGACCTGCACGAGCGCGACCGGGAGAACATGCGGCGCATCGGAGTGCGGGCGAGCCTGCGCATCCCGGTCGTCGTCCCCGGGCTGCAGTGGGGCGTCGTCTACGCCACCCGGCACGACGACCGCCCCTTCACCACCGGCGACGTCTGCGCCGGAGAGGTGATCGGCACGTTGACAGGCGCTGCTGTCGACCGCCTCGAACGCCACGACGACCTGAAACGGCTCGCACTCACCGACCCGATGACAGGTCTGGCCAACCGACGGGCCGTGGACGACGTGATGGAGCGCTGGGCCTCCGACCCCGTCCTGGCACGCACCATGACCGTGGTGCTCTGCGACGTCAACGGCCTCAAGCAGGTCAACGACACCTTCGGGCACGCGTCCGGCGACCAGCTCATCTGCGAGACGGCCAACGTGATCGCCAGCTGCTCCGGTCTGCTGCCTGACGCCGTCGCTGCCCGGATCGGCGGCGACGAGTTCCTCATCGCCTCGGCACGCGCCGACCGCGAGCAGGTGGTCCGGGCCCTCGACGAGCTGGTGACGTCGGCGTCGCTGCTGCCGCTCGGGGACGGCCTGTCCTGCGGCAGCGCCCGGGGCGACGACATCAGGCGGGAGGAGCTCTCGCCGTCCGCCCGTGTCCGCTCCCTGCTGCGCATGGCGGACGCCGAGCAGTACCGGCAGAAGCTCGCCAGCAGGCAGCGTCGCGCCGCCGCGTCGGCGGGGAACGCCACGGCGAGCGCACCACCGACGACCTGGTCGCCCGCCCACGACCACTCCACCGCGATGGCGACGGTCACGGCCGTCGCCGAGCACCTGCGCACGAGCGACGACCCGATCGAGGTGCGGCTGGGGCTCGTCGCCGCAGCGGTCTGCGAGGTGGCGTTCGGAGCCGCGTGGTGGGTCAGCCGGATCGACCTCGCCGACGGCGTCGTCCGTGCCGAGCACTGCGGCACTCCGCGCGCCGAGGGGGACCGCGACGGCGCCTGGCAGGACGTCCTGCTCGACCCCAGCGACTTCTCGCTCGCCGACTACCCGGCCACCGCCCTGGCCGCCACCGGCCGGTCCTTCGCCGTCGACGCTGAGCACGGCGACGAGGCCGAGCGGCGGCTGCTGCTCGAGCTCGGGTTCTCGTCGGTGATCGGCAGCGGCGGCCCGGGCACCACGCCCGACGAGGCCTGGCTCGTGGAGGTGTACGGCGACGCCCTCACCCCGGACATCGCACGGTCCGAGGCGCTCCTCCACGTCATGACGGCGCTCGCGCTGCCGACGCCGGCCACGGGCCAGGACGGGGTGCTCGTGAGCGCGGGCAGCGGCTCCGAGGACGGTCCCCTGGCGTGACGGACCTGGTGCCCTGACGTCCTTCGAGTGGCAGGAGGACCTTCCGGGCAGTAGGCATGGCAGTGGACACGTCCGCGACCACGCCGGGAGGCACCATGAGCGACACCACGAGCACTGAAGGACCGGCGGACGGCGGCGCCAGCGGCGTCCCGGGCCAGCACGACGGCGGAGCCGATGGGGGTGCGAACGGAGGCCGGGTCGGCGGCGGCAGCAGCTCGGAGGGTCCCGCGGACGGGGGCGCCGGCGGCGTTCCCGGGCAGCACGACGGCGGTGCGGACGGCGGAGCGGACGGCGGAGCGGACGGCGGTGCCGACGGCGGTGCCGACGGCGGTGCCGACGGCGGTGCCGACGGCGGTGCCGATGGCGGCGCGGGGTCCTGAGTGACGGCTGTCGAGCAGCGCGACACGCTCGACACCAGCCCCGCCCTGCGGCGCCTCGTCGCCGTGGACCCGGACGACTTCGCCCGGCGCGTGTGGGGCCGCGCTGCGCTGCTCAGCCGTCGCGAGGAGCTGGCGGCTGAGCAGTCAGCGCGCGACCTGCTCGACGCGGATGCCGTCGACGAGCTCGTGTCGCGACGCGGGCTTCGCACGCCGTTCGTTCGCGTCGCCAAGAACGGCACGACGCTGCCAGAGCGGGAGTTCACGGCGAGCGGCGGCATCGGCGCGAGCATCGGCGACCAGGTCAGCGACGACAAGCTCCTGCGGCTCTTCGCCGACGGCGCCACGATCGTGCTGCAGGGACTGCACCGCCTCTGGCCACCGCTGATCGACTTCTCGCAGGCGCTCACCGCCGACCTCGGCCACCCGGTGCAGGTCAACGCGTACGTGACGCCGCCGCAATCGCGGGGGTTCGACGACCACTACGACGTCCACGACGTGTTCGTGCTGCAGGTCGAGGGCGAGAAGCGCTGGCGCGTGCACGAACCGGTGCACCGGGCACCGCTGCGCGACCAACCCTGGACGGACCACCGTGCCACGGTGGAGGCGGCCGCTGGGACGGAGCCGGTGATCGACACGGTGCTGCGACCGGGCGACTGCCTCTACCTGCCCCGCGGCTACCTCCACGCCGCCACCGCTCTCGGCGGCGTGAGCACCCACCTCACGTTCGGCGTCCACACGTGGACCCGGCACCACCTCGCGGACGAGCTGGTGCGGGCGGCGCTCATCGCCCTCCGCGAGGACGCCGACACGAGGGCCTCGCTTCCGCTCGGGATCGACGTCGGTGACGCCGCTGACGTCGCCGACGAGGTCGAGCTCGTGCGCCGACGCGTGGCCGAGGCCATCGGCACCGTGTCAGCCGACGTCGTGGCCGACCGCCTCGCCGTCCGGTCACGCGCCTCGAGCCGAGCCGCTCCGGTCGGCCCGCTGAGGCAGCTGAGGACGGCCCAGGAGGTCGGGCAGCAGGGTGTGCCCCTGCGGCTGCGGCCCCACCTCGACGCGTCGGTGGAACGGGCCGGTGACGCGAGCGGGCGCCGGCTGCTGCGCAGCCGGGCCGGTGAGCTGGGCCTGGCGGAGTCCGACGTCCCCGCCGTCGAGCGACTTCTCGTGGCGGCACGCGCCAGCGGCGACGACACCGCCGAGGGCCACCCGGACGCGGTGAGCGAGGAGCCGCTCGCCGGGACCGACCTGCCCCGGGCTACGGTGGCCGACGTGCTGTCCGACCTCGCCCCCGACCTCGTCCGACGGCTGGTGCTCGCCGGCGTGCTCGTCGCTGAGTGACCGTCGCCGTCCCGCGCTGCTCCGACGCGGCCCGTGAGCGCTCCGACCCCCTGGTGGGGTCGGCGTCACCGGCCCGTCGCTGGCTGCTGATCGAGCACCCTGGTCCGTGGGCCACGGCCGCGCTCGACAGCGTGGGCGTCGCACCGGCCCAGAAGGCCCTGGTCTCCGCCGTCGTGCCGGGAGTGACCCGCATCCTGCTCGTCCGACGTCCCGGCCGACAGGCCCGCGACGAGAAGCGGGTCTGGACGGTCCTCGACCACGACGCCGGGCAGCTCGCGTCCGGCACGTGGGGCCACGCGCCGGACGTGCGGGAGTCACCGGACCGGCCGGACGCCGGCCTGCTGGCGGCCGCCGATGCCCTCGCGCACGCGACGTCGGATGATCGCCCCACCGACCCGGCGCCCCTGCACCGTCTGCTCGTGTGCGCGCACGGACGGCACGACGTCTGCTGCGCCGTGCGCGGCCGGCCCGTGGCGGCGGCCCTCGCCAGCCGCTGGCCCGAGCAGACGTGGGAGTGCTCGCACACCGGCGGCGACCGCTTCGCCGCCAACGTCGTCGTGCTGCCGGACGGCGTCTACTACGGCCAGCTCGACGCCGTGGACGCCGTCGCGGTCGTCGAGGCTCACCTCGCGGGCCACGTGGACGTCGACCACCTTCGCGGCTTCTCGACGGAGCCGGCGCCTGCCCAGGCCGCGCTCGCCGAGGCACACCGTCGCTGGGGTCCGGCGGGCGCTCGAGCGTTCCGCACGACCTCGGTCACCAACGACGACGGCCACTGGCAGGTCGAGCTGGCCGGTGCTGCCGGTCTGCCGCGACGCGTGACGGCGACGGTCGTGCGCTCACCTCGGCCGGCTGCGCGCCTGACCTGCCGGGCCGTCAACGAGGCAGTGCCGTTGGCGTTCGACGTCACCGGACTGGAGGCCCACGACGCCTGACCTGCGGGGGAAAACTCCTTTGACCGCCCCGGGCAGCGGAGTAAGGTCGCACGCCGTGCCTGACGCCGAACGAACCACGGGGACCGCAGCACCCGACATCCCAGGCAGCGCCCTGGCGCACGAGCGGGCCTACCTGGCGAAGGCGCGCACCGAGCTCAACCGCATGCGCGAACGTACGCTCTCCCTCGAGGTGACCGGCGGCGACCGCGTCTCCAGCGAGTACCTTGCCGCCACGCTCTACCGCAGGGCGCAGTCCCTCGTCGACGACCCGACGTCCAGCCTGTTCTTCGGACGCATCGACCTGACGGGCGACCCCGCCGAGCGCTGGTACATCGGACGTCGGCACGTGGCCGACGCCGAGGGCGAGCCGGTGGTCATCGACTGGCGCGCGGACGTCTCGCGGGCCTTCTACCGAGCCAGCCGCGCGGAGCCGATGGACGTGCGCCTGCGTCGACGCTTCGGCATCCAGGCCGGCCAGATCACTGCCTACGAGGACGAGCACCTGGCCGAGCCGGAGCCGGACGACGGAGTCGGCCCCAAGAGCAGTCGGATCCTGGCGGAGGAGATCGAACGGCCGCGCGTCGGGCCGATGCGTGACATCGTCGCGACGATCCAGCCCGAGCAGGACGAGATCGTGCGCGCTGACGTTGCCACGACGGTCTGCGTGCAGGGGCGCCGGGGACGGGGAAGACGGCCGTCGGCCTGCACCGAGCCGCGTGGCTGCTGTACGCGTTCCGGGAGAGGCTCGCCCGAGGCGGCGTGCTGGTCGTCGGCCCGAACCGCGCGTTCCTGGAGCACGTGGGTGCGGTCCTGCCGGCGCTCGGCGAGATCGAGGTGAACCACACCACCGTCGAGGACCTCACCCAGTCGTGGTCTCGGAAACCGTTGAACGCCAAGGCTCTTCGCTCCGCCGACAGCCCCGACGTCGCGACGCTCAAGGGCGACGCCCGCATGGCGGAGGTGCTGCGACGAGCCGTGTGGTCGCACGTGCAGGAGCCGAACGCGGCGCTGGTCGTGCCCCGGGGCTCCCACCGCTGGCGAGTGCCCGCCCACCAGGTGCGCGAGATCGTCGACGAGCTGCGCACGCGGGGCGTCCGGTACGGAGCCGCGCGAGCGATGCTGCCGCAACGCCTGGCACACGCGGTGCTGCTGATGATGGAGGCCTCGGGCGACAGTCCCGACGACCGTGTGCAGGACTCCGTGGCGCGGTCCAAGCCCGTCCGCGCCTGCGTCGAGCAGGTGTGGCCGGCGCTCGACGCGGCCAAGGTCGTGCTGAAGCTGTTCTCCGACAAGGACTTCCTCGCGGACTGCGCCGACGGCGTGCTGTCGCACGAGGAGCAGAAGACCCTGCTGTGGGAGGCGCCGCCGCGCGGCGTGGGCAGCGCCAGGTGGTCGGCAGCGGACGCCGTGCTGGTCGACGAGGTCGTGGACCTGCTGGAGCGCACCCCGAGTCTCGGTCACGTCGTTCTCGACGAGGCGCAGGACCTCTCCCCGATGCAGCTGCGCGCCGTCGGCCGCCGCTGCACGACCGGGTCGATGACGATCCTGGGCGACATCGCGCAGGGCACGACGCCATGGGCGACCCGCTCGTGGGCCGAGTCGCTCGGACACCTGGGCCAGGCCGGCGCGCACGTGGAGGAGCTGACCCGCGGCTTCCGCGTGCCGTCCGCCGTCATCGACTTCGCTGCCCGCCTGCTGCCGCACATGTCGTCCGGCCTGGCCGCACCCGAGTCCGTGCGCGAGGACCCGGGCACCCTCGACGTGGTGCACGTCGGCCGGCCCGCCGACGTCCGCCCCGCCACCGTCGCCGCCGCGGCCGAAGCGCTGGCTCTGGAGGGTTCGGTCGGCCTCGTCGTGCGGGACGACGACGTGCCCGCCGTGTCACGCGCCCTCACCGCCGCCGGCCTCGAGCACCTGACGCTCGGCTCGGACCACGAGGACGCCGCCCACCGGCTGCACCTCGTGCCGGCTACCGTCGCCAAGGGCCTGGAGTTCGACCGCGTCGTCGTCATGGAGCCCGCCGCCATCGCCGCAGCCGAGCCGGACGAGCGCACCGGCCTGCGCCGTCTCTACGTCGTGCTCACGCGCGCGGTCACCGGTCTGGTCGTCGTCCACGCCGAGCCGCTGCCGGCGCCGCTGGCGTAGATCTACTACTGGACGTCGTACACAGTACGCACCGTAGTAGTCGTCCCCGACTACCCCCGGTCCACCGCTGCCCCCGGTTGCACGAGGCCCGTCTCGTACGCGAGGACGACGGCGTGCACCCGGTCCCGGACGCCGCACTTGGCCAGGACCCGGGCCACGTGCGTCTTGACGGTCGCCTCGCCCACGACGAGCCGGGCGGCGATCTCGGCGTTCGAGAGCCCGGCGGCGACCAGCTTCAGCACCTCCAGCTCACGCGCGCTCAGCTCTCGCATCCCTTCCGGCACCCCGGAACCCGGCTCCGGCAGGCCGACGAAGCGTTCGACCAGCCTGCGGGTGATCGCGGGGGCCAGCAGCTGCTCCCCCCTCGCGACGACGCGGACGCCGGCGACGAGCTGCTCGCGCGGCACGTCCTTGAGCAGGAAGCCGCTCGCACCCGCACGCATCGCCCGGTACACGTACTCGTCGAGGTCGAACGTCGTCAGCACCAGCACCTTCGGACCGTTCGCCGCTGCCAGCCGGCGGGTGGTCTCGATGCCGTCGAGGCGAGGCATGCGGATGTCCATGAGGACGACGTCCGGCGCGAGGTCGCGGACCCGCCGCAGGCACTCCTCGCCGTCCGCCGCCTCGCCGACCACCTCGAGGTCCGGCTCGAGGTCGAGGATCATGCGAAAGCCAGCACGGACGAGCTCCTGGTCGTCGACCAGCATCACCGTCGTCACGTCGTCACCGTCGTCACGTGGTCATCGTCGTCACTGGTCACCACGTCGCCGGTGCGCATCGGCATGACCGCGTGCACCTCGAAGCCGCCGCCCGGCCGCGGCCCGGCGCGCAGCTCGCCGCCGACGAGCGCGATCCGTTCGCGCATGCCGAGCAGCCCGTGGCCCGACCCGGCGGCGGCCCGGGCCGGGGACGTCAGCCCGGCACCGTTGACGACATCGACGTGCAGCGCGTCGTCGAGGTGGTGCACCGTCACGGTGGTCGCCACCGAGCCGGAGTGCTTGAGCACGTTGGTCAACGCCTCCTGGACGATCCGGTACGCGGAGAGGCCGACGCTGGGTGGCACCGACAACCCGCCGTCCCCAGGGCGGTGGTCGTCCAGGGTGACCGGCAGCCCGGCCGCAGCCACGGCGGCCACCAGGTCGGGCAGCTGCTCCAGCGCCGGCTGAGGAGCGGCGGTGTCGCCGGCTCCGTCCTCCGCGTGCGGGTCGGCCATGCGCAGCAGCTGCAGGAGCCGCCGCATCTCGTCGAGCACCTCGCGCGAGCTGCGGCGGATGACGTCGATCGGCTCGCGGGCCCGTTCGGGGTCGCGGGACAGCACGGCCTCAGCGGCGTCGGCCTGCACAGCGATGACGCTCACGCCGTGCGCGACGATGTCGTGCAGCTCGCGAGCGATGCGGGCTCGTTCCTCTGCCACGGCGAGCCGGGCCCGCTCCTCCTGGTTCAGCTCGGCCTGCCGAGCGCGGGCCTGCCACTGCTGCACCAGCCGGCCGAGCACCCAGGCGCCGCCGAACACCAGCACGACGAACAGGTAGTCGCTGCCGTGCTGCTGCCACTCCTGCCACCACTGGACGCCGACCATGGCGACGCCACCGACCGTGGCCCGCGTCTCGGTGCTCCCCGCCGCCACCGAGTACGTCGCCAGGAGATAGGCGGCGAGCGCCCACAGCGACCCCGGCTGCTCGCCGACCAGCGACTGGAGCTGGCCGGCGACCAGCACGGTGACGAGCGTCGTGAGCGGAGCTCGTGTGCGCCAGACCAGTGCGCCGGTCATCACGACGGCCACCGGCAGAGTGAGCCACAGCGGACCTTCGTCGACGTGCCCACCCAGTGTCGTGCCGATCGCGAGCACCAGCAGCAGACCGGCGATCCCGAGGTCGACGACGGACGGTCGCGGCGGCACCAGCATCGCCACCCTCTGCACCGAGCGCGTCATGACGGCCACCCTAGGACTCGACGGCCCCGCTGACGTCCACCTTGCTGATGACGGTCGTCCCCCTCCGTGATGACGGCCGGACGCTCGAGTCCACCTGGGGGAGACGCCGGATCACGACCGCGACGGACGCGACGGCCACTGCCGCGACGACACGCTCAGGACGTCGAGCACCACCTGGGCCGACACCACCGAGGCGCCTCTGACCGGGCGCCGAAGCGAAGGAGCTGGCATGTCCTCGTCCCCCCTCTCACGTCGCGCCGGCGGCACCGCCCTGGCACTCGGCGTCCT
>DASSTJ010000030.1:0-5415 GCA_035707965.1 Actinomycetales bacterium
GACCTGCACCTCGTCGCCGACCTTGAGCCCACCGGCCTCCGAGAAGTCGGCATGGTACGTCTGGCCGCGCCCAGGCAGCGGCAGCTTCTCGATGTTGAACGCCGCCAGCAGGAGCACGCCGATGACGAGCAGGCCGATCGCGCCGATCGGCACCGGGTTGCGCTCGCTGAACGAGCGCCCGCCACGGAAGAGCGCCACTCAGCCCACCCCCGCGCAGCGTGGGGCGCCGTTGGTCGGGATGTCGACGGGCACCCGGGTGTCCTTGCTCAGGCCCAGCACGCCGTTCGGCAGGACGACGGAGCCGTCGACCTGGCACAGGTAGAAGTTGAACCAGGAGCCGTACGTGGCCGTGCGGCTGATCTGGTTGACCTTGCTGGCCCACGTGTCCATGAAGTGCTCGAAGACCTTGGTGTTGTCGGGGTCGTTGAGGGTCGTGGCCAACGCGTCGAGGCTCGCGATGTCGGCCTTCAGCGGTGGCCTCGCGACCTGGATGAGGTGGGCCGTGTCGGTCGTCAGCGCGTTGATGTTCGTCAGGGACTCCCCGATGGCCGCGCGGTCGTCGGCCAGCCCACCGACGAAGCGGTGCAGCTGCTCGATGAGCTCGCCCAGCTGCTGGTCCCGGGACTGCACGGTGTCGAGCACGGCGTTGAGGTTGTCGACGGTGCGGCCGATGACGGCGTCGCGGTCGGCGATGGACGAGGTGAGCGACGCGGTGTGGGCCAGGAGACTGTCGATCGTGCCGCCCTCGCCTTGCAGCACCTGGATGATCTCGCCGCTCAGCTCGTTGACGTCCTGGGGCGAGAGCGCGGCGAAGAGCGGCTTGAACCCGTCGAAAAGCACGTCCAGGTCGAGAGCAGGCCGGGTGCGCGCCAGCGGGATGGTGGCACCGTCGGCCAGCGGCGTGCCGGACGCCGGTGCGACCGTGCCGTCGTCGGTCGGCGTGCCCTGGGTGAGGGCCACGTACCGCTGCCCGATGAGGTTGCGGTACCGGATGACCGCACCGGTCGAGGTGGTCAGTGGCGGGGCGTCGGTCAGCTCCATGGTGACGAGGGCGTGGGTGCGGCCGGTGATCGCGATGTCGCTCACCCGGCCGACCTTGACGCCGGCGGCGCGCACGTCGTCGCCGTCGGCCAGTCCTGACGCGTCGGTGAACACGGCCTTCACGGTGCGGTGGTCGCCGAAGCGCAACGGGTGGATGGTCAGGGCCAGCACGCCGAAGAGCGTCGTCGTCACGACCGCGAACAGCAGCAGCTTGACCAGGCTGCTCCACGTGCGCGTGTGCGCCGGCGCCCCGGCTCGCGCGCTCATCGCTGCGTCACCTGGGTGCCCCGCGCGAGCGGACCGACGAGCAGGTTGCTGATGTCGGGCACCTGGTCTGGCTCGAGCCCCAGCACGGGCGCCAGCAGCGCGTCCGTGACGGCCTGCTCGGCCGCCGTCCCCGCCTGTCCGGACGCGGGGTCGGCGAGCGGCGAGGGACCGCCGGTGCCGCCGTCCCCGGCCGCCGCCGTCCGCACGGACCCGGGAGGCAGCGACGTCGGTGCACCGTGGGTGCCGTCCGCGAAGTGGTTGCCCGGGTAGGGGTGGCTCTGGTCCCAGCCCGGAGCGGGCAGGCCGTAGCAGCTCGGCCCGCGGTGGTCCTGCCAGCTCGGCTCCTCGCCCGGAACGTAGGCGGAGCGCTGCGGCACGACCTCGAGCGTGATGTGCAGCGCGTTTCCCGAGAAGGCGTCGTTGATGCGTGAGCGGTAGCGGTCGAGCCCCTGAGCGAGGCACGGGTACTCGGGCGCGTACTTCGCGAGCACCTCGAGCGTCGGCCGGCTCACCGCTCCCACCCGGATGATGCGGTCGCCGTCGTCGGTCAGGACCCCGGTGGCCGTGCGGGCCAGGCCGGTGGTGCCGGTCAGGAACGCGGCAACCGTGGACTGCTTCGTCGCCACCGTCTGGCTGGTCACCGCGAGGTTGCGCAGGGTGCCGACCAGGTCGGGTGCGGCGTCAGCGTACGTCGACGCCACGTCGGCCAGGCGGCTGATGTCGTCGGTCAGCGTGGGCAGGTGCGGCTGCAGCTGCTTCAGGTAGTCGTCGACCATGCGGAGGTTCTGGCCCAGCTGCTCCCCGCGGCCCTCGAGCGCGGTCGCCATCGCGTTGAGCGTGGCTGACAGGTCCTGGGGCCGCACCGTGCGCAGCAGCGGCAGCAGGTCGTCGAACACCTGCTCGAGCTCGATGGCGGTCGAGGACCGGTCCTGGCTGATCGTGTCGCCCTCGTGCAGGCCCGCCCGGGACGGGTTCGCCGGCAGGACGAGGTCGACGTACCGCTCGCCGAACAGCGTCTTCGGGAGCAGCCGGGCACTCACGTTGCGCGGGATCGCGCCGACCTGGTCCGGGTCGAGTGCCAGGCTGACGACGGCACCGTGCCCGCTCGTCTCGACCTTGCGCACCTCGCCGACGACCAGCCCCCGCACCTTGACGTCGGACGCCTCCTGCAGCTGGTTGCCGACGTGGTCGGTGTGCAGCTGCACCATCACCGCCGGGGTGAACCGCTTCTGGAAGACCGCGACCGACAGCGCGAGGAGAAGGGCGAGCACGCACAGGAAGACGAGCCCGCTCACCCTGGTCCCCCACCGAGACAGGGCTTGACGGCGCTGACGGCGCGCGGGCATCAGCACGGCGCTACCCCGCGATCCGGACGGTCGTGGTGGCGCCCCAGATGGCGAGGCTGAGGAAGAAGTCGACGACGTTGATGGCGACGATCGACGTCCGGACGGCCTTGCCGACCGCGACGCCCACACCCGCCGGCCCGCCGGACGCCGTGTAGCCGTAGTAGCAGTGGATGCCGATGATCACGACGGCGAAGACGAGCACCTTGAGGAACGACCAGAGGACGTCGCCGGGCGGCAGGAACAGGTGGAAGTAGTGGTCGTAGGTGCCCGTCGACTGCCCGTAGTAGCCGGTCGCGATGAAGCGCGTCGCCAGGTACGACGACAGCAGGCCGACGACGTAGAGCGGCATCACCGCGATGAACCCGGCGATCATGCGGGTCGTCACGAGGAACGGCAGGCTCGGGATGCCCATGACCTCGAGCGCGTCGACCTCCTCGCTGATCCGCATCGCGCCCAGCTGGGCTGTGAACCCGCAGCCGACCGTCGCCGCCAGCGCCAGGCCGGCGACCAGCGGAGCGATCTCGCGCGTGTTGAAGTAGGCGGAGATGAAGCCGGTGAACGCGCCGGTGCCGAGCTGGTCGAGCGCCTGGTAGCCCTGCAGCCCGACCTCGGTGCCGGTGAAGAAGGCGAGGAAGGCGATGACGCCGACCGTGCCGCCGATGACCGACAGCGCGCCGGTGCCGAGACTGACCTCGGCGAGCAGCCGGACGACCTCACGCGTGTAGCGCCGCAGGGCCCGCGGCGTCCAGACCAGGGCGCGGCCGTAGAACTGCAGCTGACCGCCGAGGTCGTCGAGGCCGTCCAGCGGACGTCGGAGGGTGCGGGTCACGTGCTCGGTCAGGCTCATGCCGTCACCCGAGCTTCTGCGGGACGACCTGGAAGTACACGGCCGTCAGGACGAAATTGGTGACGAACAGCAGCATGAAGGTGATCACGACGGACTGGTTCACCGCGTCACCGACGCCTTTGGGGCCTCCCCCGGCCGTCAGACCTTTGTGCGACGCCACGATCGCTGCGATGGCCCCGAACACGAGCGCCTTGATCTCGCCGACGACCAGGTCGGCGGACTGGGCCAGGGCCGTGAACGACGCCAGGTAGGCGCCCGGCGTCCCACCCTGGATGACGACGTTGAACACGTAGCCGCCGACGACCCCGACCACGGACACCAGCCCGTTGAGCAGCACGGCCACGACCATGGAGGCCACGACCCGGGGGACGACGAGCCGCTGGACCGGGTTGATGCCCAGCACCCGCATGGCGTCGATCTCCTCGCGGATCGTGCGTGAGCCGAGGTCGGCGCAGATCGCCGAGCCGCCCGCGCCCGCGACCAGCAGAGCGGTGACGATCGGGCTGGCCTCGCGGATCACCGCCAGGACGCTGGCCGCGCCCGTGTAGCTCTGCGCCCCGAGCTGGCGGGTCAGCGTGCCGAGCTGCAGCGCGATGACGGCGCCGAACGGGATCGACACCAGCGCGGTCGGAAGGATCGTCACGCTCGCGATGAACCACGACTGCTGGACCGTCTCGCGCGTCTGGAAGGGCCTCTTCGGCAGCGCGCGCAGCACGTCCAGCGCGAGCGCGAAGAGCCCGCCGCTACTGCGCAGGGCGCCGGTGACCGGGCTGGTGACGCTCACGGCACGGCCGCCCGGACGGGTGACGGCAGCTCGACGCTGGCCTCCCCCGGTGAGGCCAGCGTCGAGCGGAACGAGCCAGGCGGCGGGGTGACGCCGTGCTCGCGGCACCACCGACCGGGCACGGCCTGGGTGGGGCGCGGCCGACCCGAGCTCGGTTCGAGCTGCAGCGGGATGGCCGGCAGGTCGGGAAGCTCGTGGTGGCCCTCGGCAGCCAGCTCCTCGGCGTCCTTCTCCTCGGACATGCCGATCGGGCCGACCCGCAACGCGTTGAGGAACTGGCGCACCACGGGCTCGGTGCTGCTCAGCAGCATCTCGCGCGGTCCGAACATCGCCAGGTGACGGTGGTAGAGCAGGCCGATGTTGTCGGGCACCGTACGCGCGGTGTTGATGTCGTGCGTCACGATGAGGAAGGTCGCCTCGGTCGCCTCGTTGAGGTCGACGATCAGCTGGTTGATGTAGGCGGTGCGCACCGGGTCCAGCCCCGAGTCAGGCTCGTCGAACAGGATGATCTCGGGCTCGAGTACGAGGGCCCGGGCCAGCCCGGCGCGCTTGCGCATGCCGCCGGAGATCTGGCCGGGCAGCTTGTCCTCGGAGCCCTGCAGGCCGACGAGCTCGAGCTTCTCCATGACGATCCGGCGGATCTCGGACTCGCTCTTGCGGGTGTGCTCGCGCAGCGGGAACGCGATGTTGTCGAACAGCGTCATCGAGCCGAACAGGGCGCCGTCCTGGAAGAGGACGCCGAAGAGCTTGCGCACCTCGTAGAGCTCCCGCTCACGCAGCCGGGTGAGGTCACGGCCTTCGATGACGATCGAGCCGCGGTCCGGCTTGAGGAGTCCGACGAGGGTCTTGAGGAACACGGACTTGCCGGTGCCGGACGGACCGAGCATCACCGAGATCTGACCGGCGGGCAGCGTGAGGGACACGTCCTGCCAGATGCTGGTCGACCCGAAGGACTTCGTCAGCCCCTCGACCTGGACGGCAACGCCCACGCCGCACCTCGCACCTGGTCGCGCGGCCGGACCCGGGTGGTCCAGCGCTCGTCAGCCGGTCCAACGACGCAAGCGGCGGGAGGTTACGGCCCGGTGCGATCTGACTGTGCGTCGATGGGTGCGGTCGGGTGGTCGTGATCA
>DASSTJ010000031.1:0-4982 GCA_035707965.1 Actinomycetales bacterium
AGGTCCACCTCGGGTCGTGGCGGCGCGACCCGCGCGAGCCCGAGCGGGTGCTGTCCTACGGCGAGCTGGGCGAGCAGCTCGCCGCCTACTGCACCGACATGGGCTTCACGCACGTCGAGCTGCTGCCGGTGATGGAGCACCCCTACGGGCCGTCCTGGGGTTACCAGGTGACCGGTTACTACGCGCCGACGGCGCGGTTCGGCTCGCCGGACGACTTCCGGTACCTCGTCGACCGCCTGCACCAGGCCGGCATCGGCGTCATCCTCGACTGGGTGCCGGCGCACTTCCCCCGCGATGCCTTCGCGCTGGCCCGGTTCGACGGCCAGGCGCTGTACGAGCACCCCGACCCGCGCCGCGGGGACCAGCCCGACTGGGGCACGCACGTCTTCGACTACGGGCGACCGCAGGTGCGCAACTTCCTGGTCGCCAACGCCCTGTACTGGTGCGAGGAGTTCCACGTCGACGGGCTTCGTGTCGACGCCGTGGCGTCGATGCTCTACCTGGACTACAGCCGCGAGGACGGGCAGTGGCTGCCCAACCAGTACGGCGGCCGGGAGAACCTCGAGGCCGTGCAGCTCCTGCAGGAGACGAACGCGACCGTCTACAAGAAGGTCCCCGGCGTCGTCATGATCGCCGAGGAGTCCACGGCCTGGCCCGGCGTCACCCGGCCCACGCACCTGGGCGGCCTGGGCTTCGGCCTGAAGTGGAACATGGGCTGGATGCACGACTCGCTCGAGTACGTCCACCACGAGCCGGTGCACCGTCAGTGGCACCACCACCAGATGACGTTCTCGCTCATGTACGCGTGGAGCGAGAACTTCGTGCTGCCGATCAGCCACGACGAGGTCGTGCACGGCAAGGGCTCGCTGCTGCGCAAGATGCCCGGTGACCGCTGGCAGCAGCTGGCGAACGTGCGCGCGTACCTGGCCATGATGTGGGCTCACCCCGGCAAGCAGCTCGTCTTCATGGGGACCGAGCTCGCGCAGGAGGCCGAGTGGTCGGACAGCCGTGGTCTGGACTGGTGGCTGCTCGACCAGCCCGCCCACCGCGGCGTGCAGACGCTGGTGCGCGATCTCAACGCCACCTACCGGCAGTCCCCTGCGCTGTGGTCGCTGGACCTGTCGCCCGAGGGCTTCCGGTGGATCGACGCCAACGACGCCGGCGGCAACGTGTTCTCGTTCCTGCGCTTCTCGACGTCCGGCGAACCGCTCGCCTGCATCGTCAACTTCTCCGCGATCCCCCACCACGGCTACCGCGTGGGACTGCCGGCCAGCGGCACCTGGAGCGAGGTGGTCAACACCGATGCGCACGTGTACGGCGGCTCGGGCGTCGGCAACTTCGGCGCGGTGGAGGCGGTGGACGAGCCCTGGCACGGGTTGCCCGCCTCGGCCGGCCTCTCGCTCCCGCCTCTTGGAGCGCTCTGGCTGCGTCCCTGCTCGTGAGCACCCGGCCGCTCAAGACAGGCCGATGGAGACCGACATTGACCAGAGGCGACGAGCAGCAGCGCGAACCGCCCCGTGACCCTCGCGAGGGGAGGAAGCCGTGGAACCATCCGGCATGCCCCTCGACGGGGTGAGCGACGACGGAGCCCGTGACGACGGCCGTCCTTCCACGGGTCCGCACGAGGTCGGGCCTGAGCAGGAACGGCAGGCGCTCCTGCGGCGGCTGTCGTCCCTGAGCGACGCCGACTACTCCGAGCTGCTCGCGGTGCCCGCCGAGCACGCGCTCGAACGTCTTGACGCCGACTCGGTCTCGCTGTCCCGCTGGGAGCGGGATCGCGGCGCGCTGCGCTGCGTGGTCAACGTAGGCCGGCTCGCTCCCGGCGAAGAGCGCTTCCCCGTGGACGAGACCTATGACCTGTCCGAGTGGGAAACCGTCGTCGACCTGGCCCGGGGGCACGGCACCGCCTACCAGCTCGACGACCCCGACCTGCCCGACCAAGGCCGCGACCTGCTCGAGCACCTGGGCCACCGCAGCGCCGTCAGCGTGCCCGTCTACGTCGGCGAGCGGCTGTGGGGCGAGCTCTGGGCCACCAAGCGGTCGACACCCCTCGCTGCCGGGGCCATCGAGGCGACGACGGCCGTCGCCGCGGAGATCTCGGGCATGGTGGCCCTGGCCGAGCGGCTCGAGTCCATGGCGAGGTTGGCCTTCCACGACCCCCTGACCGGGCTGGGCAACCGGCGGCAGCTCGACGACGCGCTGGCCACGCTGCTGGCTCCCGACGGTCCCGGCACCACCGTCGTCGTCTGCGACGTCAACGACCTCAAGCAGGTCAACGACGAGGAGGGCCACGAGGCCGGCGACAAGGTCATCATGGCCGTCGCGGACGCGCTCTCGTCCGCGGCGGCACCGGTGCCGGGTGCCGTCGCGACCCGGCTGGGCGGTGACGAGTTCGCCCTCCTGCTGCCGGGGTCGCAGCGCACCACCGCCATCGTCACGCTGGAGACCGCGGCGCGCGCCCTCGCCGCGTCCACACCTCCGGTCACGATGAGCTGCGGCATCGCGGTCGTGCCGGCCGGGGCGCTGGCGCGCGACGCGCTGTCCGTCGCGGACGCCGCGCAGTACGCCGCCAAGCGCCGAGGGGCCCTGCTCTTCGTCTCGGCGGGCCTCGAGCCGGACAGCCCCGGCCCCCGGCGCCGCTTCCGCGACCGCCCCGAACCCGCGCACCTCGACGCACCCTCGGAGGACGGCCAGCACGCTGCTGCTCGCGCGGTACTGAGCCTGTCGCAGGACCTGCCGGCGGCTCCGACGACGGTGCGGGGCAGGCTCGGCTGGCTGGCCGAGCAGCTGCTCACGTTCTTCGACATCGACCACTGGGCGCTCAGCACCGTCGACCTCACCGGGAAGCGGTCGCTCGAGGTCGCCAGCATGGGACTACGGGTGGGACGAGCCCCGGAGGATGCCAGCACCGACCTGCTCATCGACACGTCCTTCCCACTCGAGGACTACCCGTTGACCGAGCGCGCGGTCCTCGAGAACGCCTGGTTCGTGGTCGACAGCGACGACGACCGCGCCGACCCTGGCGAACGCGCGTTGCTCGCGGCGCTCGGCAAGCAGTACGTGGTGGGCCTCGGGAGCTCCTACGGCGACGAGGGCCTGCTGCTGGAGCTCTACGGTCCGCCCTCGGCCGACGTCGAGCTGCTCGGCGCCACCGCGGCGCTCGCGGCCGGGGCGCTGCTCGGCCGCCCGCTGCAGCGGCTCGACACCAGCGCCCTGAGATGAGCGTCCCCCCGCGCGCCTGGCCGGCCGCGTGCCGCTCGGAGCAGCATCCGCGAGGATGGCGGCATGCCTGACTCCCACGCCGGCCAGCCCGCACGTCCCGAGGACCTCGTTGACGTCCCCCACCTGGTCACCGAGTACTACACCCGTGAGCCGGACCTGAGCGATCCTGGGCAGCGGGTGGTATTCGGCACGTCGGGTCACCGCGGATCCAGCCTGACCGGGGCGTTCACCGAGTCGCACATCGTCGCGATCACGCAGGCGATCTGCGAGTTCCGGGCAGCGCAGGGCACTGACGGGCCGCTCTTCCTGGGCCGCGACACGCACGCGCTGTCCGAGCCGGCCTGGGTGTCGGCTCTCGAGGTGCTAGCCGGGAACGACGTGACCGTGCTCGTCGACTCAGCCGATCGGTACACGCCCACCCCCGCCGTCTCGCACGCGATCCTGCGCCAGAACGGCGGGCGGACGACGGGGAGCGGCCTGGCTGACGGCATCGTCGTGACCCCGTCCCACAACCCTCCGTCGGACGGCGGCTTCAAGTACAACCCCCCTCATGGCGGCCCGGCCGGCACGGAGGCCACGTCCTGGATCGCCGATCGAGCGAACTCGTTGCTGGAGAACGGCTTGAAGGGCGTACGGCGGCAGTCCGCGCACCGGGCTCGCAGCGGTGGGACGACCTCTCCGTACGACTTCATGACGACGTACGTCGAGGACCTGCCGTCGGTGGTCGACCTCGACGCGATCCGTTCGGCCGGGGTGCGCATCGGCGCCGACCCGTTGGGGGGCGCGAGCGTCGACTACTGGGCGGCGATCGCCGAGCGGCATCGACTCGACCTCGAGGTGGTGAACCCCCTCGTCGACCCGACGTGGCGCTTCATGACGCTCGACTGGGACGGCAAGATCCGCATGGACTGCTCGTCCCCGTCGGCGATGGCGTCACTGGTCTCGACGATGGAGGGTGACGCGCCGTACGACATCGCGACCGGCAACGACGCCGACAGCGACCGGCACGGCATCGTGACGCCCGACGGTGGGCTGATGAACCCCAACCACTTCCTCGCGGTGGCGATCCACTACCTGTTCGGCTCGCGTGACGGCTGGGGTGCGAGAGCCGCGGTCGGCAAGACGCTCGTGTCGTCGTCGATGATCGACCGGGTGGCCGACCAGCTGGGCCGCCGCCTGCTCGAGGTGCCCGTGGGCTTCAAGTGGTTCGTGCCCGGGCTGCTGGACGGGTCCGTCGGCTTCGGCGGCGAGGAGAGCGCCGGTGCGTCCTTCCTCCGCCGGGACGGGTCGGCGTGGACCACGGACAAGGACGGGGTCATCCTCGCGCTGCTGGCCTCGGAGATCCAGGCCACCACCGGACGCTCCCCGTCGGAGCACTACGGCGACCTCGCGTCTCGGTTCGGCGAGCCCGCGTACGCCCGCGTCGACGCGCCCGCCACCCGAGAGCAGAAGGCATCGCTCGCGGCGCTCTCCCCCGACGACGTGACCGCCACCGAGCTCGCCGGTGAGGCGATCACTGGCAAGCTCACGCGCGCGCCGGGCAACGACGCCGCGATCGGCGGGCTCAAGGTGACGACGGAGTCGGCCTGGTTCGCCGCCCGGCCGTCCGGCACGGAGGACGTCTACAAGATCTACGCCGAGTCGTTCCGCGGGCCCGACCACCTCGCTCAGGTGCAGGCCGCAGCCCGCGAGGTGGTCGAGCGCGCCATCAGCTGACCCGGCGGGGCGCTGCCGCAGTCGCCGTTCGTCCACAGATGTGT
>DASSTJ010000032.1:0-4724 GCA_035707965.1 Actinomycetales bacterium
GGTCGTGTTCATGTGAGGTTCTCCTGAAGAGGTGAGCTCTGAGCTCAGCCGGCGGGGGCGTCAGCAGCCCCGAGCGCTGCCTTCAGGAGTGATCGTCGCAGAGAATCGCGCCGGTGGCTGCGTTTTTGTCAACTTTTGTCAACGGCGTTTGCGGAGCGAGGCCTGCGCCTGTCCGGCCGGCTGCTCCCCCGCCCCCTCGCACCGCGCGGGTCGGCCGCACGCTCAGTCAGCCACCTCGGCAGTGCTCCGGAACAGGCTGACCATCGTGGTGAGCACGAGCACGCCGACGATGAAGCAGAGCGAGAAGGTCGTGGTCACCTCCGGCAGGGGCAGTGCGCCGAGGTGGTCGACGTGGTTGCCGTGCAGCGCCTCGACGATCAGCTTGCCCCCGACGAAGGCGAGGATGACCGACAGGCCGATGTTGAGGTAGACGATCCGGTCGAGCAGACCGCCGATCAGGAAGTACAGCTGGCGCAGCCCCATCAGCGCGAAGGCGTTCGCCGTCAGCACCACGAAGGTGTCCTGGGTCAGCCCGAAGATCGCCGGGATCGAGTC
This sequence comes from Actinomycetales bacterium, assembly GCA_035707965.1. Lineage (GTDB taxonomy): Bacteria > Actinomycetota > Actinomycetes > Actinomycetales > Angustibacteraceae > DASSTJ01. The sequence goes on from DASSTJ010000032.1 coordinate 556, forward strand.
GAGCGCGAAGACCACGTTGGCGACCCCGATCGCGGCGATGGCCAGGGCCAGCGGTGTGTACAGCCGGCGACCGCCCTCCCGGACCCGGATCCGGTCGCCGTGGTAGTTGCGCGTCAGCGGCAACACCCGCCGCAGCCGCCGAAGCACCCAGCCCTCCTCGAAGTCGGGTTCGCCGTCGTCGCTCTCCAGGACGAGCTTGACCGCCGTGTAGATGAGGAAGACGCCGAACACGTAGAACGTCCAGGTCGCCGCCGAGATGACCGCCACGCCGGCCACGATGAACACGGCGCGCATGAGCAGCGACAGCACGATCCCGATGTAGAGCGTCTTGTCACGCGCGAGGGGCGGTACGGCGAACCGCGCCATGATGATCACGAAGACGAACAGGTTGTCGACGCTCAGGCCGTACTCCATCACGTAGCCGGCGAAGAACTGGCTGCCCGTCCCCTCGGGACCCCACAGCAGCAGCGCCACGCCGAAGAGGACGGCGAGCCCGATGTAGAACAGCACCCAGCGAGTGGCGTCCGCGACGCTGATCTCGCGTCCGCGACGGCCGATCACGATCAGGTCGAGGACGACGATCGCGGTCAGACCCACCAGGGTGGCGATCCAGATCCCGAGCGGGACAGCAGTGAGCATGCAACAACCTCCGGTTGGCGTCGTCGACGCCTCCGGAGGTCTCTTCCGCCCAGGCGGGCCGGCAGCACCGGGTGGACCAACGGAGTCCACCGTGATGACGACGCTGCCGAAAGGGAATACTCCCCTCCGGGCGGAACTGTAGACCGGGAGGCGGCACGGCGAAAAATCGTCTCGTCCGGCAGCGGTCAGCTCTGCCCCGATCTCACAGGCTTCGCATCGCGGTGGTGAGCAGCACCAGCTCCCCCAGCTCGTCGCTCGCCTCGACGTCGACCTTGGCCTCGATCACCCAGTCGCGGTGGCCGGCAGGGTCGGCGAGCGTCTGACGCACCGTCCACGTCGAGGTGTCGAGGTGGAACAGCTCCGGCCCGCGCGCATCGGCGTCGGTGCCGACGGCGTCGTGCTCGGCGTAGTAGCCCTCGAGCGCGGCGTCCCAGGCGTCCCGGGTCATCACCACGTCCCGATCCTCCGGCTCTTGCCGGTCGCCGAGCTCTTCGCGGTCCCCGATCCTGTCGAGGGCGGCCTGCTCCAGCGCCGCGAGCCCGTCGACGTCATCGCGTGCGACCAGCTCCACCGGCCGCCACATCGCGTTGCGGATCATCACCCGGAAGGCGCGCTCCTGCTGCGAGAGCCGCCGCGGCGACGGCACCGCCACGTCGTCGGCCAGTCGGCTCCGGTGGTCGAGGTCCGGGTCGGACAGCGCCTCCCACTCGTCGAGCAGCGAGGAGTCCGTCTGCCGCACCGTCTCCCCGAGCCACTCGACGAGGTCCTCCAGCTCCGGCGGCCGGTGCGCGTCCGGGACGGTCTGCCGCAGGGTGCGGTAGGCGTCGCTGAGGTAGCGCAGCAGCAGGCCCTCCGACCGGGCGATCCGGTAGCGCGCCACGAAGTCGGTGAAGCCCATCCCCTGCTCGTACATCTCGCGCACGATCGACTTGGGGTCCAGCGCGTCGACCGGAAGCCAGGGATGCGTCTCGCGGTAGATCTCGAACACCGGCAGCAGCAGCTCGGCGAGTGGCTGCGGCCAGGTGACCTCCTCGAGCAGCGCCATCCGTTCGTCGTACTCCAGCCCGTCGGCCTTCATCTCCGCGATCGCCTCGCCGCGCGCCTCGTGCTGCTGGGCGAACAGGATCTGTCGGGGCGGGTCGAGCACCGCCTCGACCACCGACACGATGTCGAGGGGGTACGACGGCGACTCGGGGTCGAGCAGGTCGAGGGAGGCGATCGCGAAGAGGGCGAGCGGCTGGTTGAGCGCGAAGTCGTCGGGCAGCTCGACGGTGAGCACGTACCGGCGGCCGAGCTCGTCCGGCTCGTCGAGCCGGGTGAGCACACCGTTGCGCACCAGGCCACGGGCGAGCCGCAGCGCGCGGCGGGCGAGCCGGAGCTGGGTACGCCGGTCCTCGTGGTTGTCCGTCAGCAGCCGGCGCACCACCCCGAAGGCGTCCTCCTCGCGGGCGGCGACGTTGACGAGCAGCGCGTTGTCGACCTTCATCCGCGAGCCGAGCCGCTCCGGCGTACCGCTGACCAGCTTGTCGAAGGTCTGCTCCGTCCAGACGACGGTGCCCTCGGGCGGCTTCTTCAGCTGCGCCTTCGACGCCCGCTTGGCGCGCTTGGCGTCGCTCATCGCGGCGTTCTTCGCGGCCGCCTTGGCCTTGGCCTTCTCGTTCTCGATGACGTGCTCGGGCGCCTGGACGACGACGTGGCCGGCGGTGTCGAACCCGGCCCGGCCGGCACGCCCGGCGATCTGCTGGAACTCGCGCACCCGCAAGACCCGCTGCCGCTGCCCGTCGAACTTCGCCAGGCCGGTGAACAGCACCGTCCGGATCGGCACGTTGATCCCGACGCCCAGGGTGTCGGTGCCGCAGATGACCGTCAGCAGCCCCTCCTGCGCGAGCTGCTCGACCAGCCGGCGGTAGCGCGGCAGCATCCCCGCGTGGTGCACGCCGATCCCCCGCCGCAGCAGCCTCGACAGCGTCTTGCCGAAGCCGGCGCCGAACCGCACGTGCTTCAGCCGCTCGGCCAGCGCGTCCGCGTGGGGCGACTTCGCGGCGCCCTTCAGCAACCCCGTCGCGTGCTCCACCGCCGCCGCCTGGGTGAAGTGAACGACGTACACCGGCGCCTGCCCCGTCTCGACGAGCTCCTGCAGCGTCTCGTCCAACGGGTCCAGTGACCAGCTGAAGCTGAGCGGCACCGGCCGCTGCGCCTGGTCGACCACCGCCGTCTCCCGGCCGTTGCGCCGGGTCAGGTCCTCGGCGAGGTCGACGACGTCGCCCAGGGTGGCGGACATCAGCACGAACTGGGCGTCGGTGAGTTCGAGCAACGGCACCTGCCAGGCCCAGCCGCGCTGCGGGTCGGCGTAGAAGTGGAACTCGTCCATGATCACGAGCCCCACGTCGGCCGAGCGCCCCTCGCGCAACGCGATGTTGGCCAGGACCTCCGCCGTGCAGCAGATGATGGGGGCGTCCGCGTTGACCGACGCGTCACCGGTGAGCAGCCCGACGTCCTCGGCCCCGAACACGTCGCAGAGCGCGAAGAACTTCTCGCTCACCAGCGCCTTGATCGGCGCGGTGTAGAACGACACCCGCCCGTCGGCCATCGCCGCCATGTGCCCGGCGAGCGCGACCAGCGACTTCCCCGACCCGGTCGGGGTCGCCAGCACGACATTGTTGCCGGCGAGCAGCTCCAGGACGGCCTCCTCCTGGTGCGGGTACAGCTCGAGGCCCTGCTCCTCGGCGAACCCGAGGATCCGCTCGTACGCCGCGTCGCCCGCTGCCCCACTCACCGGGCCCATTGTGCCGGTCGGTCCGCGGCGGTCGTGGCCGGTGCACCGGGCGGCACCCACCTGGACTCCGTGGGTGGGCGGAATGCCCTGGAGGTGCCACCATCTCGCCATGACGCAGTGGACGTTCTCCGCCGAGCTCTGGGACTGGGACGCGACCGAAGCGACCTCGACGTTCCTGGCCACGCCGCCGGAGGTGGACGAGGAGATCCGGATGACCGGGGGACCGCCACGCGGCTTCGGCTCGGTGCGGGTGGAGGCGACGATCGGGAGCAGCACCTGGCGCACGTCGGTGTTCCCCTCCACCGAGCACGGGTTCGTGCTGCCGGTGAAGAAGGCGGTCCGCACGCGGGAGGGCATCGAGGCGGGCGACGTCGCCGAGGTGACGCTGCGGCTCCTCGAGGAGTAGTCGCACATCGGGCCTGAACCCGTGCCGCCTCGACGTCGCGGTTGCGAGAGCGACGGCCGTGCGCTCCGGCGGCGGACGTTCGGTCTCGCGGCCGGGGTGCTGCTCACTCCCGTGGTGGGGGTCGCGCGACGTCGAGCCGGTCGCGGTCGACGCCGGGTGGTGGGATGAAGTGCGCCTTGCCGGCGCGGGTGAGGCTGAGCCGCCAGGGGCCGGCGTGGACGAGCCGGGGGTGGTGGCCGCAGAGCAGGATCAGGTTGTCCATCGACGTGGGGCCGCCGTCGGCCCAGTGCACGAGGTGGTGGGCGTGGCACATCAGCGGCGGACGGTGGCAGCCGGGGAAGCGGCAGT
>DASSTJ010000033.1:0-37454 GCA_035707965.1 Actinomycetales bacterium
CTGCCGGCTCGAGCTCGCTGCGGACAGCGACTTCGCGGACGTGTTCGAGGTGAAGTCAGGGCGGCCCGTAGACCCGGTCGTCACGCACCACGACGTGGTGGGCAGCACGTTGCGCCTGAGCGACAGCCGCAGTGGCCGGTCCGTCGCGGCCCTGGTGCACTCTGACGACGCAGCCGATGTCGTGCCCGCAGGCCTGTCGTGGGACGTTGCCGTGCCGCCGAGGAGCCGGTGGTCGACGTCCGTCCGCGTGGAGGGCGTCGTCGCGGGCGAGGTGCTGCACCTGAGGTACCCGCGCGAGCTCCCACCCCGGTACGGCGCACCGGCACGTCGCTTCCGAGCATGGCGAGCGCGCAGCCCTCTGGCACGAACGGGGGACCCGGAGCTGGGCAAGGTGCTGCGCCGCAGCGTGGAGGACATCGGCACCTTGCGCATCTTCGATCCCGCGCACCCCGACCGGCAGGTGGTGGCTGCGGGCGCGCCCTGGTTCATGGCGCCGTTCGGCCGCGACGCCCTGCTCACGTCGTGGATGATCTTGCCGATCGACACGGCGCTGGCGCTGGGGACCTTGCAGACGCTGGCCGACCACCAGGGCACGGTGTCGAACTCCCGCTCCGACGAGGAGCCGGGCCGCATCGTGCACGAGCTGCGCTTCGGTCCCGTCGCACGCAACGCTCTCGGCGACGGTCACGCCTACTACGGCAGCGCTGACGCCACCCCGCTGTTCGTGATGCTGCTGGGACAGCTCACGCGCTGGCGTGCCATGGACGAGCGGATCTGTGACCTGGTACCGGCAGCGGACCGGGCGCTGGAGTGGATGACCGGCCCCGGCGACAAGGACGGCGACGGGTTCGTCGAGTACCAGCGCGCCTCGTCCGACGGCCTGGTCAACCAGGGATGGAAGGACTCACCCGACGGAGTCACGTTCCGCGACGGCAGCGTCGCCACGGCGCCCATCGCGCTCGCCGAGGTGCAGGGCTACGCCTACGCCGCGTTCCGGGCCCGCGCCAGGCTCGCAACCCTGCAGGGCGACGACTCCACCGCTGAGCGGTGGCAGGACCGAGCGCGGCGGCTCAAACGGCGGTTCAACGACGCCTTCTGGCTGCCTGACGTCGGGTGGTATGCCATGGCGCTCGACGGTGAGAAGCGGCCCGTGGACGCTCTTGCGTCCAATATGGGGCACTGCCTGTGGACCGGGATCGTGGACGACGACAAGGCAGCACGCGTGGCGGAGCTGCTGGTGTCCGAGGAGCTGTTCAGCGGCTGGGGCGTACGCACCCTCGCCAGCACGATGGGCGCCTACGACCCGCTCGGCTACCACACCGGCACCGTGTGGCCCCACGACACGGCGCTCTGCGTCAGCGGGCTGATGAGGTACGGGTTCGTCGAGGAGGCACAACGGATCGCCACCGCGCTGTTCGACGTCGCCACCCACTTCTCGCACCGGCTGCCGGAGCTCTTCTGCGGCCTGTCTCGGGCCGAGGTCGCGGTCCCCGTCCCCTACCCGACGTCGTGCGCCCCCCAAGCCTGGGCGGCGGCGGCGCCGCTCGAGGTCGTGCGGTCCCTGCTGCGGTTGGAGCCGGATGCCGCCAGCGGCCACCTACGGTGCTCCCCCGCCGTCCCCCAGCGGTACCTCCCGCTGCTGCTGCGAAACCTGCGCTTCGGGGACTTCCGGGTGCGCCTCGAGGTCACCGCCCAGGGCTGTCGGCTCGACGGCGGGGGCGGCCCGGCACCGGTGCTGCTCACCGAGCCTTGAGAGCCAGCGGGGCTCGCTGCCTTCGGGGGTGTGAGCAGCATCCCCGACGACCCTGCCCGCTACTCGATCTCCGCGAGCCTCGGGACGGCCGGGCCGACGGCGTCCCGAAGGAACCCGGCGAGACCGGTGGGCGGCGGCGACACGATCAGCGTGTCGATCGCGAGGCCCCGGTACGTCTCGACGTCGCGCACGAAGCCGTCGAGATCGCCGTCCTTGAGCTGCGGGGCCTGGTGCAGCATCGTGACGCGGATCTGCGCCGGGTCGCGTCCGACGTCCGCGCAGTGCTGGTGGAGGACGTCGAGCTTGTGCCGGATCTCGCCGGGCGACGTCGCGAAGAAGTTGCACGCGTCCGCGTACTGGGCGACGAGGCGCAGGGTCTTGCGCTCGCCGGACCCGCCGACCATGACCTCGGGGTGGGGCCGGCTGACGGGTTGCGGGGAGCAGAGGGTCTCGGCCAGCTGGTAGTGCGTGCCCGAGAAGGGCCCGTTGTCGTCGGGGTCCCACATCTGCAGGCAGATCTGCAGCGTCTCCTCGAGCCGTTCGAAACGCTCCGCCAGCGGCGGGAAGGGGACACCCAGCGCCTCGTGCTCCCGGTCGTACCAGGCGGCGCCAAGCCCCAGCGTGGCTCGACCAGCGGAGAGCACGTCGAGCGTCGTGCCGATCTTCGCCAGCAGCCCGGGGTGCCGGTAGGTGACGCCGGTGACGAGGGCCCCGAGCTGCAGGGTCGAGGTGCGCGCAGCCATGAACCCGAGCGTCGTGTACGCCTCGAGCATCGGGTCGTCAGCGGGGAAGCCGGCCGGCATCATCTGGAAGTAGTGGTCCATCACCGACATCCACGTCAGCCCCGCCTGCTCGGCGGCCTCGCACCCATCGAGCAGCTCCTGCCGCAGGTGCGCGGTGCCGCCCGGGTAGTCGAAGCGCATGACGTGGATGCCGACGTGCATGAGGACTCCTTGGAGGTGAACGGACGACGAACCGCCCGGGTCATCATGCGCCCGACGCCGCCGGTCGGCGACCGCGTCGTCGGGAGCGCGCCGCCGGCGCGAGCGCGAGCAGCAGCAGCCCTCCGACGACGAGGTGCATGGCGAGCAGTCCGAGCATCGCGCTGGTGCTGGCGGCGGACGCCGGGCCAGTGAACGAGACGATCAGCACGAGAGCGGCGACCGCTATCCAGATGCTGCGCCCGCGGACGCTCCAGCGCTCGAGCAGCGTCAGGCTGCCCCAGGCCAGGAGGCCGACGAGGAGACTCGTCAGGGTGACGGCGAGCGAGTAGATGTGGTGCGTGCGATCGCCCTGCCGGACGGCGAGGTCGATGCCCAGCAGGGAGTTCTCGACGCCCCAGAGGGCCGTGGCGCTCGCCATGGCAGCCAGGACGACGAACCAGCGCCGGGTGTGACGGGAGCGCTGACGACGGAGTGTCGCGGTGCGTGTGGTGGTGGTCATGTGCCCCACCATGAGGCCCGGGTGCCGTCCCGGGCATCGCTCCGACGTCCAGACGGCCGTGGTCCTTCGTCCAGGCATCACCGACTTTGGTCGAGAGCGGACTCACCCGAGCCGAACATTCTGCCCGTGCCCCGCGAGCAGCGGGCAGGCTGGGGCGAGAGGATGCGGGGTCGGACGACCGAGGAGGGCAGCGACGTGTGGGCTGAGCTGGGAGCGACGTGGGACGAGCTGGCGCGCGCCGTCATCTCGACGGTGGGCATATACCTGGCCCTCGTGGTGCTGGTCAGGCTGATCGGCCAGCGCAGCCTGTCGAGCATGTCGAGCTTCGACTTCGGGTGCGTCGTGGCCCTGGGCGCCGTGCTCGGCCGCACCGTTCTCCTGCGCGACCCGACGCTGCTCATCGGGGTCGTCGCCCTGACCACGTTCTTCGTCATCCAGGGGATGCTCGGGCTCCTGCGCCGCCACCGGCGGTTCGACCGCCTGATCAACCGCAGTCCCGTGCTCCTCATGGACGGCGCCGAGCCGCAACGGGACGCGATGCGCCGTTCCCACGTCTCCGAGGACGAGCTCAGGCAGCGCCTGCGTCTGGCCGGCATCCGTCATCGTGACGAGGTGCAGTGCGTCGTCCTGGAGCGCAACGGAAGCGTGAGTGTCCTGCGTCGCGGGAACGCGGTCGACCCGTGGCTGCTGGCGGACGTCAGCAGCGAGCCCACCGGCGGCCAGCCCGTCACAGCCGCCCGCTGACACCACGTTCGGCGCTGTCGGGACGTTCGGTCCTGCCCTCGTGGCGTCGGCACGAGGACGCTGTGAGAGTCCGGCCACCTGGATCGGCGAGGTCGCCCATGAGCCGCAGCACGCCTCGGTCACCTCCCCTCGCCTGGCCGGCGTGGAGCGCGGTCCTCGTGTCTCCACTGCTGCTGGGCGTCGGTTCGGCCATCGGCGTCCGCTACCTGCGGGCCACCGGGCTGTCGTGGATGACGCTGGTCGGCCTCGCGTCGCTCCTGCTGGGGCTGGTGGCGGGTGTCTGGGGCGTGGCCACTGTCGCGCGTCTCGTCACCGGCTGGCGTCGCCTCGTGGCTGTGCCGGTGATCGCCGTCCCGCTGCTGATCGCCGTGTACCTGGTCGCCATCCCGGTGGCCGTCATGGTGGTTCCGAGGAGCCAGCCGACCCGCACCCCCGCGCAGCTGCGCATCACGTACAGGGACGTCGCGGTCAGCGCGACCGACGGGGTGAGGCTGTCCGCGTGGTTGATGCTGCCGGACGTCGCACGTGCCCGGCGTCCGGCGGTCGTCGCCCTCCACGGAGCAGGGTCGAACCGGGCCGCGACCCTTGACCAGGCAGCCGTCCTGGTTCGTCACGGCTACGTCGTCCTGGCACTGGACGCGCGTGGTCATGGCGGCAGCGGGGGCCGCGCCATGGACTGGGGCTGGAACGGCGACGCGGACGTCGGCGGCGCGGTGAGCTTGTTGGCCTCGCGACCCGAGGTGGACCCGTCGCGGATCGCCGTCCTCGGCTTGTCGATGGGCGGCGAAGAGGCCATCGGAGCAGCGGCGGCCGACGACCGCATCCGAGCCGTGGTGGCGGAGGGCGCCACCGGTCGCAGCGCCGATGACTACCGGTGGCTGTCGGAGGTCTACGGCTGGCGTGGCGCGCTGCAGGAGCAGCTGCTCGCAGCGCAGACCGCGATCGTGGACGTGCTGACCCGCGCTCCCCGACCCGCGACCCTGCAGTCGGCTGCGACGTCGGCAGGGCCGCTCCTGCTCATCACCGCCGGCAACCGACCCGACGAGCTGCACGCAGCCCGTCGCATCGAGCGCGCGGCGGGCAGCAGGGTGACCGTCTGGAACGTGCCGGGTAGCGACCACACGGCGGGGTTGCGCACGTCTCCAGCTGCGTGGGAGGAGACGGTCGTCGCCTTCCTGGACTCGTCGACCACGGCTCCGTAGGGAAGGTCACGCCGCATCCGCGTCGGGCTGGACGTCGACATGGCGCAGGAAGGACCACAGCACCGCGGTTCCGACCACCGCCAGGATCGCGAAGGGGATGACCACCGCGTCGGACGCCACGGCGGATGTCGGGTCGGCCCGGTGCCCGAACCACTGGTCGACCGCGACCGTCACCGCCTCCAGCGCCCAGAACGCCAGGCCGGCTCCCCCGATCGCGTACCCCCACACGCGTCGGTGCCAGAGGAGCCAGGACCCGAAACCCAGCAACGGCAGCCAGAAGGACAGGTCCTGCAGGTAGGTGGGCACGGTGGCGAGGCCCATGCCGTCGACGAGGTCGGACATGCGATCGTCCACCGTGGCAGGGACCACGCGGGCCAGCCATGCCAGGGCGTTGAGCACGACGATCGCGCCGAGGTAGCCGGCGATCCGGCGCGCGGGCAACGTCGGGTCGATGCGCTGCACGATGACGTCCACGTCCGACGAGCGGGCGATGGCGGCCGTCGTCGCGACAGCCAGTCCCAACGTGGCGACGTAGAGCAGGAACAGCCGGTTGATCGGAGTGCCCGCGAGGAGCATGAAAGCGTTGTAGGTCAGGTACATCGCCATCCCGGCCCAGACGAAGCGCGCCCGATCGGAACCGCGGTGAGCCAGCCTGGCCGCCACGACCAGCACCGGAACACCGACGACGAGCATCACCAGTGCAGTGCCACGAGCCGAGCCGTTCATCACCGCAGGACCGACGAGGATGCCGTCAACCGCGAACGTGAGGAAGGCGGCGACCGCTGCTACCACCGACAACGTCATGGAGAGCCGCACGGCGAGCCCCGTGCCGGACGGCACCGCCGTCGTTGCGACGGACGTGTCGACAGCCATGGCTGACTCCTCACCACCGACCACTCGCCCGACAGGTGTCGTGGCATCGCTGCGGGTCGCGTCCATTCGACCAACCGGGCGAGCGGAGCAGCAGGGGCGCAGGTCCCTAGGTCAAGGGTGTCCGCGCCGATAGCCTGTCGGGGTGCCGGTGAGTGTCTACGTCGCCTCGTCCGAGGGCCGATCCGGCAAGTCCGCGGTGGCCCTCGGGCTCCTCGACCAGCTGAGCAGGCGCGTGGAGCGGGTGGGCGTCTTCCGGCCCGTCGTCCGAGCGCACGACCCGGCCAGCGACCACGTGCTCGACCTGCTGCTCTCGCGGCTCGACACGGACCTGACGCCCGAGCCCGCCTCGGGTGTCGGCTACGACGACGTCCACGCCGACCCCGAAGCCGCCCTGTCGAGCATCGTCGACCGGTTCCACGCGGTCGCGGAACGGTTCGAGGCGGTGCTCGTCATCGGCTCGGACTACACCGACGTGGCGGCACCGAGCGAGTTCTCCTTCAACGCGCGGATCGCGGCGAACCTCGGCGCTCCGATGATCCTCGTCATCCCGAGCTCGGGTCGCACGCCCGACCAGGTGGCGACAGCGGCCAAGATCGTCACGACGGAGGCCCGATCCCACCACGCACAGGTGCTGGCCGTCGTGTCGAACCGTGCCGAGCCGCACACGGTCGCCGAGACCCGCGAGGCCCTGGCGCGCGCACTCGGGTCGACGGCGACCTACGTCATCCCGCACGCGCCGATCCTCGAGGCCCCGACCGTGCGTGAGCTGATGCGCGCCGTCGACGGCACGCTGCTGCACGGCGAGGACAGCCTGCTGGACCGCGAGTCGATGGGTCTGGTCGTCGCGGCCATGACGTTGCCCAACGTGCTCGACCGTCTCTTCGAGGGCTGCACCGTCGTGACGCCGGCGGACCGCGGGGACGTGCTGCTGGCACTCCTGCTCGCCCACCGCTCGCGGACGCTGCCACCCCCGGCTGCCATCGTCCTCAACGGCGGGTTCGACCTACCAGGCCCCATCGCGACGCTCGTCGCTGGTCTCGAGGTGCAGGTGCCGGTCTTCAGCTGCGCTACCGGAACCATGGCGACGACGGAGAAGCTCAGCTCGGTCGTCCCCCGGATGACGAGGGACGCGACGCGGAAGATCGAGACCGCGCTGAACCTCTTCGAGGAGCACGTGGACGGGCCCGGCCTGCTGGAGCGCCTCGACGTCACGCCGAGCAGCGTGATCACGCCGCTCATGTTCGAGCAGCAGCTCCTGGACCGGGCACGGGCGGCGGACAAGCACATCGTCCTGCCCGAGGGCGACGACGATCGCATCCTGCGTGCCGCCGACCAGCTGCTGCGACGCCGGGTCGTACGGCTGACGCTGCTCGGCGAGCCCGCCTCCATCCGCACGCGAGCCGCTCAGCTCGGCCTCGACCTCGGACGGGCCGACCTGCTCGACCCTCGCGACGAGGTGCTGCGCGGCCGGTTCGCGGCCGAGTACGCGGCCCTGCGTGCCCACAAGGGCGTCACCCTGGAGCAGGCCCGGGACGTCGTCGTGGACGCCACCTACTTCGGAACGATGATGGTCCGCGACGGCTTGGCCGACGGCATGGTGTCCGGGGCGGCCCACACGACGGCGCACACGATCGGCCCCGCCTTCCAGATCATCCGCACGGCGCCGGCTGTGACGTCCGTCTCGTCGGTCTTCCTGATGGCGCTCGCGGACCGGGTGCTGGTCTACGGCGACTGCGCCGTGATCCCCGACCCGACGGCCGAGCAGCTGGCCGACATCGCGGTCTCGTCGGCCGCCACGGCGCGCCAGTTCGGCATCGACCCGCGGGTGGCGATGCTGTCCTACTCCACGGGGACCTCCGGCTCCGGTGCGGACGTGGACAAGGTGCGCCTGGCGACCGAGCTCGTTCGCGCCCGCGCGCCCCAGCTGGCCGTCGAGGGGCCGATCCAGTACGACGCCGCCGCCGACGCGGCGGTCGCTGCGACCAAGCTCAAGGACAGCCCGGTCGCGGGCCGGGCGACCGTCTTCGTCTTCCCCGACCTCAACACCGGCAACAACACCTACAAGGCGGTCCAGCGCACCGCAGGTGCGGTCGCCATCGGCCCGGTCCTGCAGGGACTGCGCAAGCCGGTCAACGACCTGTCCCGCGGCGCTCTCGTGCGCGACATCGTCAACACGGTCGCCATCACGGCGATCCAGGCGGCGGACGCCGCATGAGCCGCTTCGTGCTCGTCGTCAACGCGGGGTCGTCATCCCTGAAGTACGAGCTGCTCGACGTCGACTCCGGCGAGTCGCGGGCCGAGGGCCTCGTCGAGAAGATCGGCGAGTCGAGCTCGCACGCGCGTCACTCCACGAACGGCGAGACGTTCGACCGGGACGGCGTGTGCCCCGACCACGCCGCCGCGTTCGGGTGGCTGACCGCAGCCTTCCACGACCACGGGCCTGACCTGGACGACGTCGACCTGACCGCGGTCGGCCATCGGGTCGTGCACGGCGGCGCTCAGTTCACCGCGCCGACGCTGGTGACCGACGAGGTGCTGTCCGAGATCGAGCGGCTCATCCCCCTCGCCCCGCTCCACAACCCCGGCAACCTCGCTGGCATTCGCGTCGCGCTGGAACGCTTTCCCGTGACGCCACAGGTCGCCGTCTTCGACACCGCCTTCCACCAGACGCTGCCGCCGGCCGCGTACACGTACGCGATCCCGACAGCCTGGCGAGTGCAGCACCGAGTTCGCCGCTACGGGTTCCACGGCACGTCCCACGCCTACGTCTCGCGTCGCACGGCCGAGCTCTGCGGGCTGAGCAGCAGCAAGGCGAACGTCATCGTCCTGCACCTGGGCAACGGGGCCAGCGCGACCGCCGTGCGGGGCGGGCGAAGCGTCGACACGTCGATGGGCCTGTCGCCGCTGGAAGGTCTCGTCATGGGCACCCGGCCGGGCGACCTCGACCCCTCGTTGCCGGCCCACCTGGCCCGCGCGGGCCTGGCGCTCGAGGAGTACGACCACGCACTGAACCACGAGAGCGGCCTGCTGGGCCTCGCCGGCACCAGAGACTTCCGCGAGCTGACGGAGCTCGTCGCGCACGGTGACGAGAACGCCGTCCTGGCCCTGGGTGTCGTCGCGCACCGGCTGAAGAAGTACGTCGGCGCGTACACGGCCGTCCTGGGTCACGTGGACGCGCTGGCCTTCACCGCTGGCGTGGGCGAGCACAGCCCGCAGGTTCGCGAGGCGGCGCTCGCGGGCCTCGAGAGCCTCGGCATCGAGCTCGACCTCGTCGCGAACGCGGCAGCCACGTGCGGTGAGCACCTGATCTCGACGCCGTCCAGCCGGGTCGCCGTCTGGGTGGTCCCGACCAACGAGGAGCTCGAGATCGCCCGGCAGGCAGCCGCGCTGGTCGCGCAGCAGCCGGACTGAGACGCGCCCGGCGCACTGCGGTCGCAGCGTCAACAACGCTCAGTGCGGCCCTCTGGTTTCGGGGCCGCCCAGAACGTTGGCGTGGCGTGTTCCCGAAAGGTTCGTGACCCGCGGCGTTGCGGACGTGAGCAGAGAGGACTCCAGAGATCGGGCGACGCGGCCCTCACACGCCGGTGCGTCCTGGGGGCTCCGAGGCGCGAGCGTGCCCGAGAAGTCCGTTCAGCCGCCGGGCGGCCGGAGCGTGTTGCGGGGCGAGGGCCGGCCGGGCGCAGCCGACGTCGACCACCGTCAGGGTCGGACGTCGATAATGACCTTGCCGACCGCGCCGTTCTCGACGGCGGCGTGGGCGCCGGCAGTGTCCTCCAGGCGGTAGTGGTGAAGGGGAAGCCCGGCGTCCTCTCCCACCCTCACGGCTCCACCCTGCACGGCGGCCGCGACATCCTGCGGGGCGGCAGCACGCCAGTCGTCGGGGGCGGTGTACAGCAGTACGAACTGCCAGCGAACGTTCGACACCATCGAGGGGCGAACAGCAAGTTCCATGGCGTCCCCACCGTTGTTGGCGTACACAGCCACCGAGCCGAACCTGGCGAGGACTTGGCTGTCCAGGCCCGCGTTGACCGCAGGTGACACCTCGACAATGGTGTTGACTCCGTCGGGCGCGACGGCGCGCACCTCGGCCACGACGTCCTGGCGCCGGTAGTCGATGACGTGGTGAGCGCCGGCGCGAGTCGCGAGCTGCGCCTTCTCGAGGCTGCTGACCGTGGTGATCACCGTGGCGCCGGACCATCGTGCGAGCTGGATGGCGGCATTGCCCACCGCTCCGGCACCTCCAGCCACGAGAACGGTGCGGGCGTCCAACGCGCCCGGATGGAGCCGCGTCGGACCGTCCTCAGCCACGGTGAGGCACCGGTGCGCGGTCAGGAAAGGCACGCCGAGGCTCGCGCCGAGGTCGAAGGACACGGAGTCCGGAAGAACGACCACGTGGCTCGCCGGCACGACGGCGTACTCTTGCGCGGTCCCACCCGACGGACGCAGATGGGCCGCCTCCCACACCCACACCCGCGCGCCCACCAACGCGGCATCGACGCCGTCGCCGACGGCGTCGATCACCCCCGAGCCGTCTTGGTTCGGCACCTGCGGCGGGTCGACGCCGACCCCTCCCGCCGCGCCACGACGCGACTTCCAGTCCGTCGGGTTGACTCCAGACCGGTGGATCCCGACGCGCACCTCAGCCGGTCCCGGCTCGGCCATCGGTCGCTCGACCAGCGTCAACACCTCAGGGCCGCCAGTCAGCGAGTACTCGATCGAACGCATCCCCTGACGCTATCCCTCGGCCGCCGGCAGTAGATCGCGGCCGGGGTTGCCCCGAGTATCGATGCCAGCCGCACTTGCCGTCTTGGCCCGCGGGCGGGTCACCGCGTCCCGACCTGAGCCGTCAGGCGACGCAGCAGACAACCGTCGAGGACCGGCGGCCCCAGACGCGGTTCAGACGCATACCGAGGCCCACAGACGACTGGCGTGCTGCCCGGCTGGCGCGTCGCCGGGCAGTCGCCTCGTGGACCAGCCGGTCCTCGACCGCTTGCCGCCGCAGATCACGGATGCGCTCCTGGGCGAGAGCCGCGACGGTGAAGTCAGACGTGAGGCCAGACATGATGGCTCCTTCATTGATGAGTATCGATGTCTCAACGATGGCACCCACATAGATCGATGTCAATGATTGACGGTCATCAATTTGAAGGCGCATGCTAGGGCCATGCCTGCCCGCCACCCCGCCCTCGCCCTGGTCGACACCACGCCATGCTGCGCCCCGCTCCACGACGCTGCTCTGAGCCAGGACGAGGCCGTCGAGCTGTCCAGGCGGCTCAAGGCGCTCGCAGACCCAGCACGGCTGCGCCTGATCTCGCTGCTGATGACGGCGCCGGACGGCGAGGCGTGCACGTGCGACCTCACCGAACCCTTGGGCCTGTCCCAGCCAACCGTCAGCCACCACCTGAAGCGTCTCGCCCAGGCCGGCCTCGTCACCGGCGAGCGCCGCGGCGTCTGGACCTACTACCGTGTCGACGCCGACGCGCTGTCGGCCGCCGTGTCAGTGCTGGCGCCCCGCCTCGGCTGAACGTCGCCGCGCGCTCCGGCCAGGTACACGCTAGGGGCGACCGCCGCGGCTCACAATCGCGCCCGCCGCGGCCGCCCTCGATCTCGCGAAGCGGGTCCTCGCGATTTCGCGAGGACCTCGGTGGGTGTGGAAGTGGCGGGAGCCCTTGCTGCTCGCGGAGCTCGCAGGAGGGGACCCACTTCGATGGCAGCGTCAACAACGCTCAGAGCGGCCCCCGAAAAGCGTGGGGGCCGCTCTGAGCGTTGTGGAGGTGGCGGGAATCGAACCCGCGTCCGCTGACGTGGAACCAGGACTTCTCCGGGTGCAGCTTGCTGTGGTGTTTCTCAGCCCCAGCGATCACGCAAGCAAGTCGCTGCCGGGCTCAGCCGCCTAGGTGTCCCCTCGATCTCAGCGGCGAAGATCGAGAGCAGTGGCCCCGTAGATGACGCCAGGAACCGGGGCCGGAGCCTCCCCGGGCTGACGGACTTCTAGCCTCGCTCAGGCGGCGAGGGCGAAGTCGGTGCGCTGAGAATTGGCACCTATGGGTTTGCACGGATCGTTAACGAGATAACCGTGCGTCCTCGACCCGCTTCTCCTGGTCGAACGACCAACGTCGAAACCGTTCACCCCCGTGTGGGGTGTGACCCCTGTGCAGTTGTGGCTCCAGCATACGTGCCCGCACAAGCGGGGATCGAGGCTGGCATGGTGGTCAACGCCGGCACCGCCGCGGCGTATTCCACGACGGCCGGCCGCGCACGAGTCCCCAGGAAGAAGGCAGCAGAGATGACGCACTCGCGCGAGTGGCAGCTGGTCCGACGCCCCTACGGCTCCCCCGTCGCCGAGGACTTTCGCCTCGTCGACGTCGAGCTGCCGCAGCCGCGTGCCGGCGACGTCGTCGTCCGCAACACCTGGCTCACCGTCGACCCGTACATGCGCGGCCGCATGGACGACCGCGAGTCCTACGTGGCGCCGTTCGCCCTGGACGCACCGATGGACGGGGGTGCCGTCGGTGTCGTCGAGGAGGTCGGGGCCGACGTCCGTTCGCTCGCGCCCGGCGACACGGTGCTGCACGGCCACGGCTGGCGAGAGCGCGTCGTGCTCGAGGCGCAGCGCGTGCAGAAGGTCGACACGGCCGTGGCGCCGGCCCAGGCCTACCTGGGGGTCATGGGCATGCCGGGTCTGACCGCCTACGTCGGCCTGCTGGAGATCGCCCGGATGCAGCCCGGCGAGATCGTGTTCGTCTCCGCGGCGGCGGGCGCCGTCGGGTCCCTCGTGGGCCAGATCGCCCGCCTGAAAGGTGCGGCCGCGGTCATCGGCAGTGCCGGCGGGGCCGAGAAGTGCGCCTGGCTCGTCGACGGTCTGGGGTTCGACGCCGCCATCGACTACAAGGCGGTCCGCGAGCAGGGCGGCAGCCTACGGACGGCACTGCGCGGAAGGGCTCCTGACGGTATCGACGTGTACTTCGACAACGTGGGCGGCGAGCACCTGGAGGCGGCGATCGGCTGCCTGCGGCGTCACGGTCGCGCGGCGATCTGCGGCATGATCTCGCAGTACAACGCGACCACACCCACCCCTGGTCCCCGCAACCTCGCTCTCCTCGTGCAGAACCGGCTCACGCTGCAGGGGTTCCTCGTCGGCGACCACGCCGACGTCCGCCCGGAGTTCGTCATCGACATGCGCGAGTGGCTTCGCGCGGACCGCATCGTGTGGCGCGAGACCGTCGTCGACGGCATCGAGAACGCCGTGACCGCCTTCCAGCGGCTCCTGTCGGGCGGCAACACCGGAAAGATGCTCGTCCGCCTCGAGCAGCCCTGACGGGATCTTGGTCAACTTTGTGTACGTCAACCGCCGGTTTGGCGTACACAAGGTTGACCAAGTTCCCGTTGTCGGGCGCGCTCGGGTGGCGTGTCGATCGTCGCGACGCGGGTAAGGATCACTCGACGAGAGGACGGACATGGCTGAGCACCTGAGCAACGACACGCCCGACCGCGCGCCCGAAGACGAGCGCGTGGTCTCCGAGCACCGCGTGGTGGACGACGGCTGGGACCGGCGGGAGGTCGTGGACCGGCAGGCGTCGACGTTCGGCAGCATCAAGTGGGGATCCGCCTTCTTCGGCTGGCTGGCCGCGATGGGTCTGGCCGTCCTGCTGACGGCCCTGGCGGCGGCGATCGGCACCGCAGTCGGCGTCTCGACGGGCACCGACGTGAACGAGGCCACCGCCCGGGCCACCCAGAACGTCGACACCGTGGGCATCGTCGGCGGCATCGTCATCGCAGTCATCCTGCTCATCGCCTACTTCTGCGGAGGCTACGTGGCCGGCCGTATGGCGAGGTTCCACGGACTGCGGCAGGGGTTCGCCGTCTGGGTGTGGGCGGTCGTCATCGCGATCATCGTGGCCATCGTGTCGGTGATGGCCGGAGCCAAGTACGACGTCCTCAGCAACCTCAACGGCTTCCCGCGACTGCCGGTGGACCAGGGCGACGTGACCGGCGCAGGCGTGATCGCCCTCGTCGTGGCTGTCGTCGTCGCGCTCGTCGGCGCCCTGCTCGGCGGCCTGGCCGGCATGCGGTACCACCGACGCGTCGACCGCATCGGCCTGGTCGACTGACCGGTCCCCCGGCCGGACAGGCGGCGCGGCTAGTTGGGCTGGTTGCCCACCGGGCCGCCGATGCGGAACGGCTCGCCCACACCGGTGTAGACCAGGTGCGCCACCAGGCCCTGGGCGGCATGGCGGACGTCGTCGCAGTGGACGGCCCAGATCCCCGGGTTGTCGGCCACGAAGGCGAGGTCGTAGGTCGCGCCGTCCTCGACGACCAGCGTGTCCACCCACCACGGGCTGCCGGCCACCTGCTCGCCGTCGCGGCTGAGCACGACCGCGTGGTGCCCGTGCAGGTGCAGGGAGTGGGCCTGCCCGCTGTGGTTGCTGACGGTGAGCCGGACGACGTCGCCCTGGCTCACCACGAACATCGGGGTGCTGGGGTGGATGCGGCCGTTCACCGTCCACCAGAGGCCGGGACGTCCGTCGTGGAGCCCGAGCCGCCGTCCGATGCTGAAGGTGAAGCGGCGGTCGGCCAGCTGCGGGTCGAACGGCAGCCGCTCCGGCTCGCCGTACCGCAGCAGGTCGAGCTGCGGCTGTCCCGGCGGCGCTGCTGCCGGCGCTGCCGCTCCGGGTGGACCCACGACGAGGGACGTCGTCCCGCTGCCGACGGCGAGGCGGACGGCGGACCCGTCACTGGGCGTGACGACGAGCAGGTCCGCACGACCGCCCGCACCGACGCTGACGACGCGATCGCGCACGAGACCGGGCCGGCTGACCGCATGGCCGTCGGTGGCGGCCAGCCGGAAGGGTGCTCCCACCGTCGTGACACGAAGCTGGCTCTCGTCCGTGTTGATGAAGCGGACGCGCACGGTCGAGCCGGCCGGAGCGTCGACGCGGGACTCCCCGACGCGGCCGTTGATGGTGCGAAGCCCCTCGTACGTGTGGACGAGCGCCATCTGGTCGACCGCAGGACCGGCCGTGGCGGACGGGTTCGCGGTGCCGATCCGAGGCAGCGCCACCAGCGCCCCGAACAACCCCTGCGGCACCTGCCGGTGCGCCAGCTGGTACGAGTGGTACCAGTACGTGCCCACGTCGGGCACCACGAACCGGTACACGTGGCTGTGGCCGACCCGCACGGCATCCTGCGTGACGCCAGCGACGCCGTCCTCGGCGTTCGGCACGTCCACCCCGTGCCAGTGCAGCGTCACGCCGTCCGCCACGGACTCGTTCACCAACGTCACCTGCAGCAGCTGGCCCTGGCGCACGGTGATGGTGGGGCCGGGCGACGTGTGGTTCAGCGTGTAGCCGTCGACCTGCTCGCCGGAGGCCAGGCGGAACCGTTCACTCCGGGCCACGAGGGTCACCTGGACATCCGGCGTCCCCCTCACCGGCCCGGCGAGGGTCGCGAGGCTCGTGAGGCCGCTGGCAGCCTCGGCCGCGTGGCCGCCCTGTCCCCCCAGGTACGCCGGGTCGGCTTGGCCACCGCCGGAGTCGGCGTCCCCGACGTCCATGACGGAGTAGGTGGACGGGACGAGGCTCGATGCCCAGAACCACGCCAGGGGTCCCACGAGCGCCGCTGCGGCCAGGACGATGAGCAGCACGGAGTGCCGGCGCACGAGGCCAGGTCGAGCCGACATGGTCCGATGGTGGCCCCATTTGAGCCTCACCGCGACGCCGACTGCGACCCGTCACGGACGTCGGTAGGCGTGGCTCGCATGGCGAGACGTCGATCCGCATCGTGGACACCGTCCCGGTAGGGTCGCCACGAGCGGCACCCCCGTTCGACACTCGCCGCGACCCGCCCCGCGCCCGCTCTTCCCGCCGGAGGTCCACGTGTTCCGCAAGGTCCTGGTCGCCAACCGCGGCGAGATCGCCGTCCGCGCCTTCCGAGCCGCGACCGAGCTGGGGGCACAGACCGTGGCCGTGTTCCCGGTGGAGGACCGACGCAGCGAGCACCGGTCCAAGGCCGACGAGTCGTACGAGATCGGGACCCCGGGCCACCCGGTGCGTGCCTACCTGGACCCGTCGGAGATCGTGCGCGTGGCGCTGGAGTCGGGCGCTGACGCGGTGTACCCGGGCTACGGCTTCCTCTCCGAGAACCCGGCGCTGTCCCAGGCGTGCGCCGACGCCGGCCTCACGTTCGTGGGCCCACCCACCGACGTCCTGCACCTGACGGGCAACAAGGCGCGCGCGATCGCCGCCGCCCGCGAGGCCGGGCTGCCGGTGCTCGCGGGCGCTCCACCGAGCAGTGACGTCGACGAGCTCCTGGCCGCAGCGCCGGACGTCGGGCTGCCGGTGTTCGTCAAGGCCGTCGCCGGGGGCGGCGGTCGCGGGATGCGACGCGTGGAACGGGCTGAGGACCTGCGCGACGCCATCGAGTCGGCCATGCGGGAGGCCGAGAGCGCGTTCGGTGACCCGACCGTCTTCCTCGAGCACGCCGTGGTCTCGCCCCGGCACATCGAGGTGCAGGTGCTCGCCGACGCCGCAGGCGACGTCATCCACCTCTACGAACGCGACTGCTCGGTGCAGCGACGGCACCAGAAGGTGGTCGAGATCGCGCCGGCACCGAACCTCGACCACGCCCTTCGTGACCGCATCTGCGCCGACGCCGTCGCCTTCGCCCGGCACATCGGCTACGTCAACGCGGGCACGGTCGAGTTCCTCCTGGCTCCCGACGGCCACTACGTGTTCATCGAGATGAACCCGCGCATCCAGGTGGAGCACACGGTCACCGAGGAGGTGACGGACGTCGACCTCGTGCAGTCCCAGCTGAGGATCGCGAGCGGCGAGACCCTGGCCGAGCTCGGTCTGAGCCAGGAGCGCATCCGAGTCAACGGCGCGGCCCTGCAGTGCCGCATCACGACCGAGGACCCGGCCAACGGGTTCCGTCCCGACACCGGCACGATCTCCACCTACCGGTCCGCCGGCGGGGCCGGCGTCCGGCTCGACGGCGGCACGGTGTTCGTCGGCGCCGAGGTGAGCGCCCACTTCGACTCGATGCTCGTCAAGCTCACCTGTCGCGGCCGCGACTTCACGACGGCCGTCCGCCGGGCACGGCGCGCGCTCGCGGAGTTCCGCATCCGCGGCGTGACGACGAACATCCCGTTCCTGCAGTCGCTGCTGGAGCAGCCCGACTTCGTCGCCGGCCGCCTCTCCACCTCGTTCATCGAGGAGCGGCCCGAGCTGCTCCACGCCCGCGTGCCGGCGGACCGCGGATCGAAGCTGCTCAGCTACCTCGCCCACGTCACGGTGAACCAGCCGCACGGACCGTCGTCCGGCCAGGCGGACCCCGCCACCAAGCTGCCCCACGTCGACCTCGACGCACCGGTGCCACCCGGCGCCCGCGACCGCCTGCTGCGCAGCGGGCCCGAGGAGTTCGCCCGGTCACTGCGGCAGCAGACCGCGGTCGCCGTCACCGACACGACCTTCCGTGACGCCCACCAGTCACTGCTCGCGACGCGCGTGCGCACGCGGGACCTCCTGGCGGCTGCTGGTCACGAGGCGCGCCTGCTGCCCCAGCTCTGGAGCGTCGAGGCCTGGGGAGGCGCCACCTACGACGTCAGCCTCCGCTTCTTGTCGGAGGACCCGTGGGAGCGCCTGGCACGTCTGCGCGAGGCCATGCCCAACCTGTGCTTGCAGATGCTGCTGCGCGGCCGCAACACCGTGGGCTACACGCCGTACCCCACCGAGGTGACCGACGCCTTCGTCGAGGAGGCCGCGCGGACCGGCGTCGACGTCTTCCGTGTCTTCGACGCGCTCAACGACGTGGAGCAGATGCGTCCTGCCATCGACGCGGTGCGCGCCACCGGCACGGCGGTCGCCGAGGTCGCGCTCTGCTACACCTCGGACCTGTCCCACCCGGGCGAGAAGCTGTACACGCTCGACTACTACCTGCGCCTGGCGGAGCGGATCGTCGATGCGGGCGCCCACGTGCTTGCGGTCAAGGACATGGCGGGGCTGCTGCGGGCACCGGCCGCTCGCACCCTCGTCAGAGCGCTGCGCGAGCGCTTCGACCTGCCGGTCCACCTGCACACCCACGACACGCCTGGCGGGCAGCTGGCCACCCTGCTGGCGGCGATCGACGCCGGGGTCGACGCGGTCGACGTCGCGAGCGCCTCCATGTCGGGCACCACGAGCCAGCCGCCGATGTCGGCGCTCGTCGCCGCCACGGACCACACCGACCGCGCGACCGGCCTCGACCTGCAGGCGGTCTGCGACCTCGAGCCGTACTGGGAGGCGGTGCGCCGCCTGTACCGACCGTTCGAGTCGGGACTGCCCTCGCCGACAGGCCGCGTCTACGAGCACGAGATCCCGGGGGGACAGCTCTCGAACCTCCGCCAGCAAGCGATCGCTCTCGGCCTCGGCGAACGGTTCGAGGCCATCGAGGACACCTACGCGGCCGCCAACCGCATCCTCGGCGACCTCGTGAAGGTGACGCCCAGCAGCAAGGTGGTCGGCGACCTGGCGCTGGCTCTCGTCGGCCGGGGGGCGGACCCCGACGACTTCGAGGCCAACCCGCAGGACTACGACGTCCCCGACTCGGTGATCGGGTTTCTGCAGGGCGAGCTCGGCGACCCGCCCGGCGGCTGGCCGGAGCCCTTCCGCAGCAAGGCGCTCGCCGGGCGCAGCACCTCGCGTCCTCGCTTGGCCGAGCTGGGGGCGGACGACGTCGCCGGCCTGACGACGGACCGCCGCGCGACGCTCAACCGGCTGCTCTTCCCCGCGCCGACGCGCGACTTCGAGGCCAACCTCGAGCGCTACAGCGACCTGTCGGTGCTGCCGACGGACGCGTTCTGGCACGGCCTGCCCTCCACCGGTGAGGTCGAGGTCGACATCGAGCCGGGCAAGCGGCTGCACATCGGCCTGCAGAGCATCGGCGAGGTCGACGAGCGCGGTCTGCGCACGGTCTGGTGCACCCTGAACGGCCAGCTCCGGCCGGTGCAGACCCGCGACGAGAACGCCGAGGTGGACGTACGCCTGGCGGAGAAGGCGGACCCCTCGAACCCCGGGCAGGTGCCGGCGCCCTTCGCCGGCATGGTCTCGGTGACGGTCGAGGAGGGCAGCACCGTTGCGGCAGGCGACAACGTCGCGACCATCGAGGCCATGAAGATGGAGGCGGGCATCACGACGCCCGTGGCCGGCACCGTGCGACGGGTGGCGATCGCTGCCCAGCAGCAGGTGGAGGGCGGAGACCTGCTCGTCGTCGTCGAGTGACGCTGACGACGAGCTGGCGGACCCCCTGCGGCGGCCTGGCTACCAGGAGCCGCCACCACCGCCTCCCCCACCGCCACCGCTGAACCCGCCACCGCTGGAGAAGCCGCTGCCACCGGACGACGCCGGCGTCGACACCAGCGCGCTGTTCGCCGTGGTCTCGAAGCCGCTCATGCTGTTGCCGAGCGCGAGGAACGTCCAGGACGGCGAGTAGCCGGTGTACCAGGTGGGTTGGACCGGGTGGATGCGACCTTCGCGCGCCAGCTGGTCGAAGATGCCGGCCCACCGCTCGGCCACCCCGAAGATGATGGCGTACGGCAGGTACCGGCTGAAGACGTCCTGACCTTCCTCGAACTTGATCTGGTCGGCCTCCGCCGTCGTGAGGTAGAGACGGAAACCCTCAGCCTGCGCCAGCACGGCCGAGCCCGTGGCGGTGCGGGCCGGCATACGACCGGCGAGCAGCACGACGACGAGGCCACCGAGGAAGAGCGCCAGCGCGATGATGGCGGCGCTGCCACCGATGGCCGGGATGCCGAGGAAGGCGGCGAAGAAGCCGAGCGCGCACAGCGCGATCCCGCCGAATCGGTAGAGGTTGCGCACGCTGTTGGGGTTGCCTCGGAACCACCCGCGCCGCGTGACGTCGTCGTAGAGGCGCAGCTGCGTGGCATGGAGGTCGGAGGCGAAGGTGTTCTTCAGGGCACTCATCGTGACCTCGTTGCGGCCCTTGAAGATCGCCTGCATGAGCGAGAGCTCGTACGGCTCGAGCGGTGTGTCGGGTGCCGGCAGCACCACGACGAGCCGCCAGTCCTTGACCGGCTTGTTCGGCTTGCTCGGCGGCACCTCCTCGATGCGCAGGTAGCCGCGGACGGCGAGGTCGATGATCGTGGCCGTGACGTCCACGGTGTTGGCCTGCTCGTCGATGAGCGTGCCGATCTGCCCCGGGTGCAGGCCCTCCGGTGGGGTGAACTGGACGGCGACGTTGCGGTCGTGCCGCGTGACCGGCGCGACCTCGCCGGGGTTCCCGTGCACGGGCAGCAGGCCGGGCGTGAGGCCGACGAACTGCGAGTCGCGGCCGCGCTTGTGCACCAGCCACGCCATGCCGCCGGCGAGGAGAGCGAACAGCGCCACACCGGCGCCAGCGAAGGCCGGGTGGATGTCGGTGAGCTGGGCGAGTCCGGTCTTGGGGGCGTCCTGGATGATCGGCGACGCGTCGGTCACCGTGCCCGTCGGGTACGCGAGCAGGATGCTCATGCCCTGACCGGGCTGCAGGTGGGTGGCGCTGAACGTCGACGTCGCGCCGGCCTTGGCCGGGCAGGTGTCCGTGCTGCCCCGCACGCCGCGGAAGCACTGGACCGCCAGCGGGTCGGCCGACGCGGTGACCGTGACGGACGCGGACGCGATCGGCACCTCCCACTGGTCGCCCGTGATGTTCCAGTACAGCTCGTCGTGCGGGGCCAGCGTGCGCCCATCCGGCGCCGTCGTCGGCTGGCTGATGCTGTTGAACGCCCCTCGCACGGTGTAGTCGAGCACGTAGGTCTTCGTGCCGCTCACGGTCTTGTCGGGGCTGCCGATCCGGATGTGCGTGATGCTGCCCTCGTCGCTGACCTCGGCGTCGTCCGGGGCGTCGGGGCTGCTGACCTTCACGTCCTCGACGGGGTAGACGCGCACCTTGTCGCTGCCCGTGGCTGCCGGGTCGTAGCTGAACTGCGTGCGCAGGTCACGGTAGATGCCGTGGTGCTCGCTGCCGGCGAACGTGTACCGGATCGTCTCGCGCACGTGGATGCTGCCGTCGCTGCGCACGTCCACCCGCGCCTGGTACGACGGGATGGACTCGCCCGGGTCGGCCGTGGCGGTCGGAGCACCGACCAGCAGGGCCGCGGCCGCGACGAGCAGCGCCAGGACCGCCCGGCGCACGTGGCTCATCGAGCCGAGGCACGGCGTCCGCATCAGACCTCCCTGCGCGCCATGGCACGGGCGGCTTCGCGGTTGTCCTGCCGCTCCCGCAGGGCCTGGCGCTTGTCGTAGTTCTTCTTGCCTCGGGCGACGGCGATCTCGACCTTCGCCCTGCCGTCGAGGAAGTACAGCGACAGCGGCACGATCGTGAGGCCCTTCTCCCGCGTCGCCTCGGCCAGTCGCTCGATCTCGTGCGCGTGCAGCAGCAGCTTGCGCCGGCGCCGCGGCTCGTGGTTCGTCCAGGTGCCAGCCGTGTACTCGGGGATGTGCACGCCGAGGAGCCATGCCTCGCCGTCCGAGATCTCGGCGAACCCGTCGACGAGGGAGGCCCGACCCGCCCGCAGCGACTTCACCTCGGTGCCGGTGAGCACCAGGCCGGCCTCGAGCACGTCCTCGATGTGGAAGTCGTGTCGGGCCTTGCGGTTGCTGGCAACCAGCCTGCGCCCCTGCTCCTTCACCACCGCCGCCACCGCCTCAGGTCAGTCCACGTCGCGGCGCCGACCGTCGGCGCCTTCGGACCGGGACAACCTATCGGCAGTGCCCGTCAGAGCCAGCGCCGTGGGTTCTTCGGGACGCCGTTCTCGTACGTCTCGAAGTGCAGGTGGCACCCCGTCGATGAACCGGTCGTGCCGGAGTAGGCGATCAGCTGGCCACGCGAGACGTGGCCGCCGTGGACCACGATGCGCGACAGGTGGTTGTACGTCGTCGACAGGCCGACACCCCGCACGTACCCGTTGTCGATCACGACGCGGTTGCCGTAGCCGCCAGCCCAGCCGGCGCTGACGACCGTGCCGGACGCCGCCGCGTGCACGGGCGTGCCGCACGCCACCGCGAAGTCCATGCCGGCGTGCAGCCGCCAGTAGTGGAGGATCGGGTGGTACCGCATGCCGAACTCCGACGAGATCCAGCCTCCGTTCACCGGCCGCGAGAGGAAGCCACCCGTCGACTCGCTCGAGCTCGAGGCGTGGCCGCTCTTCTCAGCACGGATCCGGGCCTGACGGGCCAGCTCCGCAAGCTTCTTCTCCAGGGTGCGGCGTTCTGCCTCCAGCTGCGCGAGACGCTTCTTCTCGGCGGCCTTGCGCGCCTCGATGTGCGCGACCTGCGTCTTCTGGTCGGCGAGCAGCGCGTCGACCTTCGCCTTGGCGTCCGCCGCCGCCTTCTCTGCGGCCCTGGCGCGGGCGAGCGCCGCCTCCGCCTCCTTCTTGAGGACGGCCGTCTGCTCACGCACGGCCACGAGCCGAGCCTTGGTGGCCGTCGTCTGCGCGGCCAGCGCCTGCAGCTCGGCGAGCGCGTCGCCCTGGATGCGCATCGCCGTGTCGGCCAGCACCATGCGGTCGGCCAGGTCCTGCACGCTCGTCGCGTCGAGCGCGACGGACAGCTCTCCCAGCCCGCTGGTCTGGTAGGCCTGCCGGGCGATCCCGCCGATGGTGGACGTCGTCTCCTCGGACTTCGTCGCGTTGGCGGCCAGCTCGTCGAGAGCCTTCTGCTCGTTGGCCTTCGACACCGCGAGCTTCTGCCCGAGCTCGACGTCCTTGGCCTTCGCGGCCGCGAGCGTGCGCTGGGCGGCCGCCAGCTTGGCGCGGGCACCGGGCAGCTGCTGCTGGATCTGCTTCAGCCGCAGGTAGGCCTTCGCGAGATCCGCGCTCGTGTCCTCGAGATCTTGCTTCAGCTGGCTGATGCTGTGGTCGACCTTGCGCTTGCGGTCCTTGGGCCCGGCCTGTGCGGCCGGCGCCACCAACGTCGTGGTGAGCACCAGCGCGACCGCGCCGGCCAACAGCCGTGCCGTCCTGGGCAGACGCATGAGACGGAGACTCCTCGGACACATCTCGTGACGGTCAGTGACTCTCATTGGTACCACAGGTCACACCCGTCACAGCGCAACCGAGCTCGGAGCGTCCGATCCGGGCCGGCTCTGCCTCAGACGCGCAGGTAGCGCCGCATCGTCACGACCGACGACAGGATGGCGAGCACCACGCCGGCAGCCAGCAGGAGCGGCGCGATCGCCCACAGCTCGCTCACGGTGATGAACTGCAGCGAGCGCACTCGAGGCGCCAAGAAGTCCGTGATCCCCTGCTGCACCCCCAGGTACAGCAGGCCGGTGGCGAGCACGGTGCCCACCACGGTCGCGAGCACCGCCTCCATGAGGAACGGCAGCTGGATCAGCCAGCTCGGCGCTCCCACGAGGCGCATGATGCCGATCTCTCGCCGACGGCTGAAGGCGGAGAGCCGGACGGTCGTCGCGATGAGCAGGACGGCGGTCACGGCCATCACCACGGCGAGCCCGCGCGCGACCCAGGTGATCGCCCCGAGCACCGAGAACAGGTTGTCGAGCAGCTTGCGCGTGTCCGGCACCTGCTCGACGCCTGGCGCACCCCGGAACGCGCTCGCCACCACGTCGAACTTCTGCGGGTCCGACAGCTTCACGCGGAAGCTCTCCGGCATCTGCTCCGGCGTGACGTTGTTGAGGATCGCGGAGTCCTTGAACTGCTCCTTGAAGTGCTGGTACGCCTCCTGCTTCGTCTCGAAGTAGACCTTCTGCACCAACGGCTTGAGCGAGTTCAGCTGCGCCTCGATCTCGTCACGCTGGGCCTGCGTGACCTCCCCGCTCGAGCAGGACGGGTACGGCGAGTCGTTGGGGCACAGGAAGATCGACACCTCGACCTTGTCGTACCAGAAGCCCTTCATCGTCGACACCTGAGCGCTGGCGAGCAGCGCCATGCCGAGCAGCAGCAACGAGATCATCGTCACCAGCACGACGGAGACGGTCATCGACAGGTTGCGGCGAAGCCCGATCCCGATCTCACTGAGCACGAACTGCAGGCGCATGGCTTCCTTCGGACGGTCGGGGCGGTGTCAGGAGATGGTCGGGGTCGGCGCGGGAGCAGGGCCTCAGCGTTGGTAGCCGTACACGCCGCGTGACTGGTCGCGGACGAGCCGGCCGTCCTCGAGCTCCACGACGCGCTTGCGCATCTGGTCGACGATCTCGTCGTCGTGCGTGGCCATGAGGATCGTGGTGCCGGTGCGGTTGATCCGGTCGAGCAGCCGCATGATGCCGAGGCTGGTCGTGGGGTCGAGGTTGCCGGTCGGCTCGTCGGCCAGCAGGATCGCTGGGCGGTTCACGAACGCGCGCGCGATCGCGACGCGCTGCTGCTCGCCGCCCGACAGCTCGTGGGGCAGGCGCTTCTCCTTGCCCTCCAACCCGACCAGCTCGAGCGTCTCCGGAACCACCTGCGCGATCGTGTGCCGGGGTTTGCCGATGACCTGCAGGGCGAACGCCACGTTCTGCGCCACGGTCTTGTTGGGCAGCAGCCGGAAGTCCTGGAAGACGGTGCCGATGGAACGGCGCAGCTTCGGCACCTTCCAGCTGGAGAGCGTCTGCAGGTTGCGGCCGGCGACGTGCACGGTGCCCGAGGTCGCCCGCTCCTCCTTGAGCACGAGGCGCAGCATCGTCGACTTGCCGGAGCCCGAGGCCCCGACCACGAAGACGAACTCGCCGCGCTCGATGTCGACGCTGACCTTGTCGAGAGCGGGGCGCTGGCCGGTGGCATACACCTTGGTCACCGCATCGAACCGGATCATCGTCGGGGAACGCCTCGCCGCAGACTCGTCCTGTCGAGACCGGCCATGCGGCCGGCTCGGCGACCGCTGCGGCCGCTCACCGATGGTACGTCGGCTGCCTCGCCGCTCCCCTTAACCAGGTGTCGTCGGTGCGTCGGGCCCGGCGTGGCGCCCTCCGTCTGAACCGGGCCGGCTCGGTTCAGGCGTCAGCGCGGTCCTGCGTGCGCTTCCAGCGGATGCCCGCCTCGAGGAAGTCGTCGATCTCGCCGTCGAACACCGCGCTGGTGTTGCCCACCTCGTGCTCGGTGCGCAGGTCCTTGACCATCTGGTACGGGTGCAGCACGTAGGACCGCATCTGGTTGCCCCAGCTGGACCCTTCGCCCTTGAGGGCGTCCATCGCGGCCCGCTCCTCTTCCTTGCGGCGCTGCAGCAGCCGCGACTGCAGCACCTTGAGGGCTGCGGCGCGGTTCTGGATCTGCGACTTCTCGTTCTGCATGGAGACGACGATGCCGGTCGGGATGTGGGTCATGCGGACGGCGGAGTCGGTGGTGTTGACGCTCTGCCCGCCGGGCCCGGAGGAGCGGAACACGTCGACCTTGATCTCGGACTCGGGGATGTCCACGTGGTCGGTGGTCTCCGTGACCGGAAGAACCTCGACACCCGCGAACGACGTCTGGCGGCGTCCCTGGTTGTCGAACGGGCTGATGCGCACCAGCCGGTGCGTGCCCTGCTCGACCGAGAGGGTGCCGTACGCGTACGGCGCGTGCACCGCGAACGTGGCGGACTTGAGGCCGGCCTCCTCGGCGTAGGAGGTGTCCATGACCTCGGTCGGGTACCCGTTGCGCTCGGCCCACCGCAGATACATGCGCAGCAACATCTCGGCGAAGTCGGCCGCATCGACGCCGCCTGCCTCCGCGCGGATGGTCACGAGCGCCTCGCGCTCGTCGAGGTCGCCGTTGAGCAGGGTGCGCACCTCGAGCTCGCTGACGGCCTTCTTCAGCGACACGAGCTCGTGCTCGGCCTCGGCGAGCGTGTCGGCGTCGTCCTCGGCCTGCGCGAGCTCGACGAGGACCTCAAGGTCGTCGACCCGGGACGCGACCCTCTCCACGCGCTCCAGCTCGGAGCCCAGGTGGGAGAGCTTGCTCGTGACCTGCTGCGCCTTCTCGGGGTCGTCCCAGAGGTCGGGCGCGCCGGACTGCTTCTCCAGGTCCGCGATCTGAGAACGGAGCCGCTCGAGGTCGGTCACCTGCTGGATCGACTCGACGGTGCTGCGCAGGTCGCGGATCTCGGCGGGGAAGTCGGTAGCAGCCACGATGAACCAGCCTACCGCCGCACCGAGCGGCACCGGCTTCAGCACTGGTTCGCACGAGTGGTCTCCGCTCGCGATGACCGGCACGTCGAGGCCAGGGGCCGGGATGTCGCTCGTCAACCACGGCACAGGACGTCTGTCAGACCACCCGTGACCGGGCTCGCGAGCGCACGGTCACGGTCACGCCCTCGCTCCAGGCCGCGACGACAGCACCGCCGATGGGCAGTCGCACCCGGCCGGTCAGGACGACGACGGCGCTCTGCCCGTCTGGGCTGCCGGTGCCCGCCGAGACGACGACGGCGTCGAGCCGCCCCGGCGCCCGGTAGTCGCGGAGGTAGGCTCGCACCTCCTCGCGCACCGTGGCGTCGGCAAGCACCAGCGGCGTACGCCGGGCGTCGTCCGCCTGCGGGGACTCCGCGGTTGCGGCGTACGTGCCGATGAGGTCGACGGCGTCGGCGGCATCCAGGGCCGCCGCGTCGGCGGTGTCCAGCAGCTGGGTCCGTGCCAGGTGGACCGCGGTCGCGTCGACCACGACAGTCACCAGGCTGAACGCCACGACGGAGTAGACGAGCGTCAGCAGCAGCACCTGGCCGTCGTCGGCGGACCGCAGGAGGCGGGCGAGGGCGCGTCTCATCCGTGCCCGTCCTCGGCACCGGCCGAGTGCCCGCTCTCTCGGAAGCGGTCCACCGCGACCACCTGCCGAGCCTCCACCTCGATGCGGGTGGGGACGACGCGGTCGAGCAGGTGCGGGACACCAGGCAGGACGACGGCCACCCGGGTGCGCGCCTCCACTCGCGCACCGGGGACGAGGCACGCGACGGCGTCGCAGCCGAGGTCGAGCGACACCGTGCCGGGCTGGTCGAACCCGTGGTCGCGGAAGGCGATCGCCGCCGCAGCCTCCGCGCGACCGCGGCCGCTGGCGTCGTCCGACGCGGTGACGAAGACGCGTCCGGCTTCCCGAGCGGCGCTCTGTGCGGCGAGGGTGGCGGCCTGCACACGGCCGAGCACCATGACGAGGTACACGAGCGGCACGAGCATGAGCACGGACAGGAGGCAGAACTCGACGACAGCGCTGCCCTCGTCAGCGCGCAGGCGCGTCACCGGTCCACCGTCACCACGACCTGGTCCTCGGCGAAGGCGTGCCCGCGCACGGTCAGCTGACCGGCCGGTCCCAGCAGGCCGACGACCGGCAACGGCGCCCGCACGACGACCTCCACCGCCTGGACGCCGGAGGTCTGCACGGTGCCGGCGGACACCTCCGAGAGGCGACGTTCGTACCCAGCCGAGAGCTCGGCCGCCACGAGGTCGTGGGTGCGCGCCAGCCCGTCCGAGGGCTGCCGCCCGGCAACCGCTCCGAAGCGGGCGCCCTGAGCCGCGCAGTCGATCAGGGTGTTGCGCACGTGGACCACGAGGCCGACCTGCAGCACGCTCAGGAACAGCACGCTCAGCAGACCACCGACGAGCGCGAAGTCGACGACGGCAGAGCCGTCGTCGTTCACGGCTGGCCGACGGTCTCGTTGATCGCGGACGAGAAGGCGTTCGTCAGGAGGTCGCCGGCCACGGCCCACAGGGCCGCGACGAGCCCCGCGGTCATGATGGTCACGAGCACCCAGCCGGGTACGTCGCCCCGGTCGTCGACCGTTCGGCCGTGGTCGACCCGCGGCTCCAGCCAGCGGACGACGCCGCTCCGTACCCGGATCAGGTGGGCCGCCGTCATGCGGACGAGCGTCATGAACGTCTCCTTCGTGTTGAAGTGCGAGGTGCCTAGAGGCTGAGCCGCAGAAAGGCGAAGCCGGGGTAGACCGCGAAGAGCACGGTCACCGGGAGCACGAGGAAGACGACGGGCACCATCATCGCGATCTCCTTGCGTCCCGCGGACTCCACGAGGGCACGGCGTCGGGCCTCCCGCACGTCCTCGGCCTGAGCCTTGAGAACCCCGGCAAGCGGCGTTCCGCGTTCGACGGCCACCACGACTCCGTCGACGAAGCGCGCCAACGGCACCAGCCGCGTGCGGGCCGCGAGCCGACCCAACGCCTCAACGAGCGGCGACCCGGCGCGGACGTCGCCGAGGACCGTCCGCAGCTCCGACGCCAGCTCGCCCGAGCTGATGCGCACGACCCGTTCGATGGCCGCCGCGGGTCCCTCGCCTGCGGCCACGCTGAGCGCCAGCAGGTCGGCGATCGTGGGGAACTCCCCGAGCATGCGATCCTCCCGGCGCGACGCCTGCCGACCGAGCAGCCAGTCGCGGCTAGCGAACCCACCGGTCCCGGCGAGCAGCACCAGAGCGACCAGCGGGCCGACGGACGCCGCTCCTCGCCACCACAGGCCGGCCGCGACGGCCCCAGCGACCAGCAGCCCGGCGGCAGCCCAGAGCAGCTGCTCTGCCCGGAACGCCTCCACGTCGGGCAACCGCCCGGCCCGCTCAAGGCGTCGGCGGATGGAGTCCGGGCTGCCCAGCGCCTCGCCGAACCGCGTCGACAGGGCTCGGAGCGGCCCGCCGGAGGACCGCCCGCGATGCCGGTCCCAGCCGCCGGCGGTGGTCGGCAGGTAGGGCACCAGCCTCTCTTCGAGCGTCGGACGACGCAGCGCCGGGAGCCGGGTGAGCATCAGCAGGACGCCGGACACCGCGCCCAGCCCGAGGAGGCCGCCGAGGACAGCGGCGCTCACCGGAGCACCCGCTCATCCTCGGGGAGCCGGGCGATCGCGAGCATCGACCGGTAGGCCACGACGCTGACGCCGGCACCGGTCAGCAGGACCGCTGCCCCGACCGGTCCGTCGTAGGCGGCGACCGACTCCGGGCGGGTGGAGAGCAGGGCCAGCACCACCCAGGGCGCGGCCACCGCCAGCCGGGCGCCGTTGACCGTCCAGCTCTGCCGGCTCTCCAGCTCCGAGCGGGTGCGCGCCTCCTGACGCAGAAAGGTCGACAGCGTGCGCAGCAGCTGACCCAGCTCGCTGCCGCCCACCTCACGCGCGACCCGCAAGGACTCCACCACCCGGTCGCCCACGGAGTCGGAGAGGCGGTCCTTCAAGGCGTCCAGCGCGTCGTTGAAGCGGCCGGTGGCGCGGTAGTCCTGCGTGAAAGCGGCGAAGGGAGCGCGCAGCTGCTCCGGCCCCCGTAGGGCCAGCTGGCCCAACGCCTCCGGCAGGGACAGCCCGGCGCGGACGGCTGATGCC
This sequence comes from Actinomycetales bacterium, assembly GCA_035707965.1. Lineage (GTDB taxonomy): Bacteria > Actinomycetota > Actinomycetes > Actinomycetales > Angustibacteraceae > DASSTJ01. Next base: position 29,263 of record DASSTJ010000033.1, read on the forward strand.
AGGTTGTCCACGACGTCCGGCCACACGTCACGGAGCTGAGCGCGCCTGCGACGTGCCACCGAGCGCACGACCACGGCCGGCACCGACCCGGCGATGCCGGCGAAGCACAGCGCCACGGCAGGCACCCCGCTGAGCCCGAACGCCAGCAGCAGCACGGCGACGGCCACGATCGCGGACACCAGCAGGAGGTGCGTGAGGACGACGCCAGGGACCGCGACAGTAGCCAGGTCATCGTTCCACCGGTCGCGAAGACGACGCCGGGCCGGTCTGGCGTCCCTGTCGCCGGGCGTCGGCCAGCACGCCCACCACACGAAGAACAGACCGACGCCACCGCAGAGCCCGAGCCCCAGCCCAGTCACCGGGCACCGCCAGCAGGAGCAAGCGAGTCGCGCAGCGGCACCCCGCTCACCGTGGTGCGCAGCAGGTCGGCGAGGTCCACGCCGGCTCGTTCGAACCGCTCGGCGTGCGGAGGGAAGCCACTCCCCCGAACGAGCCTGCCGGCACGCGTGGTGAAGACGTCCTCCGCCTCGACGACGTCGTGCTCGACCCGTCCCGGGACGGCGACGACCTCGCGCACCCGGCGTCGTCCGTCTGCCTCGAGCGCCACCTGCACCACCAGGTCGATGCTGGACGCGACCGTCGGCACGACGAACCGCGCGCTCACGTTGTCACCTGCCAGCAGCGGCAGCGTGCACATCTTCACGAGCGCCTCACGAGCGCTGTTCGCGTGGACGGTGCCCATGCCGGGCAGCCCGGAGTTGAGCGCCAGCAGCATGTCGAGGCTCTCCTCCTGACGGACCTCACCCACGACGATCCGCGACGGTCGCATCCGCAGCGACTCCTTGACCAGCCGGCGGAGCGTGATCTCACCGGTGCCCTCCAGGCTGGGCTGTCGGCACTGCATCGCCACGACGTCCCGGGCGCGGATCTGCAGCTCGAAGACCTCTTCGCAGGTGACGATGCGCTCGTGGTTCGGGACGGCACCGGCGAGGCAGTTGAGCAGCGTCGTCTTGCCCGCTTGCGTGCCCCCGGAGACGAGGATGTTCAGCCCGGCGACGACGCTCGCCTCGAGGAACCGGGCGGCCGGTCCGGGCAGCGTGCCGAGCCGCACCAGGTCCTCGAGGCGAGAGGCCTTGACAACGAACTTGCGGACGTTGACGGCCCAGGCGTCCCGGGTGACGTCGGGGATGACGACGTGCAACCGCGAGCCGTCCGGGAGCGTGGCGTCGACGAAGGGCGACGAGAGGTCCACGCGTCGTCCGGAGATCTTCAGCATGCGCTCGACCAGGTCGCGGACCTCGTCGTGCGTCAAGATCGTCGTGGTGAGCTCGGGCACGCCGTGCCGGGCGACGAACACCTTGCCCGGCTCGTTGATCCAGATCTCCTCGACGTCCGGGTCGTCCAGGAACCGTTGCAGCGGACCGAAACCGGCCACCGTGTCCCACACGACCTGTGCGACGTCGCGGCGGTCGTGGATCGCAGGCAGCCCACCGCGCAAGGAGCGCTCGTCGTAGTCGGCGACCACCTTGTCCACGAGGGCACGCGCGGCGTCGCGGTCGCGCACCGGGTCGATCCCGCTGCGCCGTACCTGTTCGCGGACCTCGAGCTCGACACGCGCCACCGCATCCATCGGTTGCTCCCCTGCAACGCCCCCTGGCCGACGGGGTCACACCCTAGTGATCTTGCTCGGGACACGACAAGTGCCGCCGGACGGCTGTGGACGACGACAGCGACGGCCGTTCACGCGAGGCGCGCGCGGCGCGACGAGGCGCGGACCTGTGGATGACGGAGGCCGTCGCTCACCCGCGGCCCGCAGAATCGACCGATGATCACCACACGCCCCGGTACCTCGGCAGGCACCGAGCTGCGGCTCACCCTGCTCGACGTGCGAACGGGCCGGCGCCAGGACGTCGCGGTCAGCGCACCGGAGGGAGCCACGGTCGCCGACCTCCTGGACGCCAGCCGCGCTCTCGGCCTGCCCGAGGCTGGGCCGGTCACCGTCGAGGGGCGGATCGTCGAGCCACATCACCCGTTGGGCGTGCCTCCCCTCCTGCACGGGTGCGTGCTCGCGGTGGAGGGGGACGGGTTGTCAGCCAGAGCGCGGGAACCATCCGTGGACGGGGTCTGGTCGGCGACCGGCCTGCACCTGGACGTCGTGTCCGGCCCCGACGCGGGATGGAGCCGGCCGCTGACCCCAGGGCAGCACGTGCTGGGCCGGTTCGACCCGGCGGACGTCCGCATCCATGACGACCAGGTGTCCCGCCGGCACGCGGTGCTGACCGTGGAGCCGGGCGGGGTGACGGTCTGCGACGCAGGATCCACGAACGGCACGTGGGTCACCGGCCCGGAGACCGGTCCGGGAACGCGCCGGGGAGCGGTCGGGCAGCGCCCACAGCCGCTGCCGGCCGGCAGCGGCCTCCTGCTCGGCCACTCCCGCGTGGAGCTCCGGGTGCCTGGCTGCCGCCCGGCGCGCAGACGGCCGGACGGGTCCGGGTCGGTCGAGGTCAACCGTCCCCCGCGCTCGGTCGTCCCCCGTGCACCGGTGGTGCTCGAGGCGCCGGTCCCACCGCCGACCGCGCCGCCCTTGCGGGTGCCGTGGGCAGCCATGGCGCTTCCCCTGGTGCTCTCGCTGGCAGCCGCATGGTTCTTGCGGCAGCCGACGTACCTGGTCTTCGGGCTGATGAGCCCGCTGGTCCTCGCCGGCACGGCGCTCGCCGACCGGCTCGGCGGTCGGCGCCGTCGACGCACCGACCGGCAGTCCTGGCGAGCGCGTGTCGTTGCGGCCGAACGGCGGGCTCAGCTGGCGCTGACCGAGGAGCGAGCCCGCCTGCGGCACGTCGTCGGTGACCCCGCGGCGCTGACCCGCGCCGCACGCCTGCCGAGCGCCCGCGTCTGGGAGCGCACCGCTCGCTGCGAGGACCTGCTGCTCGTCAGCGTCGGCACGGGTCAGGTCCGCAGCGCCATCGCCCGGTGGGACTGCGACGAGCCCTCAGCCTCGGCCGCCGGTACCGCGTCGTGGACGCCGCCCGCCCTCGTCATGGACGACGCCCCGATCACCATCAGCCTCCTGGAGCAGGGTCATCTCGGGATGTGCGGCTGCCCCGAGCTCGTGCATGGGCTGGCCCGGTGGGTGCTCGGACAGCTCGTCGTCTGGCACGGCCCCGACGTCGTGCAGATCCTGGTGGCGACCTCGGGCCGTCTGGAGGCGTGGCACTGGACGAGGTGGCTGCCGCACCTGACGGCAGCGGTGGACCGCTCCCGGTCGGGTCAGGTCACGACGTTGGACGAGATCCTTCGGCGGCGGCGGCTCCAGAGCCCCCCGGACCGCTCGCCCGCTCGGCTCGTGGTGGTGCTGGCCGGTGCGGACCTGGCCCACGAGCCGGGGTTCGCGGCGGCTCTTGCCGACGGCCCGGAGATCGGTGTGCACGTCATCTGCCTGGCGCAGGACGCGCGGTCGCTGCCCTCGCACTGCGGCGCGGTCGTGGAGATCGACGGCGGGGGCGGCCTGAGACTCACGACTCAGGGGTCCGTGCAGCGGGGGGTGGTCGACAGCGTGCGGGAGGGCTGGGCCGAGACGCTGGCGCGCACGCTCGCGCCGCTCGTCGACGCCACCCCGGCACCCGGGCGCCTCCCCTCCTCGGTCCCGCTCCTCGGCGTGCTGCCGGTGGACGGCACCGACGCCGGCGCGCTGGCTTCGTCCTGGAGGCAGCAGCCGCGGTCCACGCGGGTGGTGCTCGGTCTGGGGGTGAACGGTCCGGTGCACGTGGACCTCGTCGCAGATGGTCCCCATGCCTTGGTCGCGGGCACGACCGGGTCGGGCAAGTCCGAGCTGCTGCGCAGCCTGGTGGTCTCCTTGGCCGTAGCGAACCGCCCGGACGAGCTGACGTTCCTGCTCGTGGACTACAAGGGCGGGGCGGCCTTCGGTGGCTGCGCTCACCTGGTACACACCACTGGTCTGGTGACCGACCTGGACGACCAGCTGGCGGCACGGGCGCTCGACTCCCTCGAGAGCGAGCTGCGGCGGCGCGAGCAGCTGCTGCACGACGCGGGCTGTCGCGACGTGGCCGAGTACCAGACCAAGCGCGACGCGGACGCCGGCCTCCCACCGATGCCGCGCCTCGTCATCGTCGTCGACGAGTTCCGCGTCCTCGCGACCGAGCTCCCCGCCTTCCTCGACGGCGTGGTGCGCGTGGCCTCGGTCGGTCGCTCGCTGGGCGTCCACCTGGTGCTGGCGACGCAGCGGCCCGCCGGTGTGGTGACGGCCGACATCAAAGCCAACGTCAACCTGCGCATCTGCCTGCGCGTCCGCGACCGCATCGACTCCGACGACGTCCTGGACGTCGGCGACGCGGCCGCCATCAGCCCCGACACCCCCGGCCGCGCCCTGCTGCGGCGGGGCGGCGACGCCGCTGTTCCGCTCCAGGTCGCCCGGCTGGAGGGCCGGCTCCTGCCGGTCGACCGCGTCGAGGTCCAGAGCTGGGACGGGACGCCGACGGGTGGACGACCCACGTCCGACGACGAGCTGCCGGACGGAGGGGCGTCGGCCGACCTGGACCGGGTGGTCCGCGCCTGTCGGGCTGCGGCGTCCGCGCTCAGCGTGCCGGCACCGCCGCCGGTCTGGACGCCGCCGTTGCCCCCCACGCTGCCGCTCGACGCCGCTGAGGCGGCCGACGCGCACGTGCCTGCGGGCTCCGCCGTGGTGGGGCTGGTCGACCTCCCGCAGGAGCAACGCCAGCGGTGCCTGAGCTGGCACCCGGTCGACGACGGGCACCTGGCGGTGGCGGGCGCGGCACGCACAGGCCGCACGTCGGCCCTCCTCACCATCGCTGCAGGCCTGTGCCGGCGGTGGTCGCCGGCCGACCTGCACCTGCACGTGATCGAGGCGTCGGGCCGAGAGCTGCAGGACCTCACCGCCCTGCCGCACGCCGGCACCGTGGTGAGCGGCGACCAGCCCCGGCGGGTGACCCGGCTGATCCAGCACCTCGGCGCCGAGGTGGCGCGCCGACGCCAGCACCATGCGGCTCGTCGTGCGGCCCTCGTCCTGCTCGTCGACGGCTGGGAGCCACTGGTCGACCGGCTCGCCGACGTGGACCACGGGCGACCCGTCGACGACCTGCTCGCGCTGATGCGAGACGGAGAGTCCGTGGGGCTGCGCGTCGTCCTCACCGGCGGCCGCGGTGTCCTCGTCTCGCGGGTCGCCGCCGTCGTCGGCCAGCGGCTGCTGCTGCGGCCCAACGACACGACGGACCTGCTTCTCGCGGGCATCCCGCCCAGCTGCGTCCCCACCAGGCAGCCGCCCGGCCGTGCCCTGCGGCCGGACGGCGCCCAGGTGCAGATCGCCCTCCCGCCCGCGGCGCGGGACGTCGTCCGCGCAGCCACCGCCCGCCATCCGGCCTGGCGCGACCAGAGCCGTGACGACCGCCCGCTACGGCTGCGGGCCCTCCCGGCGGTGGTCCCGGCAACCGATCTGCTCGTGTCGGGCCGCCCGGCGTCCTGGGCGCTCGTGGGGTGCGGCGGCGACGACCACGAACCGGTGGGGATCGACCTGGCGGTCGATCGGTTCGTCCTCGTGGCTGGCCCGCCGGGATCGGGGCGCACGACGGCTCTGGCGACCATGGCGCACTCGCTGCACGTGCAGGGCACGCCGGTCGTCGCGGTCTGCGGCACGTCCTCGCCGCTCGCTGGCGGGCCGTGGCCGACGCTCCAGCTCGGGCACGCCGGCTCGAGCGACGCCCTGGCTGCCCTGACCGGTGCCGGTGGCGTGGTGGTCGTCGACGACGTCGAGCAGCTGCTGGACCACCCGCTGGGCCAGACGCTCCAAGCCGTCACCAGCGACCCCCGTCGCGGCCTGGTCGTCGCGGGCAGCACCGCCGCGCTCTCCGCCAGCTACCGCGGCCTTGCCGGGCTCGGGCGCACGTCGCGCACCGGTGTCCTGCTCCGTCCGGAGTCGCCGGCCGACGGCGAGGTGCTCGGTGTGAGGGCTCAGCTGGACGACGCGTCGCCGGCCGGACGTGGTCTGCTCGTGGTCCGCGGCCGGCAGGTGCCGGTGCAGGTGGCCATGACGCACGTCACAGCCGACGCGAAAACCGAAGGCGACCTGTCGGTGTCAGGACGTACCGTCGTCGGGTGGCAGTGACGACGAGCGAGACCGACCCCCCGCTCGAGCACACCACCACGTCGCACACCTCCCCGAGCGCTGGCGCGCACGTCCCGCCCGAGCGGCGCCTCGACTGGCGCCGGATGCGCGGGCCGCTGTCCGAGGTCGCCCTCGTCGCGTCCGCCCTCGCCGGGCTGGGCCAGGCACTGGGGGCCGTCGTGGCCGGCCGGCTCGCCGAGCACGCGACGAGCGACCTCGTGCTCGTGCTCGCCGCCTGCGTCGTGGGAGCAGCGCTGCTCGACACCGCCGGTCGCACCCTCTGGTCCGTCGCCGTCGACCGCGCCGAGGGTGCGCTGCGGGCCGATCTGCTCGACGCCGTCATGCACCAGCCCGTGTCCGAGCTCACCGAGCAGGCCGTCGGCGAGGTGCTCGACCGCGTCGACGACGACACGCACGAGATCGGCACCCTGCTGCGCCAGAACGCGTGGCAGGTGATCCGGGTGCTGCTCGGCACCGTGCCGCTGCTCGTCGTCGGCGGCTGGACGTGGTGGCCCGCCTGGCTGCTGCTGCCGTTCGCCGCCCTGCTCGTGTGGGTCGCCATCCGGCCGCTGCTCGCCGCGCTCGCCGAGCGCAAGGTCGTCGAGGAGATGGCGTGGACCGACCACGCCGCCGCCATGGAAGAGGGCATCACCGCCCGCAACGACCTTCGCACGGCCCTCGGCCAGGCGTACCTCGTTCGCCGCTGCACCGAGCTGGCCGCCGAGGTTCACCGGCGCTTCCACGACGTCGTGGTCCTCGAGGCCCGCATCAGCCGCCGCGCCGGCCTGCTCCTGCACGCCGTGCTCGCCACCGTGGCGATCGTCGGCTCCGCCCTCGTCATGCACGGCAGCGAGTCCACCGGCATGCTCGTGACCCTGTTCCTCGTCACCACCACGTTCGTCGGCCAGATCGACCAGGTCGCACGACACGTGCCCGACCTGCAGGCCGGCGTCGGCGCGCTCGTGCGGCTCCGCGGGCTCCTGTCGTCCACTCCCGAACCCGTCGGCGGCGGCGAGCTGGGGCGCGGCGTCCCCGATATCGAGCTGCGTCACGTGCACTTCCGGTACGCCGAGGGCACCTTCGCGCTGCAGGACGTCGACATCACCGTGCCCCCGGGCTCGACGCTCGCCCTCGTCGGCCGCAGCGGGTCCGGCAAGTCGACGCTGGCATCACTGCTGTCGCGCGCCGTCGAACCCCCGCCCGGCACGGTCTTCGTGGGCGGGATCGACGTCCTCGATCTGGACCTGCAGGCACTGCGTCGGGCCGTCGGCGTCGTGACCCAGCGCACGGAGATCCTCGCGGGCACGCTCGCCGAGAACATCACGCTCTTCCACGACCTCCCCCGGCACGACGTCCAGTCCGCCGTCGACGAGCTCGGCCTCACCGACTGGGTCGCCGGCCTGCCCGACGGCCTCGACACCGTGCTCGGGCCCAGCGGCACCACCCTGTCGGCCGGCGAGGAGCAGCTCGTCGCGTTCGCGCGCCTGCTCGTGCGCGACGTGCGCGTCGTCGTCCTGGACGAGGCGACCGCCCGCATGGACCCGGTCACCGAGTCACGCGTCGTCGCGGCCTCCGACCGGCTGCTCCGCGGGCGCACCGGCATCCTCGTCGCCCACCGGCTCAGCACCACCACGCGCGCCGACCTGGTGGCGGTGCTCGACCGGGGCCGCGTCATCCAGCACGGGCCGCGGGCCGAGCTCGCCCGCGTGCCGGGGCCGTTCCGGCAGCTGCTCCACGCCGCAGGCAGCGCCGACGACCTCGATGCCGCGGGCAGCTTCGAGCAGACCGTGCTGGCCACAGCATCCGAGGTGCCCACGACCAGCACGACGGCGGCCGAGGCGACGACCGGCAGCGCGGCGGTGGCCAGCGCCACCCCGCATCGCCCTGGCGCCGTCGGCACCGCCCGTCGTGTGGGCACCCCGCCGCCCGTCCCCGAGGTGTCGACCGGCTCGAGCCTGGCTCGCGGCACGTGGAACGTGCTGCGCATCCACCCCTGGTGGGGGCTGTTCTCGGCGGGGATGTTCCTCGTCTCCGCCGTGACCGGGGCCTACGGGGC
>DASSTJ010000034.1:0-2839 GCA_035707965.1 Actinomycetales bacterium
GTCGACGAGCAGGCACACGGAGGTCGCGCTGCGGTCGATGACGACGAGGGCGTCGCGCACCGTCGCCGTGACGGGCGCGCAGGCCGTGCTGAGGTCCCGTGCCATCACTGCTCCTCCAGGTCCACGAACTCCTTGACGCGGTCGCCGCCGACCGCTTCCCGCACGATATCGAGGATGCGCGGGGCGGCCTTGCCGTCGCCGTAGGGGTTGACCGTGGCCTGCACCCGCTCGTGCCACTCCGGGCCCAGCGCCGCGCGGACCGCCGCGGCCACCGCAGCCCGCCCCTCCTCGGCGTGGAGCACGTTGTCGCCACGGAGCCGGCCTTGCTGGCGGTCCCCGACGTCGACGGCCGGCACGTGCACGGTCGCCGCCTCGATCACGCCGGAGGACGAGTTGCCCACGACGACGTCGACGCTTGCGAGGGCGCGGGGGTACTCGCGCCCGAGCGCCTCGACCACGACGAACCGGTCCGCGTGGCACTGCGCGACCTCCTCGAGCGCGGCGAGGACCCCTTCCCGGCCGACGTCCATCCCCGGATGGGTCGCGATGACCGTGCCGCACTCGTCGAGGGTCGCCTCGGCCGCCTCCCGCGCCCACGGCCCGGCCTGCGCGGGGTCGTGCGTCGTCGGCGGGTGGTAGGTGAACAAGGCCACCGGTCGTTCGATCCGCGGCAGCCCGGAGACGACGGCCAGCTCGGCGTCGGTCATGCGCTCGGCAGCCGCGAGTCGGTCGAGCCCTGGCGCGCCGGTGACGTGCACCCGGTCGGCCGGCTCGCCCAGCTGACGGACCCGCCGGGCCGCGTCCTCGGACGCGACGCAGTGCTGGTCGGCGAGCTTCGTCACCGCGTGCCGGACCCGTTCGTCGAGCGCTCCCTCGGTCACCTCACCCCCGTGCAGGTGCACCACGGGCACGCCGAGCAGCACGGCCGGCGGCACGACATACAGCAGTTCCCACCGGTCCCCCAGCGCGACGAGCACGTCGACGTCGAGCTGCCGCAGCGCCCGGCCGGTCGCCGCCCCGAGCAACGCCCCTTGCTCGACCTGGTGCTCCGCGTCGACCTGGTCCATCGGCAGCGCGAGCGGCACGATCGACTCCGCCCACTCCTCCACCGTCGTGGGACCGGGCAAGACCGCGGCGAGGCCGTGAGCGGCATACATCACCCCCGTGAAGACCCGGAGCGTGAGGTCGGGCGCGGCGCGCAGCGCGGTGAGCACGGGCGTCAGCGGGCCCAGGTCGGCACGCGTGCCCACGAAGACCGCGACGACCGGCTGCCGGGTGGCCATCAGTGCTCGAGATCCGTCTCGAGGACCGGGGCTCCGGCCGCGACGTCGCGTGCGAGGACCCGGCCGGTCAGGTCGACCCCCGGGCTGACCCCACCCTCGGGCCGCAGCAGGACGACGTCCGCGGCGGTCAGGGTCGCGCCGGCCGCCAGGTCGCGGCCGGCGTGCCAGGACCGGCGCACGAGCGTGGCGTTCTCCTCCTCGGAGGGCATCCGGCGCTTGACCCCGTCACCGAGGGCGCGCGCCAGCAGCTTGGCCTGCCGGACGTAGTCGGCCAGCTCGGCCGGCTCGAGGCTGGCGAGGTGGTCGGGACCGGGCAGGGTCCGGTCCGAGGTGAAGTGCTTCTCGAGCACCGGCGCGCCGAGCGCGACCGCTCCGAGCGCTGTCGTCAGGCCGGGAGTGTGGTCGGACCAGCCGACGGGGACGCCGTGGCGCTCCATCAGCTGCGGTATGGCGCGCAGGTTGCACTCGTCGATCGGCGCCGGGTAGGCGGACACGCAGTGGAACAGCACGAGCCCCGGGGCATCGGCGCAGGCCGCGACGGCGGCGGCGACCTCGTCCGCGGTGCCCATTCCCGTGGACACGAGCAGCGGGACACCGAGCGTGGCCAGCGCCCGCAGGTAGGGCAGGTTGGTCAGCTCGCCCGAGCTCACCTTGAGGGCGGGCACGCCGAGACCCACGAGCAACTCGGCGCTGCCGAGGTCGAAGGGCGTCGACAGGAACGTGATGCCGGAGGCGGTCGCGTGGTCGCGCAGCTCGGCCCAGGCGGACTCCGGCAGGGTCAGAGCCTCGAGCAGGCTGCGCTGGTCGGCGGCCCCACCCCGGTCCCGCTGGTAGGGGGTCGTCTCGGCGGCCGTGGAGACGAGACGGTCCGGGTCGAAGGTCTGGAACTTCACCGCGTCGGCGCCGGAGGCCGCCGCGATGTCGACCAGCCGGTGCGCGAGCTCGACGTCCCCGTTGTGGTTGACGCCGGCCTCCGCGATGACGTGGACCTCGCCAGGGGTCGGGACGGTGGCCCCGGCGATCGTGACGGCCCTCATGACGACTCCTCCCCTGCCGCCGCGCTGCCGAGGGCCCGGGCCGGGACACCGACGACAGTCTGCCCGTCGGGGACGTCCTCGGTCACGACGGCGCCCGCGCCGATCGTCACGTCGGCGCCGACGACGACCCGCGGCAGGATCCGGGCCCCCGACCCGACGAGGGTGCGAGCGCCGACGCTGGCCCCGCCAAGGACGACGGCACCGGGCGCGACATGGACGCCGTCGCCGATCCTGCAGTCGTGCTCGACGACGGCGCTCGTGTTGACGATGACGCCCACCCCTACGTGCGATGCAGGGCCGACGTGACCGTGCTCGAGCACCACCGTGCCCAGCCCGAGCTCGACGTCCCGGCCCACCGTCGCCGTCGCCGCCACGATAACCCCCGCAATCGACCGTGCACGACCCAGGACCGCCAAGCGGGCGTTCGCGGCACCGATCGCGACGACCGCACGCAGCCCTTCCTCGACGACCCGCGCCAAGCCGGCGTCGTCGTCGGGAAGCACCTCGACGTGCCAAGCA
>DASSTJ010000035.1:0-3378 GCA_035707965.1 Actinomycetales bacterium
CCGTACGCCGGCGGCTGGAGGACTGCTTCGGCCGGGATGCCACCGACGTCGCCATCAGCGTGGACCAGGGGTTGGTCGTTCTCTCGCTGCCATCCGAAGGAATCGACCCCGATGCAGCGGTACGTGTCGCGGAGACGGTGCCCGGAGTCGTCCGGGCCCGGACGAGGTGAGGGACATGGCTGAAGCCTGCGCACGTGCGCTCGAAACGCACACGGCGTGGCTGTTCTTCGCCGGTGATCGCGTCTACAAGGTCAAGAAACCGGTGCACCTGGGGTTCCTCGACTTCCGTTCGGTCGAGGCACGCGCACGAGCGTGCGCGGACGAGGTGGCACTCAACCGGCGGCTGTCGCCGGACGTCTACCTCGGCGTCGCCGAGATTCGCGGTCCGGACGGCTGCGAGCACGCGGTCGTGATGCGCCGCATGCCCGACGAGCTGAGGCTCGGCCACCTCCTGCGAACGCGCACGGACCTCGCCGCGGAGGTCGACCAGATCGCGTCGCTGCTCGCCCGCTTCCACTCCGATGCGCAGATACCCGACGACGCCGCGAACCTGGGCTCGGCTCGCCTGCTGCGCGCGCGGTGGGACGACGGGCTCGACCTGCTCGAGCGCACCGGCGTCGTGCCCTCGGCGGACGTGCAGGAGACCCGGCGGTTGGCCCACCGTTACCTCGCCGGGCGACAGGGGTTGCTGCGGGCACGGGTGACGGCAGGCCGCGTGCGCGACGGCCACGGCGATCTGCTGACGGACGACATCTTCTGCCTGCCCGAAGGGCCGCGAATCCTCGACTGCCTGGAGTTCGACCGGGAGCTGCGGATCGGCGACACCCTCGCTGACGTCACCTTCCTGGCCATGGATCTCGAACACCAGGGCGCACCGGCGTACGCACAACGACTGCTCGACCGTTACGCGGCCCTGTCCAACGACCGGTGGCCGCGGTCTCTCGAGCACCACTACGTCGCCCACCGCGCGCACATTCGTGCGAAGGTCTCCGCCATTCGCGCGGGTCAGACCACGGGCGAGGAGTCCGCACGAGCTGCGGCGGAGTCCCGCAAGCTGACCTCGCTGGGGCTGCGGCACCTGCAGGTCGGGCGGGTACGGATGCTGGTCATCGGCGGGCTCCCCGGCGCCGGCAAGTCCACGGTCGCGACGGCGGTGGCGGGCCGCACCGGCTGGCCGGTGCTGTCGTCCGACATCGTGCGCAAGCAGCTGGCCGGCCTGCCCGCTCTCGTGCCCGCCGGCGCGGACTTCAGGAGCGGGATCTACACGTCCGGATGGAGCGAGGCGGCCTACGCCGAGATGTTCGAGCAGGCAAGCCGCCACCTCGAGATGGGCGAGAGCGTCATCCTCGACGCGTCGTTCACCGATCCGCTGCAGCGGCAGGAGGCGGCTGCGCTGGCCCGCCGCACCTCCACGGACCTGGTCGAGGTGTCGCTCCTCACGCTGGACGTGACGGCCGAAGCACGCATCGCGACGCGCCGGCCGGGCGAGACGACCTCCGACGCGACGATCGACGTGCGGCGCCGGCTCGCCGAGTACGCCGAGCCCTGGCCCTCGGCCCACGGCGTGCGGTCCGACACTGCCCTCGAAGAGACCGTCGCCCAGGTGGCGGAGCTGCTGCGCTGATCGCATCCAGGCGCGGGGTCGGGACCAAAGCCCCGGCGAAGGGGGTCCTCTCGCCCGTAGCGGCCGCCCGTGCAGTTGCGTTGGATACCACTGGGAGGTGCGGACGATGAAGGCTTCCGTTGGTGACAGGATCATCGTCGAGGGTCACACCCTCGACGAGAAAGCCCGTGACGGCGAGATCATCGAGGTGCACGGCCACGACGGCGAACCGCCGTACCTGGTGCGCTGGGATGACGGCCACGAAGGCCTGTTCTTCCCCGGGCCTGACGCGCGGCTGCACCACTTCACCCACGAGTCGGCATGACGGCGGCGACCACGGCGTTCGCCGCACGCCGTGCCCACCAGGAGCAGATCTTCGCCGTCGTCAACCGGTTGATCGCGGAATTCGCCGGCATCCACCCGGCCGGCACCGTGATCCGTCGGGTGGCCGCCGTGCGAGAGCAGCTCCTGCACCTCGGCATCCGCGACGATCTGCCCTGGCAGGTGGAAACCCTGGCCCGTCAGCTGCTGTCGGAGCGCACGCCGCCGCACGCCTTCCGCTAGCCCGCGTACGCCGGGCCGGTCGGCCGAACTCTGTTCGTGGATGAGCACGAACCAGGCAGGCGCCGAGCCCGACCTGCGAGAACCGCGACCCGCCTTCCTGCGCCGCCTGCGCACGACCGAGGCGGGGCTGTCCCAGCGTGAGGCGGAGCGTCGGCTACTGGCCAACGGTCCCAACCAGCTGCCCCAAGAGGTCCATGAGTCGTGGCTGGCCGCAGTCCTGGCCCAGCTGGTGCACCCGTTGGCACTGGTGCTGTGGGCGGCGGCAGGGCTGTCCCTGGCTGCCGGCACGGCCGCACTCTCGGCCGCAATCGTGCTGGTCATCGTGCTGAACGCGGTCTTCTCGTTCACCCAGGAACGACAGGCCCAGCGGGCGGTGGCCGCGCTGGGCGCGCTGCTCCCCCGGTCGGTTCGGGTCGTTCGCGACGGCCGGGCGCGTGAAGTCGATGCCCGCACGCTCGTGGTCGGCGACGTCGTCCTCGTCGAGGAAGGTGACGGGATCTCCGCCGACGCCCGGATCGTCGACGGCGCGGTGGACGTCGACATGTCCGCTCTGACGGGTGAGTCGGCGCCGGTGTCCCGCTTCGCCATCGATCGATCGCTGGAGACCAGCTGGATGGCGGCTCCCGACGTGCTGCTGTCCGGCACGCTGTGCACGGCCGGTTCTGCGCGTGCGGTGATCTACGCGACCGGCGGGCTGACCGAGCTCGGGCGGATCGCCGCGCTCAGCCAGCACCAGCACCGGGCCCCGAGCCCACTGGAGCGGCAGGTGCGCTCGGTGGCCTGGCTGATCGCGGCCGTCGGCGTGGTCGTTGGTGGCGCCTTCATGCCGCTGGGAATCGTCGCCGGGCTGCCCGCCCGCGACGCGTTCCTGTTCGCGATCGGACTACTCGTCGCGAACGTTCCCGAGGGCCTACTGCCCACGATCACGCTCGCGCTGGCCGCCGGCGTGCGCTCGCTCGCACGGCGCGGATCGATAGTGCGGCGCCTGAGCGCCGTCGAAGTGCTGGGGTCGACGTCGGTCATCTGCACGGACAAGACGGGCACCCTCACCCGCTCGGAGATGTCGATCGAGCGCGTGATGACCGCCTCCGGCAGCGCGCGGGTGACGGGCGTCGGCTACGCGCCGGAGGGCCAGGTCCAAGACGCGGAGGCCAAGAAGCCCGTCCGTGGGGCGCTGCGCGCCGAGGACATCGTCGTGCTGAGCGGCGGCA
>DASSTJ010000036.1:0-6300 GCA_035707965.1 Actinomycetales bacterium
CGCCGGCTGATCACCTCATCTGCCTCGCGCCGGCCTGGGATGCCACCGACAGTCATTGCGGCAACGGCTAACGCCAGGACGGAGGCAGTTGCCGCGATGCGCTGGATCCTTAGTGAGCGGACGCCGGCCCGGGCCCACGTCGGGTCCGGGCCGGCGCCGCGGTGAGGTCAGGCCGCGACGTCGTCCGCCTCGACCGTGACCGGCTCGGGCGACCTCAGGTCGACGACGGCCGGGCGGCGCAGCCGGACGACGGCCAGCAGCGTCACCGCGAGCGCTCCGAGGGCGAACAGCCCTGCCGTCTCGAACGCGCGCTCGGCGCCGGGAAGGAACTCACCCGGCACGGCACCCGCCGCGTAGACCGATACGACGACTGCCAGGCCGATCGCCCCGCCGAGCTGCTGGAACGTCTGCAGCAGGCCGGACGCCGACCCCGCGTGCTCCGGGGCGACCCCGGACAGGACGGCTGACGCGGCAGGCAGGAACACGAAGCCCACCGAGATGCCGTTCAGCAGCAACGGCCCGAACGCTCCGCTGAGATAGCTGTCGCTCGCCGAGAGCTGGCTCAGCCAGACGAAGCTGGCGGCCAGACCGGTCGTGCCGATCAGCAGCATCGGAGTGCGCCCCAACCTCTCCAGCAACCGCGGAGAGACGCGCGACATCCCGAAGATCGCCAGAGTGAGCGGCAGGAAGGCGAGGCCGGTCCGGAACGGGCCGAACCCGAGGTCGTTCTCGAGGTACTGGACCACGAGGAAGAACACCGACATCTGCGCCCCGAGGACCAGCGCGATCACGACCAGCGAGCTGACACGGGCGCGGCTGCGCAGGAGTGCGGGCTGGATCAGCGGGTGCGCCACGAGGTTCTCCGTCGTGGCCAGCATCCCGAGCAGCAGCGCGCCGAGGACCAGCCCGCCGACGGTGCGTGTGGACGCCCAGCCCTCGTCGGGCGCCCCGATCAGCGCCCACACGATGGAGACGGCACCCAGCGTGGCCGTCAGCGCGCCGACGACGTCGAACCGCCCCGGCCGGCGGGGTGTCTCGTCGACGAGCCGCCTCGTCAGACCGAGGACGACGGCCCCGATCGGGACGTTGATGAACAGCGTCCAGCGCCACGAACCGGCGTCCGTGACGGCCCCGCCCAGCAGCAGTCCGAGAGACATGCCACCGGAGGTGACCGCCCCGAACAGTGCGAGTGCGCGATTGCGAGCCGCCTGCGTGGGGGCGCTGGTCGTGAGCAGCGCGAGCACGCCAGGGGACGCGAGGGCGGCGCCGATTCCTTGTGCGCTGCGGGCAGCGATCAGCCAGGTGGCGCTCTGCGCGAGGCCCCCGGCCAGGGAGCCGAGCGTGAACACGGCAAGGCCGATCTCGAAGGTGCGGCGGCGCCCGAAGACGTCGCCCAGGCGCCCGCCGAGAAGCAGCAGCCCGCCGAAGGCGAGCGTGTAGCCGTTCAGCACCCACGACAGGCCGGCGGTGCCGAAGTCGAGGGCGGTGCTGATGTGGGGCAGGGCGACGTTGACGACCGTGAGGTCGAGGATGAGCATGAGCTGCGCGACAAGCACAACCGCGATCCCCGCTGCGGCGCGTCGTGCCTGTCGGTCTGACCTGGTCGGCTCACGAGGCCGGATGACGTCGGCCGCACCGTCGGGCGGCACGGACCTACTGAGGGTTGTTGGCATGACGGGAGTCCTGTTCTGGATGGCCGGAGTGAGGTAATGTGGAGAGCGGCTCCGGTTCCTGGAACCATACGGAGACTGTCTCCGTTTACGCAAGTGCTTTCTCGACTTTTCTTGAGGGGTGGTCATGCGCGCCGACGCGCAGCGCAACCGCGACCGCATCGTCGAGGTGGCGCGAGAAGTGTTCCGGGAGCAGGGCTACGACGCCTCGCTGGATCTCGTGGCGAAGCGGGCGGGCGTCGGCGCGGGCACGCTCTACCGGCATTTCCCGACCCGCGAGAACCTCGTCGACGCGATCATGCAGAGCTGGGTCGACCGGGTCGACGACGCGGTTGGCAAGGTGCTGGTGCACGAGGGGCCGCCACGGGAGCTGCTGCTCGCGTGGCTCCGTGCCTACGTCGGGCTCGTGAGCCTGCACAAGGGCGGCGCGGCGCGGATCACGTCCGCCATGGGCGACGACGAGTCACCCATCGCACCGAAGTGCCAGGTGCTCGCGCGCGCCACCGGCCGAGTCGTCGAGCGGCTGCGGGCGGACGACGCCCTGCGGCCGGAGGTCGACGCCGTGCAGATCTGCCGTCTGGCCGGCGGGGTCGCGTCGGTCGCCGACGACGGGGGGCTCGGCGACGACGCCGTCCAACCGCTGCTCGACGTCCTTGCCGAGGGGATGCTCGCGTAACGGCTGGTGCTCAGCCGCGCAGCACCTTCGCCATCGGCTTGCCCTTGGCCAGCTCGTCGACCAGCTTGTCGAGGTACCGGATCTTCCGCATGAGAGGGTCCTCGACCTCCTCGACCCGCACGCCGCACACCACACCGGTGATCGCCGACGCGTTCGGGTTGAGCCGCGCCTGCTCGAAGAACTCCTCGAACGTCGTCCCCTCGTCGAGATGGCCCTGCAGGGCGCGCTCGTCGAACCCGGTGAGCCACGTGATCACCTCGTCGAGCTCGGCCTTGGTGCGACCCTTCTTCTCGACCTTGGTCACGTAGTGCGGGTACACCGACGCGACAGGCGTGCCGAAGATCCTGCTCATCCTGGGCACGATAGCGCCATGCTCAGGGAGACCGGCGGCGCAAGCGCTCCATCTCGGCCTCGATGCGGCGCCGTGACGGCTCCGGCGACAAGACGTCCCAGGCGTTGAACGCCAAGCCGATGCCCCAGCCGAACAGGGGGAAGACCGGCCAGAAGAATCCGGCCCCCGTCACCGTCCACCACAGCACGATCAGGAACGCGTTGACGAGGACGTAGGCGAGCACGTGCGCCTGCAGGTCGCGACGAGCCTTGAGCCGCTTCACGGCGGCGTCGCGCAAGGCCGTCTCTTCCGGCGGCTCCCACTTCGTGGGGGAATGCAGATCGGTCATGGCAGCCTCCTCGGCCAGCCCGCGGTGCGGATCCGTACCTTCTTGGTCTACGCGCACTCCGCCGCGACCGTCAGTGCCGATGGGCCCGAGCTCGGCTGCCGGTGCAGGGGGCGCCGACCCGGTGCCGGGACGCGCGTGCGGCGCGGGACCACGTCGCCCGCTACGATGGACGAGTAGCGCGGGTAGTTCCGCGCTCCACGGGGGGCGGTGCATCGTCCGGTTCGGGTTCTCCGAGCGGCGGCTGCGCCCTCGTCACGGCGTGGTCACCCACGTCGCTCTCGACAACCGGCAACGCCCGGCAGCTCGTCGGCGTTCCGGCGTACGCCTGACCGCAGGTGACCGACCGGTCGCGTCGACGCTGCTCGCGTCGTCCCGCGTCCGCCCGCACAGGAGGCAGTTCTTGGCTCGACCGGCGCAACGTTCGCACCCCACGCGAACGACGAGGACGCGCGGCCACCACGGCCGCGACAACGAGGGCATCCTTCCCGTGCTGGCCCGGGCCGTGCGCGAGGTCGAGGGCAGCGCGAAGCGCGGCAAGGTGAGCCCCTCGTCCCGTGCCAAGTTCCAGGCCATCGCGATGCTGGTGCGCGACGAACGCGCCCGCGTGAAGGCGGACGGCGAGCTCGGGGAGGTCCGGCGCGCCGAGCAGCTCAAGCGGCTGGATGGCGTCGCGACGATCCTCGCCCAGACCGCCGCGCGCGACACCTCGCTGCTGCGCCTGCTGGCCGACGACGCGGTCGTGTCCGACTCCGCGAAGGACATCAAGCGCCGCATGCTGCTCGCCGCCGGGCTCGACGCCCCGGAGGAAGAGGCGCCCGCGCCACGGCCGGCGCCGGTCGTGAACGAGCGGGCCGTCGTCCCGCAGTCGGTGATCTCGCGGCAGCTCGCCGACCCGTTCCTCGCACCCGACTTCTCGTCGCTGCCGCCGCGCCCGAGGGCGGGCAGGCTCGCCAACTGGGAGCTGCTGGGGCCCCTCTTCCGGGCCTTCGAGGACGGCGGCACGACGTCCTGCATGGACCTTCCTGACCCGACGTCACTGACGACGTCCACCGGCCTGACCCTCATGCGTCACCAGGCGCAGGTCGTGGCAGCCGCCGCCAAGGGGCATCGCACGTTCCTCCTGGCCGACGAGCCGGGGCTCGGCAAGACGGCGCAGGCCCTCCTGTCGGCGCGGGCGGCCAACGCGTACCCGCTGCTCGTCGTCGTCCCCAACGTCGTCAAGGCGAACTGGGCGCACGAGGTCGGTCTCTGGACGCCGAACAAGCGGGTCACCGTCGTGCACGGCAACGGTGAGACGGTCGACGCCTTCGCTGACATCGTGGTCGTGAACTACGAGATCCTCGACCGGCACGTCGGCTGGATGAGCACCCTCGGCTTCCGGGGCATGGTCGTCGACGAGGCGCACTTCATCAAGAACAAGTCCTCGCAGCGCTCGCAGAACGTGCTCGAGATCTCGGCGAAGATCCGCGCGCGCCGGCACGACGCGCTCTTCATGGCGCTCACCGGTACACCGCTGATCAACGACATCGAGGACTTCACCGCCATCTGGCAGTTCCTCGGCTGGATCGACGACAAGAAGCCCATCGGCTCGCTCATGGCCGCGCTCGAGGAGACCGGTCTGACGCCGGCCGACCGCGGCTTCTCGGCCGCGGCGCGCACGTGCGTCATCGAGCAGGGCATCGTGCGGCGCCGCAAGGCGGACGTCGCGTCCGACATCCCGGAGCGTCGTATCGCCGACCTGCTCGTCGAGCTCGACGACGCCGACGGCCGCTCCATCCGCGCGGCCGAGCAGGAGCTCGCGCAGCGGCTCGTGCAGCAGTACCACCGGGCGCTCGAGCTGCGCGACTCGCCAGAGGTCGTCGAGGGCGTCGACGAGGTGCTGGTGCGACGCATCGCCGTCGCCGAGCGGGAGAAGTCGAGCGGGCCCGGCAAGGGTGAGAACGTCTTCAGCATGATGCGGCGCATCGGCCAGGCGAAGGCCGAGCTGGGCGCCGACTACGCCGCCCAGCTCGTGCACAGCGTCGGCAAGGTCGTGTTCTTCGCGAAGCACGTCGATGTGATGGACGCCGCCGAGCAGGTCTTCTCCAAGCGCGGCCTGCGGTACTCGTCGATCCGCGGCGAGCAGACGGCCCGCGCGCGGCAGAAGAACCTGGACGCCTTCGTCAACGACCCGGACGTCGCCGTGGCGGTCTGCTCCCTGACCGCGGCCGGCGTGGGACTCAACCTGCAGGTCGCGTCGAACGTGGTCCTGGCCGAGCTCTCGTGGACGGACGCCGAGCAGACGCAGGCGATCGACCGCGTGCACCGCATCGGTCAGGGCGAGCCCGTGACCGCGTGGCGCATCCTGGCCGCCCAGACGCTGGACACGAAGATCGCACAGCTCGTCGACACGAAGGCTGGACTGGCCGCGCGCGCGCTCGACGGGTCGGACTCCGAGCTCTCGTCGTCCGCCGACGTGCAGGTGGAGGCGCTCGTGCACCTGCTGACGGAGGCACTCGAAGCGGAGCGGTGAGAGCCGCGGCGTCGAGCTGCTGCCGCGGCACGTGCTCCACGGTGCTCCCGAAGACGAGCCGGACCTCCTACATTGGCGTGGGTGCACACGCAGCCCGGGCCTCGCACGCTGGACGCCGTCACCGGCCACCGGCGTCGGCCCTCGGCCGAGCTGCTGGAGCGGGACGACGCCATCGAGACGCTCGTGCGTCACCGGCAGGAGGCCCGAGCAGGCGCCGGCCGGCTGGTCCTGGTGTCGGGGGAGGCCGGAGTCGGCAAGACGTCGCTGCTGCGACAGTTCGCCGCGGACGACCCTGAGGTGCTCTGGGGATACTGCGACCCCCTGCGCAACCCCCGTCCTCTGGGGCCGCTGGCGGACATCGCGGGCCAGCTGGGCTGGGACGTCGAGCACGCCATGACGAGCCTGAGCCGCACCAGCCTGTTCACGCGACTCCTGAGCGAGGTCAGCGAACCGCCTGGCCGGGTCGTCGTGATCGAGGACGTGCACTGGGCCGACGACTCGACACTCGACCTCCTGCGGTACCTGGGCCGGCGGGTGGCGGAGCACCCGGTGCTGCTGCTGGCCAGCCACCGGGACGATGGGCTCGGCGCCCATCACCCGCTGCGCACCACCGTGGGAGATCTCACCCCCTCGGCCGGACTCGCCCGGTTGCAGCTGCGGCCGCTGGGACCGGGCTCCGTCAGCCGCCTCTGCGAGGGCTCTGGTCTCGACGGCGAGGACGTGCACCGCCGTACCGGGGGCAACCCGTTCTTCGTCACCGAG
>DASSTJ010000037.1:0-55249 GCA_035707965.1 Actinomycetales bacterium
GGGCAACCAGTTCCACTACTACCGCCTCACCGAGGACGACCGGCTGCTGTTCGGCGGCTACGACGCGCTCTACTACTTCGGCAACGACATGGGCGCCCGACGGGCACGCTCGTCCCGCACGGAGAGGGTGCTCGCGGAGCACCTGGTGCGCACCTTCCCGCAGCTCGACGGCGTCGAGGTGACGCACGCCTGGGGCGGCGCGATCGACACCTGCACGCGGTTCTGCGCGTTCTGGGGCACGAGCCACGGCGGCAAGGTGACCTCGGTGCAGGGCTACACCGGGCTGGGGGTGGGAGCGACGAGGTTCGGTGCCCAGGTGTGCTTGGACCTGCTCGCCGGCCGCGACAACGAACGCACCCGGCTCGAGATGGTGCGGCGCAAGCCCGTGCCCTTCCCGCCGGAGCCGTTCCGGTGGACGGGCATCCAGCTGACGCGCCGCGAGCTGGCCCGGGCGGACCGCAACGAAGGCCGGCGCGGTCTGTGGCTGCGTACGCTCGACCGCCTCGGCCTCGGCTTCGACTCCTGACCGCACTTCTCGTGCGCTAGGTGTACGCCACGCGCCGCTGAGCCGTGCACCGAGTGCACGAAGGGCGCTCGGGGTCTGACAGAGTGTCGGGTTCGCGGGCGCATGCCGGTCACAGTGCCCGTGGCGGTCGCGCCCGGGGCGTCGCAGGGTGGTGTCATGACGACTCCCACCCGCATCACGCACTGGATCGACGGCAAGCCCTTCGGCGGCACGAGCGAACGAGCTGGGGACGTCTTCAACCCGGCGACGGGCGAGGTGACGGGCCGGGTGGACCTCGCCGACGTGGCCACCGTCGACCTCGCGGTCGCGGCAGCCGCCGGTGCCGCGGAGACGTGGGCGCGGTCCTCGCTGTCGACGCGCACCAAGGTGCTGTTCCGGTTCCGTGAGCTGCTGAACGAGCGCAAGGACGACATCGGTGCGGCCATCACGGCCGAGCACGGCAAGGTGCTCTCCGACGCCGTGGGTGAGGTGACCCGCGGGCTCGAGGTCGTGGAGTTCGCGTGCGGCATCCCCCACCTGCTCAAGGGCGGGTTCAGCGAGAACGTCTCGACGCGCGTGGACGTGTACTCGATCCGTCAGGCACTTGGCGTCGTCGCGGTGATCTCGCCGTTCAACTTCCCGGCGATGGTGCCCCTGTGGTTCGTCCCGGTGGCCATCGCCGCCGGCAACGCCGTGGTCCTCAAGCCGAGCGAGAAGGACCCGTCGGCGTCCGTCCTGATGGCGCAGCTGTGGGCGGAAGCCGGTCTGCCGGAGGGCGTCTTCAGCGTCGTGCAGGGCGACAAGGTTGCCGTCGACCGGCTGCTCGAGCACCCGGACGTCGCTGCCGTCTCGTTCGTCGGCTCGACGCCGATCGCGCGCTACGTCTACGAGAAGGGCACCGCGGCGGGCAAGCGGGTGCAAGCGCTCGGCGGGGCGAAGAACCACATGGTCGTGCTGCCGGACGCCGACCTCGACCTGGCGGCGGACGCCGCCGTCAACGCCGGGTTCGGCTCGGCCGGCGAGCGGTGCATGGCGATCTCGGCTCTCGTGGCGGTGGGTGACGTCGCCGACCCGCTGATCCAGAAGATCACCGAGCGCATGGCGACGCTGCGAACCGGCGACGGCACGCGCGGCTGCGACATGGGGCCGCTCGTCACGAAGGCGCACCGTGACAAGGTCGCGTCGTACCTGGACGCGGGCGTGGAGTCCGGTGCCGAGCTCGTCGTCGACGGTCGCGACGGCGAGTTCGACGGGGACGAGGGCGGCTTCTGGCTGGCCCCGACGCTGTTCGACAAGGTCGACCCGTCCATGAGCATCTACACCGACGAGATCTTCGGGCCGGTGCTGTCCGTCGTCCGCGTCGACACGTACGACGAGGCGCTCGACCTGGTGAACTCCAACCCGTACGGCAACGGGACCGCGATCTTCACCAACGACGGCGGCGCCGCCCGTCGGTACCAGAACGAGGTCCAGGTCGGCATGGTCGGCATCAACGTGCCCATCCCCGTGCCCATGTCGTACTACTCGTTCGGCGGCTGGAAGAGCTCGCTCTTCGGAGACACGCACGCGCACGGCATCGAGGGCGTGCACTTCTTCACTCGCGGCAAGGTCGTGACGTCCCGGTGGCTGGACCCCAGCCACGGCGGCCTGAACCTGGGCTTCCCGCAGAACGCCTGAGAGGCGCCGGGCGGCATGAGCCAGTAGGAAGGGCCCATGCGGATCACCGACACCAGCGACCTGTGGTGGAAGACGGCTGTCATCTACTGCCTCGACGTGCAGACGTTCCTGGACTGGGACGACGACGGCGAGGGCGACCTTGCCGGCCTGGCGCAACGCATCGACTACCTGGCCGACCTGGGCGTCACCTGCCTGTGGCTGATGCCGTTCTACCCGACGACCAACCGGGACGACGGCTACGACATCACCGACTTCTACGGTGTGGACCCGCGGTACGGCAGCCACGGCGACTTCGTCGAGGTGGTGCGCACCGCACGAGACCGTGGCATGCGGGTCATCATCGACCTCGTCGTCAACCACACCTCCGACCGGCACCCCTGGTTCAAGGAGTCGCGCAAGAGCGTCGACTCACCCTTCCGAGACTGGTACGTCTGGCGTGCCGACGAGCCGCCGGACACGTCGGACCAGGTCGTGTTCCCCGACGTCGAGGACAGCATCTGGCAGCTCGACGAGCGCACCGGCGAGTGGTACCTGCACCACTTCTACGCGACGCAGCCGGACGTCAACGTCGCCAACCCGCTCGTGCGCGACGAGATCGCGAAGCTCATGGGCTTCTGGCTCGAGCTCGGGGTGTCCGGCTTCCGCGTCGACGCCGTCCCGTTCCTCATCAGCACGGACGGCGTCAGCGAGCAGGAGAAGCGCGCGTTCTCCGACCCGCACGGGTACCTCAAGTCGCTGCGATCGGTCGTCGCGCGACGGACCGGTGACGGCATCCTGCTCGGCGAGGTCAACGTGCCGCACGAGCAGCAGCTGGAGTTCTTCGGCGGTCCGGACGGCGACGAGCTCACGATGATGTTCGACTTCATCGCCATGCAGAACCTGTACCTGTCGCTGGCCCGCGAGGATGCTCGGCCGCTCGCAGAGGCGCTCGCGAGCCGGCCCCCCGTCACCCACGACTGCCAGTGGGTCACGTTCGTACGCAACCACGACGAGCTCACCCTGGACAAGCTCTCGGAGTCGGAGCGTCAGGAGGTGTTCGACGCCTTCGGGCCCGAGCCGGAGATGCAGCTCTACGGCCGAGGCCTGCGCCGGCGGCTCCCGACGATGCTGAACGGGGACCCACGCCGGATCCGCATGGTCTACAGCCTGCTGTTCTCGCTCCCCGGCACGCCGGCGCTGTTCTACGGCGAGGAGATCGGCATGGGCGAGAACCTCGACGTGCCCGGACGGATGGCCGTCCGCACGCCGATGCAGTGGTCCAGCGGGCCCAACGGCGGGTTCTCGTCGGTGCGGCCGTCGAAGCTCTGCCGTCCGGTCGTCGCGGACGGCTTCTCACCGGAGCACGTGAACGTCGCCGACCAGCGGCGTGACGGCGACTCGATGCTCGCGTTCATGACGTTGCTGATCAGGCGTTACCGCGACTCGCCCGAGCTCGGCTGGGCCAGCTTCCGGGTGCTCGAGCAGCCGCACGTCTCGGTGCTCGCGCACGTCTGCACCTGGGACGACGGGTCCCTGGTCGCCGTCCACAACCTCGGCCCGCACGCCGTCGACGTGCCCGTGCAGCTGGAGGGCTGCGACGCGTCGCACCGGCTGGAGGACCTCCTGCAGGACGGAACGACGCGCCTGGACGACGGCGGGGGTGCCACCCTGGTGCTCGACGGCTACGGCTACCGCTGGCTGCGCGTCGTGGCCGACGGCAGCAGACGCCTGGTCTGACGCGTCACCGGGCGGCTGCACCGCCGTGAAGCAGCGACCCGTAGCTCGGCCACCGGCCCGCCGCCGTCGACACGGGCTCGGCCGCGAGCACCGCGCGGGCGACGGCACGGCACGCCACGTCACCTGCTGCGGTGAGCAGCAGGTGCAGCTGCACCATGTCCGGGGACGGCCGCGCGCAGGTCGCCAGGGCGAAGGCGGTGTCGCCGTCCACCATCGTGTGCACGGGGGAGATGGCGCGCGCGAGTCCGTCGTGGGCGAGCCCGGCCGCCTTCGCGCACTGCGCCTTGGACAGTGTCGCGTCGGTGGCCACGACGAGCAGCGTGGTGGCAGTCCCGAGGGTCGGCTCCGGCGGGGTGGTCGCGGTACGGAGGCGGCCCACGGCAGCATCGTCCGGCAACCGAGGCTGTTCGTCCGGCCGTAGGTGCGCGTGCGCCCAGAGCAGACCGGTGGCCCGGTCGACGGGCGACCCCGCGGCGTTCACGACCGCCAGCGCCGCGACCGTCGTGCCGTCGTCCAGCACCTGGCTCGCTGATCCGACGCCGCCCTTGAGGCCGCCGGCAACGGCGCCGGTCCCCGCGCCCACGCTGCCTTCCCGGACCGCCTCGCCGGACGCCGTCCGCGCCGCCTCGGCGCCCAGCGTGGCGTCCGGTCGCTTCGCGAGGTCGCCGCCGCGTCCCAGGTCGAACACCACGGCGGCAGGCACGATCGGCACGATCGCTCCCGCGGAGCCGACGGGCAGGCCCGTGCCGCGTGCCTCGAGCTCGGTCATGACCCCGTCGGCGGCCGCCAGCCCGAACGCGCTGCCGCCGGTGAGCACCACGGCGTGCACCCGCTCGACCACGTTGCGCGGGTCGAGCAGGTCGGTCTCGCGGGTTCCCGGGCCGCCGCCGCGGACGTCGACGCCGGCCACCGCGCCGTCCGCCCCTGCGAGCACCACGGTCGTGCCGGTCAGCCAGCCGTCGCCGCGTCGGGTGGCGTGACCGACGGCCAGCCCGGTGACGTCGACGAGCGAGTTGGTCGGGCCGCTGCCGCTCATGCGTCCTCCTCGGCTGGTGGGGAGCCTGCCGGTGAGGTCTCGGCTCCCACCGCAACCTAGCGTCGGCGTGCGCCCGGACGACGCACCCCGAGCAGGTGGGGAACAACGACGGCCCGCGTCCTGCTGTCCCAGCTGTGACCAGCGAGCCGACGTCCCTGCCGTTGTCCGTCCTCGACCTCTCCCCGGTGCCGTCGGGGTCGCGCCCGTCGCGGGCGCTCGCGGACACGGTGGCGCTGGCGCAGCACACGGAGCGACTGGGCTATCAACGGTTCTGGGTGGCCGAGCACCACAGCCTGCCCAGCGTCTCGAGCTCGTCGCCGTCCGTCATGATCGCGGCCGTGGCCGCGGCCACCCAGAGCATCCGCGTCGGGTCCGGCGGCATCATGCTGCCCAACCACTCGCCCCTCACCGTCGCCGAGACGTTCCGCGTGCTCGAGGGCCTGCACCCGGGCCGCATCGACCTCGGCATCGGACGCGCCCCCGGCACGGACCAGCTCACGGCCTACGCGCTGCGTCGCAGCCGTGAGGCGCTGACCGCGGACGACTTCCCGCAGCAGTACGGCGAGCTCGTCGGCTACGTCGACGGCTTCCCCGACGGCCACCCGTTCTCGCCGATCACCGCCATGCCGGACGACGTCCCGCTGCCCGGCGTGTGGATCCTCGGCTCCAGCCTCTACGGCGGCCGGGCGGCTGGTGCCTTCGGCACACGGTTCGCCTTCGCCGGGCACTTCGGCAGCGTCGACCCGGCGGAGGCGGTCGACGGCTACCGCGCGAGCTTCGAGCCGTCCACCCGCGCCGGCTCCACGACCGAGCCGCGCGTCATGCTTGCCGTGGCGGCGATCGCCGCGGACACCGAGGAGCGCGCCGACCAGCTCGCCCTCGCCAACGGGCTGTCGATGGCGAGGTTGCGTACCAACCGTCCCGGCCCGCTGCCCAGCCCCGAGGAGGCGGCGCGGCACCAGTGGACCGAGGCGGAGCGGCAGATCGCCGAGTCCGCACGTCACTTCGTGTCGGTCGGCACGGCCGAGCAGGTCCGCGACGACCTGGAGCGTCGCGCGAAGCACGCTGGAGCCGACGAGCTCATCGTCACGACGAACGTCCACGACCCGGCCGAGCGGCGGCGCTCGTACGAGCTGCTCGCTCACGCGTTCGGGCTCGGGGCAGCGACCCCCTGAGACGCAGCCTTCGCGTGGACCGGGGGCGCCAGAGCGGCCACGGGTGACTCGGCTCGCGCGAGCCGAGTCACCGGGGTGGCCGCTCGTCCGAGGCCTTGACGTTGCGGGACTGCCACGCGATCCGCGCCAGGAGCGCGAGGGCACCCAGCGCGGAGACCACGAACACCGCCAGCGCGATGCGGCTCGCCAGCGTGGCGCCGCCGGCGCCCGGTCTCGCCAGCAGCGCCGCGCCGATCATGAGCGCCGCCAGCACCAGCCCCGCCGCGATGACGTTGGCGAGCTTGTGCAGACCCCGGAGGAACTCCGTCTCGTCGAAGACCTTGACGCGCACCTCGAAGCGACCGTCAGCGACGGCGTCCACGGCTCGGTTGACTCGCCCGGGCAGCGCCTCGACGAACTCCTTGGCCTCCAGCAGCCCGGACAGCACGGTCGTGGGTGAGGTGCTCATCCCGGCCCGCATGATCTGCGTCGTGTGGCGCTCCAGCGCCTGCTGCGGCTCGAAGGTGGGGTCGAGGGTGCGTGCCACCTGGTCGAGGTTGAGCATCGCCTTGCCGAGCATCGCGAGCTCCGGTGCGGGCCTCAGGCCGGCGTCGGCGCACTGCCGCACCAGCTCGAGCAGCACGGCTCCGGAGTCGAGATCGGCGATGGACGTCTGGGCGGCACGCAGCACGACGTCGGTCACCGCTCGTTCCAGGGCGATCTCGTCGAACGTCTCGAGCGGCGTGCCCAGCCGTCGAGCCACGCGAACGACCTCGTCGGGACGCCCGGACACCAGAGCGATGATGAGCTTGATGAGCTGGTCGCGCATGGTGACGGGGATGCGTCCGACCATGCCGACGTCGATGAGGGCCAGCCGGCCGTCCGGCGTCAGCAGCACGTTGCCGGGATGCGGGTCGGCGTGGAAGACGCCGGCCACCAGCACCTGCTCCATGAAGGCACCCGTGAGCGCGTCGGCGAGGGCGGCCCCGTCGAGGTCGAGCCGCCCCAGAGGCCCGAGGTCGGTCACCTTGCGGCCTGGCACGTACTCCATGGTGAGAACGCGTCCGGTCGTGTAGTCGTCGACGGGCTCCGGGACGACGACGAGCGGCCGGTCAGCCAGGAGGTCGTGCAGCAGCACGAGGTTGCGCGCCTCGCGGTGGTAGTCGAGCTCGTCGAGGATCGACCGCCGGAACTGCTCGAGCAGGTCGGCGATGGCGTACCTCCGGGCCGTCTCGCTGTGCGCCTCGACGAAGCCGGCGATCTCACCGAGCACCTCCATGTCGTCGAGCACCTGCCGGCGGATTCCGGGACGCTGCACCTTGACGACGACCTCGCGCCCGTCGCGCATGGCCGCGCGATGCACCTGGCCGAGCGAGGCGGCCGCGACGGGCCGCTCGTCGAACCGGCTGAACGCTCGCGAGAGGCGCACGCCCAGCTCGGAGCTCACGATGTCCTCGACCTCGGCGAAGCCGAACGGCTCGACGTCGTCCTGCAGGCGCGACAGCGCGCGGGTGTACGCGGGCGGCAGCAGGTCGACCCGGGATGACAGCAGCTGGCCGAGCTTGACGAAGGTGGGCCCCATCGACTCCAGCGCCGAGGTCAGGTCCTCGGCGGCCGCCACCTCGTCCGGCGGCAGCTCGTCGCTGCTCAGCACCTCGTCGACGCCGGAGCCGGCGAGCAGGTCGCCGCGCCCGTGCCGCAGCAGGAGCACAGCGATCTGCCGGTACCGGTTCAGGTGGTGCGGGTCGAGGGAGAGCTGCACCCCTGCGAGGCTAGCGGGATACGAACAGCTCGCCAGCGCACTCGGCGAAGGCCTCGGTGTGCTGGTCGACGTCCGCCTCGCTCGTAGCGGGGCACATCAGCGCCATGTTGTGGAACGGCGTGAGCAGCAGCCGACGGTTCAGCGCATGCAGGTGCAGGTACTGCTGCAGCGGGAAGTCGTCGGCGGCCGCCGCCTCGGCGCCGTCGTGGGGCGGCTGGGACGAGAAGGCGTACTCCGCACGGCACCCGATGCGCGTGACGTGCCACGGGGCGCCGGTGCTCCTCAGCACCCCCTGCACACCGTCGGTCCAGCGGACGGCGAGGGCCTCCATGCGCTCGAACGCGTCGGCGGTCAGCACCTCGGTCAGCGTCGCCGTGACCGCGGCCAACGACAGCGCGTTGCCGGCCAGCGTGCCGCCGATGCCGCCCACGTCGATGTCCTCGAGCTCGATGCTCTTGCTGATGCGCTCGGTGAGCTCGGCCGACATGCCGAACGCCGCCGCCGGGATGCCGCCGCCGATCGTCTTACCGACCACGACGACGTCCGGCTCGAGGCCCCAGGCAGCGGTGCAGCCGCCGGGACCGGCGCACAACGTGTGCGTCTCGTCCATGACGAGCACCGTGCCGTGCTCACGGGTGAGCCGACGCAGCGCCTCGTGGTAGCCCGGGTCGGGCAGCACGATCCCGATGTTCGTCATGGCGGGCTCGAGCAGCGCCACCGCGACGTCGCCGTGCGCGAGGGCTGCCTCGAGCGCGGGGACGTCGTTGAACGGCACGACCACGGTCGTCTCGGACGGCGGTACCGGAGCGCCGATGTTGCCGCGCCGTGCCACCGTGCGGCCGGAGTCGTCGAGGGTCGCGAACGTCTCGTCCACCGTGCCGTGGTAGCACCAGTCGACGACGAGCACCTTCGGCCGACCCGTGACGTGCCGCGCGTAGCGGATGACGTGACGGTTGGCGTCGGTGGCCGAGAGCGTGAACTGCCACTGCGGGACGCCGAACCGTCGGCTGAGCTCGGCGGCCGCCGTTGCCGCGTCCGCCGTCGGCAGCATGGCCGTGATGCCATGGCCCACCTGGTCACGGACTCGTGCGACGGTCGGTGCGGGGGAGTGGCCGCTCATCGCACCGGTGTCGCCGAGGCACAGGTCGACGTGCTCGATGCCGTCCGCGCAGGTGAAGTGGGCGCCGCCGGCGCGGTCGACGTAGACGGGGAACGGCCCCGGCCACTTGGCCATCCACGACATCGGCACGCCGTTCGGCAGGTGCGCCGTCGCCCGCTCGTGCAGCTCGCGGCAGCGCGGGTGAGTCGCGACGAAGCGCTCGACCTCGCGCTGGTGCAGCTGGTGCAACCGGCTGTGGTCGACCCCCGTCGTCAGGTCCCTGGTCACGTCGTCCCTCGTCGTCCCTCGTCGTCCCTCGTCGTCTCAGCCGGCCACGGCCACAGCGAGCACGTCGAGCGCCTCGCCGAGGAGCTCGTCGCCGATGACGAGCGGCGGCAGGAAGCGGAGCACGTTGCCGTAGGTGCCGCAGGTCAGGGTCACCACCCCCTGCGCGTGGCAGGCGGCGCTGATGCGAGCCGCCTCGGCCGCGTCCGGCTCCTTCGTGCCCGGCCGCACCAGCTCGATCGCGATCATGGCGCCGCGACCGCGCACGTCACCGATCTGCGGGTGCTGGGCTGCGAGCTCCGTCAGCCGGGCGAGCATGACGTCACCGATCGCCCGGGCGCGACCCGCCAGGTCGTCGGCCTCCATGGCCTCGATCGACGCGAGCGCGGCGGCGCACGCCACCGGGTTGCCGCCGTACGTGCCACCGAGCCCACCGGTGTGCACGGCATCCATCAGCTCGGCGCGGCCGGTCACCGCGGCGAGCGGTAGGCCGCCCGCGATGCCCTTGGCCGTCGTGATGAGATCGGGGACGACGCCCTCGTGCTCGCAGGCGAACATCGTGCCGGTGCGGCAGAACCCGCTCTGCACCTCGTCGGCGACGAACACGATGCCGTTGGCCGTGCACCACTCCGAGATCGCCGAGAGGAAGCCTGGTGCGGGCACGATGAACCCGCCCTCGCCCTGGATCGGCTCGATGACGACGGCGGCCACCTCGTCCGCTCCGACCTGCTTCTCGATGACGGAGATGGCTCGAGCGGCGGCCTGCCCGCCGGTCACCTCGGTCTCCTCACGGAACGGGTAGCTCATCGGGGCGCGGTAGACCTCGCCCGCGAACGGCCCGAAACCGTGCTTGTACGGCATCGCCTTCGCGGTCATGGCCATCGTGAGGTTCGTGCGGCCGTGGTAGGCGTGGTCGAAGACGACGACGGCGTCGCGGCCCGTGGCGTGCCGGGCGATCTTGACGGCGTTCTCCACCGCCTCGGCGCCGGAGTTGAACAGCGCGGACTTCTTGGCGTGGCGGCCCGGCGTGAGCCGGTTCAAGGCCTCGCAGACCTCCACGTAGCCGGCGTAGGGCGTCACCATGAAGCAGGTGTGCGTGAACGCCGCCACCTGTGTGCGGACGCGGTCGACGACCCGCGGGTTGGCGTTGCCCACGTTGACCACCGCGATGCCTGCGCCGAGGTCGATCAGCGAGTTTCCGTCCACGTCGACGAGCACGGCGCCCCCCGCGCGCTCGACGTAGATCGGGAGGGTCGTGCCGACGCCGTTCGCGACTGCCGAGGTCTTGCGCTCGTGCAGCGCCCGGGAACGCGGCCCGGGGATCTCGGTCACCAGCCGCCGGCGCTGGGGGACGTCCGCGATCGCCGTGGCGGCGAGCGAGGGCACCGCCGGGGCGCCGGGGGCATGAGCGTCCTGGGTGCCGGACAGGGATGGCTTCTGGTCGGTGAGGGCGTCGGTCATGGGCGCAGTCTACTGGGGATCTGCCCTGCGGGGATCCTCCCGATCAACGGTATCCGTCTTGTTTGATACCTCAGGGTTCGGATAACGTCGAGGCGAGGGCGATGACCTGCGGATCACGTGGCCTGCACCCCGGACGGCTGCTCGACCTGGGGTGCGCCAGGATGGGCGGCGGATCACAGCAGGTGAGCCGCGACCGTCGAGCAGGAGGACCCGTGCGCACGACCGAGGTGGCCAGCGAGCTGGTGGCGAACGTGCTGGAGGTGCTCGTGGATGTCGGTCAGCAGGTCGCCGAGGGCGACGAGCTCGTCATGCTCGAGTCGATGAAGATGGAGATCCCGGTGCTGGCCCCCCACCCGGGCACCGTGATGGCGATTCGCACGGCCGTCGGTGACGTCGTCCAGGACGGCGACGTGATGGTCGTCCTCACCCGATAGGAGAACAGGCACCGTGACTCAGCGAGCGGACGAGCGCAGCCTCGTCGAGCAGGTCCCCACCGGTCTGCGCATCGGAGGGGAGTGGCGCGAGGCACAGGGCGGAGGCCGTCTCGAGGTCGAGGACCCCTCGACGGGCGAGACGCTGACCACCGTGGCCGACGCGTCCGTGGCCGATGGCACGGCCGCGCTCGACGCCGCCGTCGCTGCGCAGGGGTCCTGGGCCGCGACACCGCCGCGAGACCGCGGCGAGATCCTCCGGGCCGCGTTCGAGAAGGTCACCGAGCGCGCCGACGACCTCGCGTTGCTGATGACCCTCGAGATGGGCAAGCCGCTGGCCGAGTCCCGAGCCGAGGTCGCGTACGGCGCCGAGTTCTTCCGGTGGTTCTCCGAGGAGGCCGTCCGCATCGCCGGCCGCTGGTCCACGGCCCCGAACGGCGCCACGCGGCTGATGACGATGAAGCAGCCCGTGGGCCCGTGCCTCATGATCACCCCCTGGAACTTCCCGCTCGCCATGGGCACCCGCAAGATCGGCCCGGCCATCGCCGCCGGCTGCACCATGGTCGTCAAGCCGGCGTCGCAGACGCCCCTCACCATGTACGCGCTCGCACAGATCCTCCTCGAGTGCGGTCTGCCGGACGGCGTGCTCAACGTCATCACGACCTCGTCGACCGGCGAGGTCATGGAGCCCCTGATCCGCGACCCGCGGCTGCGCAAGCTCACCTTCACCGGCTCCACGCCGGTCGGCCGACGGCTCGTCGAGCAGTCCGCCGAGGGCCTCCTCCGGGTCTCCATGGAGCTCGGGGGCAACGCCCCGTTCCTCGTCTTCGACGACGCCGACCTCGACCGGGCGGTGGACGGCGCCATGCTGGCCAAGATGCGCAACATCGGTGAGGCCTGCACGGCAGCCAACCGGTTCCTCGTGCACGAGTCCGTCGCCGCCGACTTCTCCCGCGCCCTCGCCGACCGCATGGGTGCGCTGACCGTGGGTCGCGGCACCGACGACGGCGTCGAGGTCGGTCCGCTCATCGACGGCAAGCAGCGCGACAAGGTGGCCGAGCTCGTCGCCGACGCGGTCGACCGGGGTGGTCGTGTCCTGACCGGGGGCAACCGCGGGGACGGCGCCGGCTACTTCTTCGAGCCGACGGTGCTCGCCGACGTCCCCACCAGCGCCGCGATGTTCCGTGAGGAGATCTTCGGTCCGGTCGCCCCCGTCACGACGTTCTCCACCGACGAGGAGGCGCTGGCGCTGGCCAACGACACGGAGTACGGGCTCGTGGCCTACGCGTTCACGCGTGACCTGGGCCGCGCCGTCCGGGTGTCCGAGGCGCTCGAGACCGGCATGGTCGGCATCAACCAGGGCGTGGTGTCGAACCCCGCGGCGCCGTTCGGCGGCGTCAAGGCGAGCGGTTTCGGGCGAGAGGGCGGGGCCGAGGGCATCGAGGAGTACCTGGAGACGAAGTACGTGGGCATCGCCCTGTGACAGCCCGCGCCTTCCGACGCCGGTAACCACCCGCTCGGCTCAGCGCGAACCAGGCAGCAGCGACGCCGGGCGTCGCACTGGACTCCGGCCGGTGGCTCAGCGTCGCGGGCTGCTCCGAACAGGTGAACAGACCGCCCGTGTGGGCCTAGACCTCAGGGTTCTCGGCGACGACCGCGCACCGTACCGGTTCAATCGCTCACGGTGACGGGCCGGCCGTGGTGGCCGCTGCGCGAGGGGACCGGTGACACGACGTGGGTGGCGAGCTGTCGCTGGTGGGTGTCCTGCTCGTCGCGGGACTCCTGGTCGGCGAGCTCGGGCTGATCCCCGTCCCGGGGCACGAGGACGACGGTGCCGAGGTGCGGATGTCGACGCCGTTCACCGTGGCGCTCGTCCTGACCGGACCGTTCCTGCTGCTGCTCGTGCTGCACGCGGTCGCCGGCCTGCTGGCCGACCTCCGCAGCCGCCGGACCCTCGACCGGATGGGACTCACGGTGCTGCGGTCGGTGCTGGCCCTCAGCGCCGGGCGCCTGGTGTTCTGCGCGCTGACAGGCGTGCCGTTCACCGGCGGGTACGAGCCGATCGGGGCAGGCCAGGTGCCGGCGGCCCTCGCTGCGGGCGGCGCCTTCCTGACGCTGTGGCTGCTCACCACCGCGCTCGTCCGCTCGCGCGCCACCAACCGGCCGTGGACGGCGGTCTTCAGGTCGCACGTGGCCGGCACGGTGGAGGCGTCGGTCGTCCTGATGAGCATCGGGCCGCTCCTCGTGGTCGTCGCCGGCGTGAACCCGTGGCTGCTGCCGCTGCTCGTGCTGCCCGTGCTCGCCGTCCGTCGCTCCGCTGCGCTCGCCGCGCAGCACCACGCCCAGTCGTTGCACGACGCCCTCACAGGTCTCAGCAACCGCGCCGACTTCTTCAGCCGCACGCGGCACGCCCTCGTCCGTGCCGAGGGAGCCGGGGCGCCGTTGGCCGTGCTCATGGTCGACCTCGACCACTTCAAGGACATCAACGACACGCTCGGTCACCAGGTGGGAGACGAGCTGATCCAGCAGGTCGCCCGCCGCATCGCGGACGCCGTGGCCGACGACGACGGGGCGTGCGTCGCACGGCTCGGCGGTGACGAGTTCGCCGTCCTGCTCGACGGCCACGACCGGGCGTCCGCCGTGGCGCGGGCCAGCGAGGCGCTCGACGCCGTGTCCTGCCCGCTCCAGATCGCCGGCACGAGGCTCTCGGTCCAGGCGAGCATCGGCGTCGCCGTGGCTGCGCCGGGGATGACTGTCAGCACGATCATGAAGCGCGCCGACATCGCGTTGTACGAGGCGAAGCGCGAGCGGGCCCGGTGGTCCGTCTTCGACCCCGCGTCGATCACCGGCACCCCAGAGCGGCTCAGCCTTCTCGCAGACCTGCGCGAAGCCGTCCAGGAGCGGCGCCTCTCGGTCGTCTTCCAACCGCAGGTCACCGTCGCCGACGGCGCGGTCGTGGGGGCGGAGGCGCTCGCTCGCTGGCACCACCCCGTGCGCGGTCCCATCCAGCCGGAGGAGTTCATCTGGCTGGCCGAGAGCGCCGGGCTGATCAGCCAGATCACCGACCAGGTGCTCGACGCCTCCCTGGAGGCCCTGCACGACTGGAACGCGGCCGGGCTGAGCGCCCACGTCTCCGTCAACCTGTCGGCGCGCCAGCTCTCGGACCTCAACCTCCCCGACCGGCTCGCCGCGTCGCTGCAGCGGCACCGCGTGGACCCCCACCAGCTCACCATCGAGGTGACCGAGAGCAGCATCATGGGCGACCCCCGCCGGGCAGCCCAGATCCTCACCGCGCTCCGCGACCTCGGCATCCGCGTGGCCATCGACGACTTCGGCACCGGCTACTCGTCGCTCGTCTACCTGCGTAGCCTCGACCTCGACGAGATCAAGATCGACCGCAGCTTCGTCCGCACCCTGTGCACCGACGCCAACGACGTCGTCCTCGTGCGCTCGATCATCGAGCTGGGGCACAACCTCGGCCTCTCCGTGGTGGCCGAGGGCGTCGAGGACAGCAACCAGTTCGTCCACCTGCGCGACCTGGGCTGCGACGTGGTGCAGGGCTACCACGTCGGGCGCCCGATGGACTCCACGGACGTGCTGCAGTGGTTCCAGTCCGAGCGGACCCTCCAGCACGGCCTGCCTCACCGTCGCGTGCGGGTGACACCCGTCGCCGCCCTGCCCGGACTGCTCGACGGGTGCGAGACACTCGCGGGGTGACGTCACCCCAGAGCCCCACGGTCGCGACCGCCGCTCGTGGCACCGCTGGCCCGTTCGCTCACGACAGCAGCGGCGTCCGCGAGGTCGTGCTCCTCGGCAGCACCGGTTCGGTCGGCACCCAGACGATCGACGTCGTCGAGGGCAACCCTGACCGGTTCCGTGTCGTCGCGGTGGCCGCCGCCGGCAGCCAGCCCCGGCTCCTGGCGCAGCAGGCCGTGCGGCTCGGTGCCCGCCAGGTGGCCGTCGCCGACGAGGATGCCGCCCCCGCCGTCCGTGCCGCGTTGGCCGACGAGCTGGCAGCCGCGGGCCGTCCGTCCGGACAGGGCCCGGAGCTGCTGACGGGAGCGGACGCGGTGGCCACCCTCGCTGCGTCGCCGGCGGACGTCGTCCTCAACGGCATGACCGGCTCGATCGGGCTGGCGCCGACCCTCGCCGCGCTCGAGGCGGGACGCACGCTGGCCCTCGCCAACAAGGAGTCGCTGATCGTGGGCGGTGCGCTCGTCACCGATGCAGCCGCAGCCGGCCAGATCGTGCCTGTCGACTCGGAGCACTCCGCGATCGCGCAGTGCCTGCGAGCCGGAGCCGGCACCGAGGTCCGGCGGCTGCTGGTCACCGCCAGCGGTGGACCGTTCCGCGGTCGCACCCGTTCCGAGCTGCACGACGTCACTCCCGAGCAGGCGATGGCGCACCCCACCTGGGCCATGGGCCCGATGGTGACGACCAACTCGGCGACGCTGGTCAACAAGGGCCTGGAGGTCATCGAGGCGCACCTGCTGTTCGGGGTGCCGTTCGAGCGCATCGACGTGGTCGTGCACCCCCAGTCGGTCGTCCACTCGATGGTCGAGTTCGTGGACGGCTCCACCGTCGCCCAGTGCTCCCCCCCGGACATGCGGCTGCCCATCGCCGTCGCGCTCGGCTGGCCCGACCGGGTGCCCGGCGCCGTACCCGGCTGCGACTGGACGACCGCGTGCAGCTGGGAGTTCCAGCCGCTGGACGACGACGTGTTCCCCGCCGTCCGGCTGGCTCGTCGGGTGGGTGAGGCCGGTTCCACGTACCCGGCGGTCTACAACGCCGCGAACGAGGAGGCGGTGCAGGCGTTCTGGCGCGGGCGCCTGCGCTTCACCGAGATCGTCGACACGGTGACGCGTGTCGTCGAGGACCATCAGCCGCCGTCCGGACCGCTCACCCTGACGGGTGTGCTGGGCGCGGAGCGGTGGGCCCGGTCCCGAGCGCGTGCGATCCTTGAGAGGTGAGTGCTCTCGCGTACGTCCTCGGCGTCCTGGTGGTCGCCGCGGGAGTCGCCCTGTCCATCGCGCTGCACGAGGTCGGCCACCTCGTGCCCGCGAAGAGGTTCGGCGTCAAGGTCACCCAGTACATGGTCGGCTTCGGCCCGACCCTGTGGTCCCGGCGCAAGGGCGACACCGAGTACGGCGTGAAGTGGGTCCCGCTCGGTGGCTACATCCGCATGATCGGCATGTTCCCGCCCAAGCCCGGGGAGGACCCGCACCTCGTCCGAGCCACCTCGACCAGCCGTGTCGGCCTGCTCGTCGACCAGGCGGTGGAGGCCCGTAAGAACAGGCGCGCCGGCCTGGCCGAGCAGGCACGTCAGCAGTCGATGGAGGAGATCCAGCCGGGCGACGAGGATCGTGCGTTCTACCGACTATCGGTGCCCCGCAAGGTCGTCGTCATGCTCGGCGGCCCGTTCATGAACCTGGTCATCGCGGCGGTCCTCCTCACCGTGATCGTCACCGGGTTCGGCATGGCGCAGCTCACGACTCGCTTGTCGTCGGTCAGCCGGTGCGTCCTTCCCGCGACGGCGTCCGCGGGCCAGGCCTGCACGGCGTCCGACCAGGTGGCGCCCGCCGCCGCTGCCGGGCTGCGTCCCGGTGACCGGCTCACCACGGTCAACGGGACCGCGCTCACGTCGTGGGACCAGGTGCGCGACGAGATCCGCACGCACCCGGGCGACACGCTGGTCCTCGGCGTGGTGGCCCCGGACGGCGCGCGGCGCACCGTGCGCGTGACCCCCGTGGTGGCGGACCGGCCGGTGACGGCCGAGGACGGCACCGTCGTCACCGACGCCTCCGGACAGCCGCGCACCGAACGGGTCGGGTTCCTCGGCGTCAGCCCGTCGTACGAGCTGGAGCGCCAGCCGCTCAGCGTGGTGCCTGGTGTGCTGTGGAGCGGTCTGACCCGCACGGCCGGAGTCGTGGTGCGCATCCCGCAGAAGATGGTGGGCATCACGCAGGCGGCGTTCGGATCAGGGCCGCGCGACCCGAACGGTCCGGTCAGCGTCGTCGGCGTCGGCCGGTTCGCCGGAGAGGTGGCGAGTGCCGACTCGGCCCCCACGTACGGCATGCGGGAACGCATCGCCGACCTCATCTCGCTCGTCGCCTCGCTCAACCTCGCCCTGTTCGTGTTCAACCTCGTCCCCCTGCTGCCCCTGGACGGCGGCCATGTGGCCGGCGCCCTCTGGGAGGGTGTGCGCCGCGCGTTCGCGCGCGTCCGCAGCCGTCCCGACCCCGGCCCCGTGGACGTCGCACGTCTCCTCCCGGTCGCCTACGCGATGAGCAGCGTGCTCGTGGTCATGTCGGTGCTCCTCATCTACGCCGACATCGTCAAACCCGTCCGGCTGGGTGGCTGACCCCTACGCGAGACATACTGGTGACATGAGCGTCTCCCTCGGCCTTCCCGCACTGCCTCCTCCCGTGCTGGCGCCACGACGAGCCAGCCGCAAGATCCGCGTGGGCAAGGTGGAGGTGGGCGGCGACGCCCCCATCAGCGTCCAGTCCATGACGACGACCCTGACCGCGGACGTCAACTCCACCCTGCAGCAGATCGCCGAGCTGACGGCCGCGGGCTGCGACATCGTGCGGGTGGCGTGCCCGAGCCAGGACGACGCGGACGCCCTGCCGGCTATCGCCCGCAAGTCGCAGATCCCCGTCATCGCCGACATCCACTTCCAGCCGAAGTACGTGTTCGCCGCGATCGACGCAGGCTGCGCAGGGGTGCGCGTCAACCCGGGCAACATCCGCAAGTTCGACGACCAGGTGAAGGCGATCGCCCAGGCGGCTAAGGACGCCGGCGTGTCGCTGCGCATCGGCGTGAACGCCGGCTCGCTCGACAAGCGACTGCTCTCCAAGTACGGCAAGGCCACCCCTGAAGCGCTCGTCGAGTCCGCGGTGTGGGAGGCGTCGCTCTTCGAGGAGCACGACTTCCACGAGTTCAAGATCTCGGTGAAGCACAACGACCCGGTCGTGATGGTGCGCGCCTACCAGCTGCTCGCCGAGCGCGGCGACTGGCCGCTGCACCTGGGAGTGACCGAGGCCGGTCCCGCCTTCCAGGGGACGATCAAGTCGGCGACGGCGTTCGGCGCCCTGCTGAGCCAGGGCATCGGTGACACCATCCGGGTCTCGCTCTCCGCGCCCCCGGTCGAAGAGGTCAAGGTGGGCACGCAGATCCTGCAGTCCCTCAACCTGCGGCCCCGCAAGCTCGAGATCGTGTCCTGCCCGTCCTGCGGACGCGCCCAGGTCGACGTCTACAAGCTGGCCGACGAGGTGACGGCCGGACTGGAGGGACTGACCGTGCCGCTGCGCGTCGCGGTGATGGGCTGCGTCGTCAACGGCCCTGGCGAGGCTCGCGAGGCCGACCTCGGCGTGGCCTCGGGCAACGGCAAGGGCCAGATCTTCGTCAAGGGCGAGGTCATCATGACCGTCCCGGAGTCGCAGATCGTCGAGACGCTCATCGAGCAGGCGATGATCATCGCCGAGTCGATGGAGGACGAGGGCGTGACGTCCGGTCAGCCGAGCATCAGCGTCAGCTGAGAGCCTCGCGCGAGCCGCAGCGGGAACGATCTCGACACGGCGCCTCCGGCAGGGGAGGCTGGCCCCGTGCTGCGCACCTCCAGTCCGGCGCTGCGGACCCTCGAACGACGCGACCGCGATGCCGTGCTGGCCTTGTGCGCCACGGATCCGGTGTCGAACGTGATGGTGGCCGAGCGCGTCGAGCGGGTCGGCAGCGAGCCGGTGCGGCTGGGCGGCGAGATCTGGGGCTGGTTCTCCGGCGGCGAGCTGACGTCCGCGTGCTGGTCGGGAGCCAACCTCGTCCCCGTGAATGCGGCGACGGCAGCAGCGCTGGACGCCTTCGCCGAGCAGGCCGCGCGTCACCGCGGGCGCTACTCGTCGCTGTTCGGTCCCGCCGACGCCGTCCTCGGCCTCTGGTCGCGGCTCGAGCAGGCGGGGTGGCGAGCGCGGCAGGTGCGTCCGAGCCAGCCGCTGTTCTCGATGACCGGGCCCAGCGCGGTGCCTCCCGACCCGCTGGTGCGGCGCGCCGAGCTCGACGAGATGGCCGTGATCATGCCGGCGTCGGTGGCGATGTTCACCGAGGAGGTCGGCTACTCGCCGCTGCGCGGGGACGGCGGTGCCTCCTACCGCAGGCGGGTCAGCGAGCTCATCGCCGACCGTCGGACGTTCGTGCGGCGCGCGCCGTCCGGTGACCGGCACGTCGTCTTCAAGGCCGACCTCGGCGCGCTCAGCGACCAGGTCGCTCAGGTGCACGGCGTGTGGGTCGACCCCCGGTACCGCGGGCGCGGCCTGGCGGCGCCGGCGATGGCGGCCGTGGTCGCCGCGGCCCTGCAGGACGCTCCCGTCGTCTCCCTGTACGTCAACGACTTCAACGCGCCGGCGCTCGCCACGTACCGCCGGGTCGGCTTCGAGCAGGTCGGCACCTTCGCCACAGTCCTCTTCTGACCGCCTGGCGGGCAGGAGCGATGCGCCGTTGGGGCGTCGGGTCGGCGGGGTGCAGCCGTTGCTCCTGCCCGTCGCGTCAGGCAGCCGGGCGTTGCCGGCTGGTGCGGGTCCGCTGCGGCTGCTCCCACGCACGCTGCACGGTCGCGACTACCCAGTCCGGCCGGAACATGACGTGCTCCCAGGCGAACCGCAGGACGCGCCAGCCCCGGACGGTCAGCTCGCTATAGCGCTCACAGTCGCGCGCGAGGGCGAGACGGTGGCCATGGTGCTCGAAGCTGTCGGCCTCGAGGATCAGCCGCTTCGTTCGATTGGCAAGGTCGACGCGCGCGTACAGGTCACCATCGGTGATGACCACCTGAGGCTCGAACCCGACGAGGCCCGCCTCGAGCAGCACGCAGCGCAGCACCGACTCGAGCACGCTCTCCGACCGACGGTCCGCCCAGGACACGAGGCGCCGCGCACGTCGGCTCCCCGGCCCGCGGAGCGCCGCCGCTGCGCGTGCCAGCTGGGCTGGCTGGACCATCCGTTGGCGGAGCGCTGAGTCTGTGACGGCGAGTGCCGTCGACGGGCTGCTCGTGCGCGCGACGTCCAGCACCGTCCTGAGCGGCGAGGTGACGTGCCCGGTGACGTCGTCGGGAGCTAGCGTCGACCAGTGCAGGACGGCGTTCTCGGCCCTGGCCCGTCCTCGCGTGGGCTTCACGGT
Source organism: Actinomycetales bacterium (assembly GCA_035707965.1). GTDB lineage: Bacteria > Actinomycetota > Actinomycetes > Actinomycetales > Angustibacteraceae > DASSTJ01. The sequence continues at coordinate 20,295 of DASSTJ010000037.1, forward strand.
GACGTGCGGTCGCTCGGGCGAGCGCGGCAGCCACAGCCCCCAGTGCTCGGCTGCGCTCTCGTGGGACACGACGCCCGCGAGCCGCACTGCCGTAGCCAAGGGGTCGGGCGTCTCCGGCAGGACGTACCGTCCACGCGCACGGCGGACAACGAGCCCGTCGGCGACGGCACGCCGTAGGGCACGCCGTCCGCTGAGTGCTACCAGATCGGCGTAGGTAGCGGTACCGCTGCGGCGCAGCACCTCGACGGGATGGGTCACGTGATCACCCTGGCGCATGTCGTGATTCGCAGTCGTTCGCCGTCCACAGGGCCCGACGGGCAGGACCAAGGTGCGGGTCGGCGGTCAGCGGGGGAGGAGGCAGCCGTTGGTCCTGCCGGTCGCTCCGGGTGCCGCCGTACCGTGACCCTGTGCGGATCGAACCCTTGGACCTGCTTGCACATGCGCAGGACGCACATGCCCTCCAACGGGCAGCGCTCGCGACGGTGGTGGAGGCGACGGGGGTCGGGAGCGACGATGACGAGCACCACTACGAGCGGCACGCCGCGCGCGACGGCTTCCGGGCCGTCGGTGCGTGGGACGACGACCGGCTGGTCGGGTTCGGGTACGGCTACCGCGAGACGCCGGGCTCCTGGTGGGACGGCTGGGTGCGACCGGCGCTCGCCCGGGTGGGGGAGGAGCACCTGCTCGACGGCGCCTTCGAGCTCGTCGAGCTGCACGTGGCGCCGCACGTGCACCGGCGCGGCTTCGGCACCACCGTGCTGGGCGAGCTGCTCGACGGCGTCGAGGCCCCGAGGGTGCTGCTCAGCACCCAGGCCGGTGCCAACCCGGCGCGCCGCTTCTACCACGCAAGGGGCTTTCGCGAGGTGACGGAGCTGCCCTACGGGGACGTGCCGTTCCTCGTGCTCACCCGCGACCTGCCCTGAGCAGCACGGGCAGGAGCGACGCCGGGTGCGGGCGCCGGGTGCACGCCCCGCGCTGGTTGGTCCTGCCGGTCGGCCCGGTGCGCGACGGGCAGGAGCGACGCCGGGTGCGGACGCCGGGTGCGCGCCCCGCGCTGGTTGGTCATGCCGGTCGGCCCGGTGCACGACGGGCAGGAGCAAGGCGCGGGGCGGACGTCAGAGGGGCGGGTGCGGCAGCTGGTCCGTCGATATGCGCGTGAGACGCCCGCGGAGCGGCCACTAGGCTTCTCCAGGTCCGCGCACCACTTCGAGGAGCCTTCGTGATCACTCGCATGTCGTCGCTGTTCCTTCGCACCCTGCGCGAGGACCCGGCGGACGCCGAGCTGCCGAGCCACCGGCTGCTCGTGCGAGCGGGCTACATCCGACGCGCTGCCCCGGGCATCTACACCTGGCTGCCGCTGGGCTTCCGCGTGTTCCGCAACGTCGAGCGGATCGTGCGCGAGGAGATGGACGCCATCGGCGCCCAGGAGGTGCACTTCCCCGCGCTGCTGCCCCGGGAACCGTACGACGCGTCGGGCCGGTGGACCGACTACGGCGACAACATCTTCCGGCTCAAGGACCGCAAGGGTGTCGACTACCTCCTCGGCCCGACGCACGAGGAGATGTTCACGCTGCTCGTCAAGGACCTGTACTCCTCGTACAAGGACCTGCCGCTCGCGCTCTACCAGATCCAGACGAAGTACCGCGACGAGGCGCGTCCGCGCGCGGGCATCCTGCGCGGCCGCGAGTTCGTCATGAAGGACTCGTACTCGTTCGACGTGGACGACGAGGCCTTCATGCGCTCCTACCTGGCGCACCGTGAGGCCTACATCCGCATCTTCGACCGGCTCGGGTTCCAGTACGTCATCGTCTCGGCGATGTCGGGTGCCATGGGGGGTTCGGCGTCCGAGGAGTTCCTCGCCACCGCGGAGAACGGCGAGGACACCTACGTGCGCTGCACCAGCTGCGACTACGCGGCGAACGTCGAGGCGGTGCGCGTGCCGGTGCCGCCCGCTCAGCCGTACGAGGACCTGCCCGCGGCGCACGCGGAGCAGACCCCGGGCACGCCGACGATCGAGACGCTGGTCGACCACCTCAACGAGCGGTTCCCGCGTGAGGACCGGCCGTGGACCGCCGGCGACACGCTGAAGAACGTGCTGGTCGTCGTCGTCCAGCCGGACGGCCGCCGCGAGCCGCTCGCGATCGGTCTGCCGGGCGACCGCGAGGTCGACGAGAAGCGGCTGGGGGCACAGCTCGAGCCCGCCGAGGTCGAGGCCTTCGTCGAGGCCGACTTCGACGCCAACCCGAGTCTGCAGAAGGGCTACATCGGTCCCGGCGTTCTGGGAGAGAAGAACGCCTCCGGCATCCGCTACCTCCTCGACCCGCGCGTCGTGGAGGGCACGGTCTGGGTGACCGGCGCCGATGTGTCGGGCAGCCACGTCATCGGACTCGTCGCCGGCCGCGACTTCACCGGCGACGGGGTGATCGAGGCGGCCGAGGTGCGCGACGGCGACGCCTGCCCGCAGTGCGGTGGTGTGCTGGAGACGGCGCGTGGCATCGAGATGGGCCACATCTTCCAGCTCGGACGTCGGTACGCCGAGGCGCTCGGGCTCAAGGTGCTCGACCAGAACGGCAAGCTGGTCACGGTCACCATGGGCTCCTACGGCATCGGGGTATCTCGGGCGGTCGGCGCCATCGCCGAGGACCGGCACGACGAGAAGGGCCTCATCTGGCCGCGCGAGATCTCACCGGCCGACGTGCACGTCGTCGCGACCGGCAAGGACGCCGACGTGTTCGAGGCTGCGGACCGGCTCGTGACGGACCTCGAGCAGGCCGGTGTCAGCAGCATCTACGACGACCGGCCGAAGGTCTCTCCGGGCGTGAAGTTCAAGGACGCCGAGCTGCTGGGCGTCCCGACGATCCTCGTGGTGGGCAAGCGGCTCGCGGACGGCGTGGTCGAGGTGCGGGACCGCGAGTCCGGCCGGAGCACGGATGTGCCGGTGGCCGACCTGGTGACGCATGTGGTCGAGCAGGTTCGCGGCTGACGGCCGCGGAACTGCCTGTGCACGACCTCGTGACGTGGCTGGACCTCCCGGGTGACGCGGGTGCCGGCACGCTGGCCCTGCTGCTCCTGGCCGCTCTGACCGCGGGTTGGGTCGACGCCGTGGTCGGCGGCAGCGGGCTCGTGCAGCTGCCCGCGCTGCTGCTCGGCCTCGGGCCGGGCACGCCAGCGCTGTTCTCGTTGGGGACAAACAAGATCGCCGGCATTCTCGGAACGATCACCAGCGCGGCCACCTACTACCGGCGGGTGAGGCCGGACCTGCGCACCGCGCTCCCGATGGCGGGCTTCGCCGTGACCGGCGCCCTGGTGGGGGCCGGGGTGGCGTCGGTGATCCCGTCACAGCTCTTCAAGCCAGCCGTGTTGGTGGTCCTCGTCGGTGTGCTGGTCTACACGGTCCGTCGGCCGTCGCTCGGGAACGTCACGGTGCTGCGTCACGCCGGGCGCCGTCATCACGTCACCGCAGGTCTGATCGGGTTCGTCCTCGGGGTGTACGACGGCGCCGTCGGGCCAGGCACGGGCTCGTTCCTGCTGTTCGCGCTGGTGGGACTGCTCGGTTACGGCTTCGTCCAGGCCAGCGCTACGGCCAAGATCGTCAACGTCGCGACAAACCTCGGGGCGCTGCTGGTGTTCGTCCCGCAGGGTGTCGTGCTGTGGAAGCTCGGGCTTCTCATGGGTGCAGCCAACATGCTCGGTGCCTACGTCGGTGCCCGGACGGCGGTCGCACGCGGGTCCGCCTTCGTGCGCGTCGTCTTCGTCGCGATCTCGACCGCTCTCGTCGTCCGTCTCGGTGTGGACGTCGTGGACGGGCTGCGGAACGGTCACCTGGGCTGACCGGATCAGCCCTCCGAGCGCTCCGGGAGACCCGGGAAGGCGCCTACCACCGCGCCCCAGCGCTGAGCCGCCACCGCGCACGCGGACAGGGCCTGTGCGGCGTCGATCCGCCGCGCGGCCGGCGCTGCGCCGACCAGGTCGGCGTAGCAGGCCGCGACGCCGACCTCGAGGTGGACCGCGAGCGACCGGGCCGAGGCCTCGTCGTCCACCTCGAACGGCAGGGCGTAGGCGGCGGGCCCGGGCGGCGGTGTGCTGCCGGCCAGCGACAGCTGCGCGGCGACGGCGTCGCGGTTCAACGCGTGCCAGTCGAGGCGGGAGGACGCCTGTTGGCGCTGAGCGCGGCCCACCTTGCCGCCGACGACGCCGTAGCCGTACACGGCAGCCCTCTCGGCCTGCAGCACGGCGGCGAGGGCCTGCAGCTCGCTGCGCGACGGCTGAGCCGGGGGCGTGGTCGGCAGCGGGGTGGGGCTGGTGCTGGTCCTCGTCTCCGGTGACGGGGTCGAGCTCATGCGGCCCCCACGGTCGTGAGCGCATCGGCGTGGCAGTCGCAGCTGGCGGCCACGGAGGCGAGAAGCCGAGCGAGCTCGGCCGACACCGAGGTCAGCTGGGCCCGCACGGCCTCTGCTGCCTGCTTCTCGCGGTTGCCGAGGACGGCCAGGGCGGTGCCCTTCGTCAGCGGGGTCGAGGTGCTCGTCGGCGTGATGGTGGGTTTGGGCGTCGGGGTCGTCGTGGACGGCGGAAGGCGCAGCGCGCTCAGGTGCGCTTGGTGCTCGGTGGCGATCCGGCCCAGCAGCGCGGCGGCGTCCGGCCGCAGCCGGCGTACGTCGTCGACAAGGCCGAGCAGACGATCGGTCTCACTGGCGGCCTTCGCGCGGGCGATCTCGTCGGGGGTCGCCGGAGGCGGCGTGACGACGGGTGCCTGCTCGAGGCGCACGCGGCAACCGGCCAGTGCCGACACCACCCCCGCTCCGACGACCGCCGCCGTGACCGTGAGCACCTGACGCCGTGGCCGGCACTGAGGCGCACGGGGCTCGTCCTGCTCTGGCACGCGGCACATCCTGTCACGGCTGGTGATCACCGGTGGCCGCCCGGTCAGCTACGAAGTCGGTAGTGTGGGGCCGCGGCCACGCGCCGTCGACCGACCGCGTTCCGTGCCGGCCGACAACTCGAGAGCAGCGTCAAGGAGGCGACCCGTGCCAGCGCACCGCCAGCCAGGAGCGACGCCGACCGAGGTGCTCCGGCAGACCCTGTCCGCCGCCCTCGCCGAGAGCGGGATCAGCGTCGAGGACGTCACGGTGACGCCCGCGGGCAGCCGCCGGGTGCTCCGTGTCGTCGTGGACCGCGCCGACGAGACCGGTCCCTCGCTGTCGCTGGACGACGTGGCGGAGGCGTCGCGGGCGGCCTCCGACGCGCTCGACGCGTCCGACGTCATGGGTGGCGCCCCGTACGTGCTCGAGGTCTCGACGCCGGGCGTCGACCGTCCGCTGACCGAGCGACGGCAGTTCGTGCGCAATCTGCGGCGACTGGTGCGGGTCACGCTGGACGACGGTACGGCCGTCGAGGGCCGCGTGCAGTCCGCCGACGAGTCGCTGGTGCTCACGGTCGCCGGGCCCACGAAGGGCATGACGGCCACGAAGGCGCTCGAGTGGGCGCAGGTGGTCCGCGGCCAGGTGCAGGTGGAGTTCAACCACGACGGGGAAGGTGGCTGACGGTGGACATCGACCTCGCCGTGCTGCGCGGCATCGAACGTGAGCGGGGCATCTCGCTCGACGTGCTGGTCCGCGCCATCGAGCAGGCCCTGCTGCTCGCCTACCACCGCACCCCCGGCGCGCAGCCGGAGGCGCGGGTCGAGCTCGACCGAGCGTCCGGGCACGTCGTGGTCTGGGCGACGGATACCGAGAGTCCGGAGCCGCGGGAGTACGACGACACGCCCGAGGGGTTCGGCCGCATCGCGGCGACCACGGCGAAGCAGGTGATCATCCAGCGCCTGCGCGAGGTCGAGGACGAGGCCGTGCTGGGGGAGTTCCGCGGGCGCGAGGGCGATGTCGTGGCCGGGGTCATCCAGCAGGGCATGGACCCGCGCACGGTCCTGGTCGACCTGGGCACGGTCGAGGGGGTGCTTCCGCACACGGAGCAGGTCCCGGGCGAGCAGTACGTGCACGGCGAGCGGCTGCGGTGCTACGTGGTCGCCGTCAAGAAGGGCGCCAAGGGGCCGTCGATCCAGCTGTCCCGCACCCACCCCAACCTCGTGCGTCGGCTGTTCGCGCTGGAGGTGCCGGAGATCGCGGACGGCAGCGTCGAGATCATGGCCCTGGCGCGTGAGGCGGGGCACCGCACGAAAGTGGCGGTCCGGCCCACGGTGGCGGGGCTCAACGCGAAGGGCGCGTGCATCGGTCCGATGGGCCAGCGCGTGCGTGCGGTGATGTCTGAGCTGCACGGCGAGAAGATCGACATCGTCGACTGGGACGACGACCCGGCGGCGTTCGTCGCCCACGCGCTGTCCCCGGCGCGCGTGTCGGAGGTGCACGTCGTCGACAGCGCGACCCGGTCGGCCCGGGTGGTCGTGCCGGACTACCAGCTGTCGCTCGCCATCGGCAAGGAGGGGCAGAACGCCCGCTTGGCGGCCAAGCTCACGGGCTGGCGCATCGACATCAGGCCGGACACCGAGCCGGACCAGCGGCCGTCGGGCTCCTCGGGTGACGCGGACGGGCAGCCGCAGGAGCCCGCCCCAGCCGCGCCGTCGTGAGCCGTCGGCGGCCGCTGCGGGAGCGAGAGGGTAGACTGGACGGGATCGAGCATCGCTCGGCGGGAGTCCCGGACGACGTGCAGGCCGCGCCTGTGCGCACGTGCGTGGGGTGCCGCCGCCGTGGAGCCCGGTCGGTTCTGCTGCGGCTGGTCGCGGTGGGGGTCGACGGTGAGGTGGCCGTGGTCCTCGACCACGACCGCACGATGCCGGGGCGAGGCGCCTGGCTGCACCCCCACCTCGAGTGCCTCGAGCTTGCTCGACGCAGGTCCGCCCTCGTGCGGGCGCTGCGCCTGGCCGGACCCGTCGACCTGGCGGGAATGGCTGAGCAGGTCACAGCGCTGCTACAGGGAACGTCCGAGAGAAGAATCGACACGTCACCGTCACCGTCGGCGATGACGCGAGCAACCGGAAGCGGGTCAGAACGCTGATGAGCACTCGATGAGCACCCAGCGATGAACACCCCCCAGCACTAACGACGGTCCGCGCCTGTCTCTGGCCCGGACCGAGACAGGAGAGAAGTGGCTAAGGTCCGGGTCTACGAGCTCGCGAAGGAGCTCGGGGTCGAGAGCAAGGTCGTCATGACCAGGCTCCAGGAGATGGGCGAGTTCGTCCGGTCGGCGTCCTCCACGGTGGAGCCGCCCGTCGTGCGTCGGCTGCGTGAGGCAATGCCCGCCGCCGAGCCCAAGGCCGCCGAGAGCAAGCCGGTCGCCAAGAAGACCACGAAGAAGGCGGCGCCGGCTGCGCCTGCTCAGGCACCTGCTGCGCCCGCAGCCCCGGCGGCGACCACCGAGGCTCCGGCCGCTCCCGCAGCGCCTGCCGAGAAGCCGGCCGCGCCTGCCCCGGCGCGAGTCCCCCCGGCGGCGTCGGCCACGCCGGCCGCACCGGCCGCGGCACCGGCACCAGCTGCGCCGCCCACCGCACCGTCTCCCGCGCCCGAGCAGCGTCGTGCGGCTCCCGCTCGGCCTGACGGCGGGGAGCGTGCGCCGCGTCCGGGTGCCCCCCGTCCCGGCAACAACCCGTTCGCGCCCAGCCAGGGCATGCCGCGTCCGGGTGCCCCACGTCCCGGCAACAACCCGTTCGCGCCCAGCCAGGGCATGCCGCGTCCGCAGGGTCCGCGTCCCGGCGGGCCGCGTCCTCCGGCGGGCAACCGCCCGAACCCGGGCATGATGCCGACGCGTCCCAGCGTCGGTCGGCCGGGGCCCGGTGGGCGTGGTGCTGCTGGTGCTGGCCGTCCAGGGGCGGGTGGCCGTCCGGGTGCCGGCGCAGGTGCGGGCCGTCCCGGCGGCGGGTTCGCCGGCCGTCCAGGCGGCGGGGGCCGTGGCCCTGGCGGTCGCGGGGGAACCCAGGGTGCCTTCGGTCGCGGTGGCGGCCGTCCGGTTCGCGGGCGCAAGAGCAAGCGCGCGAAGCGCCAGGAGTTCGAGCAGATGCAGGCGCCGTCGCTCGGCGGCGTGCAGGTCCCGCGTGGTGACGGCAGCACGGTCGTGCGCGTCCGTCGCGGTTCGAGCCTGACCGACTTCGCGGACCGCATCGGCGCCAACCCGGCCAGCCTCGTCACCGTGCTGTTCCACCTCGGCGAGATGGCCACGGCCACGCAGTCGCTCGACGAGGACACCTTCCGCGTCCTCGGTGCCGAGCTGGGCTACGACATCCAGGTCGTCTCGCCGGAGGACGAGGAGCGCGACCTGCTCGGCCAGTTCAACATCGACCTCGACGCGGAGCTGGCGGCCGAGGACGACGACGACCTGCTGCCCCGTCCGCCCGTCGTCACCGTCATGGGTCACGTCGACCACGGAAAGACGCGGCTGCTGGACGCCATCCGGCACGCGGACGTGGCCGAGGGTGAGGCCGGTGGCATCACCCAGCACATCGGTGCCTACCAGGTGCGTACTCAGCACGAGGGCAACGAGCGGGCGATCACCTTCATCGACACCCCCGGTCACGAGGCGTTCACCGCCATGCGTGCCCGTGGTGCGAAGGTCACCGACATCGCCGTGCTCGTGGTCGCGGCCGACGACGGCGTGATGCCGCAGACGATCGAGGCCCTGAACCACGCGCAGGCGGCGGACGTGCCGATCGTCGTCGCGGTCAACAAGATCGACAAGGAGGACGCGAACCCCGACAAGGTGCGTCAGCAGCTCACCGAGTACAACCTCATCGCCGAGGAGTACGGCGGTGACACGATGTTCGTCAACGTGTCGGCCAAGGCCGGCCTGAACATCGACCAGCTGCTCGAGGCGGTGCTCCTGACCGCCGACGCGGCGCTCGACCTGCGGGCCAACCCCGACAAGGACGCGCGCGGCATCGCCATCGAGGCCAACCTCGACAAGGGCCGCGGCGCCGTCGCCACGGTGCTGGTGCAGTCCGGCACCCTGCGGGTCGGCGACGGCATCGTCGCGGGCAGCGCCTACGGCCGCGTCCGGGCCATGCTCGACGAGCACGGGCAGAACGTCACGGAGGCCACGCCGTCCCGTCCGGTCCAGGTGCTCGGTCTCGCCTCGGTGCCCCGTGCCGGTGACACGTTCCTCGTGGCTCCGGACGACCGCACCGCTCGACAGATCGCCGAGAAGCGCGAGGCCGCCGACCGGCAGGCCTCGCTCGCGAAGGCACGCAAGCGCATCAGCCTCGAGGACCTCAACGAGGCGCTCGCGGCCGGCAAGGTCCAGACGCTGAACCTGATCCTCAAGGGCGACGTGTCCGGTTCGGTCGAGGCTCTGGAGGACGCGCTGCTGCAGATCGACGTGGGAGACGAGGTCGACCTGCGGATCATCGACCGCGGAGTCGGTGCGATCACGCTGAACAACATCAACCTCGCGATGGCGTCCGACGCGATCATCATCGGCTACAACGTCCGCGCCGAGGGCCAGAACGCCGAAGTGGCTGAGCGCGAGGGCGTCGAGATCCGCTACTACTCGGTGATCTACCAGGCCATCGAGGAGATCGAGGCGGCGCTCAAGGGCATGCTGAAGCCTGAGTTCGAGGAGGTGCAGCTCGGCAGTGCCGAGGTACGCGAGATCTTCCGCTCCAGCAAGTTCGGCAACGTCGCCGGCTCGCTCGTCCGCTCGGGCGAGATCCGGCGTGGCGCGCGAGCCCGGATCGTGCGCGGCGGGACCGTCGTCGGTGAGAACGTCGAGGTGGCCGGTCTGCGCCGGTTCAAGGACGACGTCACCGAGGTCCGTGAAGGTTTCGAGTGCGGTATCAACCTGGGGTCGTTCAACGACCTCCAGATCGATGACGTCATCGAGACCTACGAGATGCGCGAGAAGCCGCGCGCCTGACGAGCCCAGCACGGCGGCGCACCCGGCACCGGGTGCGCCGCCGTGCGTCCGGCCCCCGTGGCCGGATCACCGAACCACCGTCACGAACGAGGACAGACTCATGACCGAGCACCCCCGCGCACGCAAGATCGCCGAGCGGATCCAGGTGATCGTCGCGGAGACGCTCGAGCACCGGATCAAGGACCCGCGTCTGGGCTTCGTCACGGTGACGGACGTGCGGGTCACCGGCGATCTGCAGCACGCGACGATCTTCTACACGGTCATGGGCTCGGACGACGACCGCGCCGGCACCCAGGCGGCGCTGGACAGTGCGAAGGGCGTGCTGCGGCGCGAGGTCGGGCGCGGCATCGCCCTCCGGCTGACCCCCTCGCTGGAGTTCGTGCCGGACGCGCTGCCCGAGGGCGCCGCGCACCTAGAGGGCCTGCTTCGTGAGGTGGCCCAGCGCGACGCGGCCGTCGCCGCCCAGGCAGCGGGCAAACGCTTCGCCGGTGACGCCGACCCCTACCGTCGGCCCGCGGACGAGCAGGACGGCGACGGGGACGTCGAGGACTAGAGCGTCGCAGTCCGCTCGTCTCAGCCGCGTCCGGTGCGTGCCGGTAGCCAGCGGGTCGTCACCGCGCCGATCGCGACGACGAGTGCGCCGGTGAGGACGGCGGGGCGCAGCGCGTCCGTGTAGCCGTCGGGCGAGATCGTCCCGCCGGCTGCCTGGAACACCGCCACGAGGACCGCCACGCCGAGGGCAACTCCGACTTCTCGAATGGTCGCGTTCGCCGAGCTGGCCGTTCCGTGGTCGTCCTCGGCCATGTCCGCGAGCACAGCGGTCGAGCTCGGTGCGAAGGTCAGGCCCATCCCGACCCCCGCCATGACGAACGACGGAACGAGGCTGCTGTAGGCGACTCCCGGCGTGGTGATGAAGGCGATCCAGGTGAGAGCGATCGCCTGCAAGGTCAGACCGGACGCGAGCAGCACCCGCACCCCGACGCGCGACGCGAGCAGGCCTGCGACCGGAGCGACCACCATGGGGGCGGCCGTCCACGGCAAGGTGCGCACGCCTGCCTCGAGCGGCGAGTAGCCCTCGACGACCTGCAGGTACTGCACCAGCAGGAAGACAGCGCCGAACATCCCGAGCGAGAACGCGAAGCCGGCGATGTTGGCGACCGTGAAGCTGCGCGAACGGAACAGGCGCAGCGGCATGAGCGGGTGCGGAGCGCGGGCCTCACGCCAGACGAACGCCGCCAGCAGCAGGGCGCCAGCCACGAGGCCTGTGAGCACGGAGGGCGACGCCCAGCCGTGGTCGTTGGCGCGGGTGATCGCCCACACGCCGCTCAGCACGCCGGCTCCGCCCAGCACCAGCCCGGCGACGTCGAGCGGCTCGCGTCGGCCGTAGCTCTCCGGCAGAGCGCGCAGGACCAGCGGGATGGCGACCACAGCCACGGGCACGTTGAGCCAGAAGATCGCCTCCCACGAGATGCCTTCGACGACGGCGCCGCCGATGAGCGGCCCGAGAGCGACCCCGAGGCCGGCCACGCCGCCCCAGACCCCGATCGCCATGGCGCGGCGAGCAGGGGGAACGGCAGCGGCAAGCAGGGTCAGGGAGAGTGGCATGACGGCCGCGCCGCCGACGCCCTGGACCGCGCGTGCGGCAATCAGGACCTCCGGCGTCGTGGACAGCGCGGAGGCGATGGACGCCAGTGCGAACAGTCCGATGCCGCCGACGAACATGCGTCGACGTCCCCAGCGGTCACCCAGAGTCGCCGCCGTGATCATCAGGGTCGCGAAGCTGAGCGTGTAGGCGTTGACGAACCACTGCAGCTGGCTGACCGAGGCGGTCAGGTCCTCGCGGATGACGGGCAGGGCGTTGGTCATGACGAGGTTGTCGAGCGTCGCCATGAACATGGGCAGGGACGCGGCGACCAGGGCGAGGGCGAGCCGCCGCCCGGTCGGCTTGGCGGCGGGCGGGGAGATCGGCGGGTCGCCGCGTCGCAGCATCGTGATCGAGCTCATGAGCTCCTCCTGGTAAGCATTGAGTGATTACTAACTGGAGAAGCTAGTTATCGACTGATAACCTGTCAAGGTGAATGAGCCAGCGAGCCGACGCATGACGGGAGAGGAGCGCCGGGAGCAGGTGCTGGGCGCGGCGCTTCGGGTGTTCGCCGAGGGCGGGTACGCGGCGACCACCACCGACCCGGTCGCGCGAGCCGCAGGCGTGTCCCAGCCCTACGTCGTCCGCATGTTCGGCACGAAGCAACAGCTCTTCGCCGAGGTGTACCGGCGGGCGTGCGCTCGTGTCGTCGAGGCGCTCGCCGGTGTCCAGGCCGGGCCGGATGCTGGTGAGCGGATGGGGCAGGCGTACATCGAGCTGCTGCGCGACCACGACCTGCTGCAGCTGATGATGCACGGCTACGTCGCCGGCACCGACCCGGAGATCGGCCGCATCGCCCGTCAGACGCTCGCCGAGGCGTACCGGCTGTACCGGGAGCGCTCGGGTGGCTCTCCGGAGGACGCGCGCAGCTTCGTCGCCCACGGCATGCTGATCAACGTGCTGGTCGCCAGCGGTGCACCAGACCACCTGGGTGAGGACCCGGACGTGGACGACCTGACGACCTGTGTCATGGGCGAGGCGCTCGACGGCATCAAGAAGCGGGCCGCGGGGTGACCGACCCCGCCGCGCGTCGTGCCGGCGCGGCCCCCGACGGCCTCGTGATCGTCGACAAGCCGGCCGGGTGGACCAGCCACGACGTCGTCGCCCGAATGCGTCGGCTGGCTGGCACCCGCAAGGTCGGCCATGCCGGCACGCTGGATCCCATGGCCACCGGGGTGCTCGTGCTCGGTGTCGGCCGGGCGACACGACTGCTGACCTACGTCGTCGGCGTCGACAAGACGTATCTCGCCACCATCCGCCTCGGCGCGTCCACGGTGACGGACGACGCCGAGGGTGACGTGACCGGTCGGTGCGCGGCCGCGGCGCTCGAGGCGGTCGACGACGAGGCTCTGGCGCGCGAGATCACGCGGCTCACCGGGCCGATCCACCAGGTGCCCAGCGCCGTGAGCGCCATCAAGGTCGACGGCAGACGGTCCTACGCCCGAGTTCGGTCGGGGGAGCAGGTCGCGCTCGCGGCCCGCCCCGTCACCGTGCACCGGTTCGAGGTGCTGGCCCGACGAGAGGTGACGGACGACGGGTGCCCGGCGGTGGACCTCGAGGTGGAGGTCGAGGTCAGCTCGGGCTGCTACGTGCGCGCGCTCGCTCGTGACCTCGGTGCGGCCCTGGGCGTCGGGGGTCACCTCACGGCGTTGCGGCGCACGCGCGTCGGTCCGTACGGGCTGGAGGCCGCGCGTTCGCTGGATGTGCTGGCGAGGCAGCTCGCCGTCCTGCCGCTGGCCGACGCGGCCTCCGCGATCTTCCCGGTTCGCCGGCTCGACGCGGCCGAGGCAGCGACGCTGCGGTTCGGCCAGAGGGTGACGGCCTCGGGGCTGGGAGACGGCCCCGTCGCCGCCCTCGGCCCGGATGGTGACCTCGTCGCGCTCCTCGAGGACCGGGCAGGCCAGGCCCGCTCGCTCCTCGTCGTGCCGGAGGGGTGACCGCAGCGGTCAGGACCTGACCGCCTGCAGGGTGTAGCTGCACGCGAGCCGCTCTGGTCGGTCCCTCAGCCGGTACTCGCCGTCGTCCCCGAGGGCCATGAGACCGACCTGCGCCTCCCACGGCACGCTGTCGTGCTCCTCGAACGCGGTGAGCGCCATACCGGCGTCCATGAGGGCCGTGATGGTCTGCGCCAGGCCGTGGTTCCACTCGTGGCTCCGGGTCGAGGTGAGGACCGCGTCCGTCTGGACGTAGGTGCCCGGATCGTCGAAGACCATGGGCTGCTCGGTCTCGAAGTACGGGTACTCCACCGCCAGCAGGCCGTCGGGACGTGCGTCGTCAAGCGCCCAGAGCATCGGATGACCCTCACGCAGGAAGAGCCGCCCGCCGGGCCGCAGGAGGTCGGACACGGTCCGGGCCCAGCGACGGATGTCCGGTAGCCAGCACAGCGCCCCGACACCCGTGTAGACGAGGTCGAACGTGCCCGGCTCGAGCACGTCCGTCGCGGCGTAGACCTCGGCCTCGACGAACTCGATGTCGGAGCCGGTCGCTCCGGCGAGGCGGCGAGCCTGCTCGAGCGAGACGGGCGACAGGTCGAGTCCTGTCATGCGTGACCCCAGGCGGTGCAGCGACAGGGTGTCGGTCCCGATGTGGCACTGCAGGTGCACGCCCCGCGCCCCGCGCACGTCGCCGAGCCGGGGCAGGTCGAACCGCACCACGTCGCTGAGGTGCTGCGGGTCAGCGATGAAGCGGTCGAGACCGTAGTCAGGCGACGCCGCGTGCGCAGGCGCACGGTCGTCCCACAACGCGCGGTTGACGACGCGGTAGTCGGACGTCGGGTCGCCCGCGGGCGGCAGCTCGTTCACGGTGTCAGCGTGGCACGCTGCCCGACGCGCAGTCACCCGATGACTCAGCTCAGGACGTCGCGGCGGCGGAAACCCAGCACGGCGACCACGGCCAGCACCACGACGGTCGTGACCGCCACCGCCACCGATGACCAGGACACCCCGTGTCGCAACGGGTCGTGACCGATGTACTGGTAGAAGGGCGACAGCTTCTGGAAGGGCTCCAACCAGGACACGACCGGCGCGAGGCCGTTCACGACGTAGGCGACCACCGCGACGACAGCGGGCACGGCCCGACTGAGCGTCGCGTGCCCCGTGATGCCGCCGACTGCCAGGGCAAGCGTGCCGAACACCAGCGCCAGGAGGGCCATGTGCAGCATGGCGGCGGTCACGTCGGGCCAGGACAGCCCCATGTCGGCGAGCGCACCGCCGCCCATGAGGCTCACCAGGCCGACGGCCGCCAGCAGCAGCACGCCCACGCACATCGCCATCAGCTTCTCCACCACGACACGGCTGCGGCTGACCGGCGTGGACAAGAGCATGTCCATGGTGCGTCGGTCCTCCTCGCCGGCCACCGCGGCGGCGCCGGCCGTCACCGTGTAGAGCATGAGCACCAGCGGCCCCATGAACGACAGCAGCTCGACCTGCAGGTAGCCGACCGGGGTCGACAGGTCGGCGCCTGTGGTGGCGAAGAGCGACCGCATCGCCTCGGGCATCTGGTCGAGGAAGTCGCTCATCGACGGCTGCCCGCGCATGCTGGGCCAGATGGCGACGTACATCGCGACGAGAAGCGCGAGGCTGGTGACCCAGCCGACCAGTGCCCGACGCTGGTCGAACAGCGTCTTCAGTGCCACGTCATGCAGCATCGTCGGCCTCGTAGTAGGTCAGGAACGTCTCCTCGAGCTCGGCCTCGGCGCACTCGAAGTCGACCACGTGATGCCGCGTGACCCGTTTGAGCAGCGTGTCGAGCGACGACTGCGGAGCGCTGCAGCGCAGCCTGCCGTCCTGCAGCTCCAGGTCGCGCACTCCAGGCAGCCCGGCGAACTCGGACGCGTCCACCCCGTCGGCGAACGTGGCGACCACATGGTGCAACGACTTGGCGCGCAACGTCTCCAGACGCTCGACGGCGATGAGACGACCGGCGCGGACCACGCCGATGCGATCGGCAAGGCGTTGCACCTCAGCCAGCACGTGGGACGACAGCAGCACGCTGCCTCCACGGGTGGTGTGCTCACGCAGCAGCGCCTGGAACTCCTGCTGCACCAGCGGATCGAGGCCGCTCGTCGGCTCGTCCAGGAGCAGGAGCCGCGGCTGCGACATCATGGCCAGCACGACCGCGAGCTTCTGCCGGTTGCCCTTCGACAGCGACGTTGCGGGGCGCGAGAGGTCGAGGTCGAGACGCCGGGCCAGCGCGCGCCCGTGGTCGGCTCCGTCGTCGCCGCGGAGGTGAGCGAGGTACTCGAGGTGCTGCACGCCGGTCATGCGCCGGTAGAACGCTGGCTCGCCCGGCAGGTAGCCCACGTCGCGGTGAACGTGCACGCTGTCGCGCCACGTGTCCGCACCAAGCACCCGGGCCCGCCCGGACGTCGGCCGCAGCAGGCCCATGAGCAGCCGCAGCGTCGTCGTCTTGCCGGCACCGTTCGGGCCCAGGTACCCGAAGACCTCGCCGGCGTCCACGCGAAGGTGCAGGTCGCGCAACGCGAGCGTCTCTCCGTAGGACTTCGTCAGTCCGACGGTCTCGACGACGGGCGCGTGCGGCACACGATCAGGTTGCCGTCCTGCGCGCCTACGTACCACGGCCGAACGTCCCGGGGTGGGCGGAGCGACGTCTCGCCGCCCCGCCCACCCCGCGAGCGAGCAGCTGCTGCTAGCCGCGCGCGGTCACGGCTGCGTAGGCGTTCACGACACCGTTGCCGTAGAAGCCGTTGTCGCGGATGGATCCCTTGCAGGTTGCGGACTGCGAGACGACCGCGCCGCTCCTCGTGACCAGCGTCCACACGTAGTCACGTGGCTGTGGGCACGCGTGGTCGACCGCCGTCCGCTCGAGGATGCGTTCGGTCGTCGACGGGTCCAGCGTCAGGCCGCCGTGCTTGTGGTCCTTCTTGCCGTACTCGCTGACGATGAGGGCTGCGACGCCGACGGCGTGCGGCGATGCCATCGAGGTGCCCTGCAGGTACTGGTAGTACGCGCAGATGTCGCCCTTGCAGTCCCGGACGACGAAGTCGTTGGTCGGTTCGCCGTTCTCGTCGATGTCACCGTTGGCGCGCGCCACGTTCTCCGGGTAGGCGGCGAGGATCATGGAGCGGGGGTCGACCGTGCCGTCGGGGGAGTCGTAGGCGTCTCCGCCGGGGGCCGACACGTCGGTCTGCTCGGTGCCGTAGTTGGAGTAGTACGCGAGCCGGGTCGACGGACCGATCGAGCTCACCGACACGACGCCCTTGCTCTCCGTCGGCACCGTGATGCACGAGTTGTCGATCTGGCGCGTCTTCGCGGCGCCCGCCGGGAAGTCAGGGCTGGTCGTGTCCTCCACCGGGTGACCCAGGTCGGTGAACTCGTTGCCCATGGCCGCGATCGGCAGCACGCCGTGCCGGCGTGCGTAGTCGAGCGCCCGTTGCGTCGTCTCTCGGATGACCCGCTGCTCCGTGCGCTCCGCCGGGGAGTCGGCCGGGTTGTCGACGCAGTTGAAGAGCCACGGGTCGACGTAGAAGCTCATGTTGATGACGTCGACCCCGATGTCGGCCGCGTAGGTGATGGCCTCGAGCGTCGGCTGCAGGAAGAAGTAGCCGGAGTCCTGACCCGCCCGAAGGTTCAGCAGTGTCACGTTGGGCGCGACACCGGCGATCCCGATGCCGTTGATCGGCGCGCCGATCGTGCTCGCCACGTGCGTGCCGTGCTCGTTGTCGTCCTCGTCCACCGGGTCCACGCAGGACGGGTGCTCGCACGGACCGTCGATGGCCGGGTTGTCGGTGACGAAGTTGTGGGACAGCGCGGCGTCGAAGTTGGCCGCGACGTCGGGGTGCGACCCGTCGATGCCCGTGTCGATGATGCCGACGCGCACCCCCTTGCTGCCGGGCTGCACACGGTAGGAGCCGTTCGGCGTGGCTCCGATCTGCCGCATGTCCCACTGGCGGTTGGCGAGCGGCTCGGCGTCCGGCACGGCAGCGGCGTCCTTCTGGCCTGCCGGGCGCTTCTGGGACCGCACCTCGGTCAGTCGTTCGAGGTCGGACGCCTTGGTGCGTTGCTGCGCCGCCGCGCTGGCCCGCTTCTCCGTCGGCGCATAGCCGATGACGCGGTCGCGGGCCGCTCCCACGACGGCCCCGGAGCCGGATACGCGGGAGGCGAATGCGGCGTCGCTGCTGCGCGCGACGGCGTAGCCCACCTCGCCGTTCTCCGACACCACCGTGCCTCCTGCAGCGGTGATAGCGGCGCGGGCCGCCTTCGCGGCCGACGGTGACGAGTACAGGACGATGTAGTCCTGTGCTCCCGAGGTGGTCGTGGTCCTGGCCGGGTGGGCGCCGGTGGGCGTCACGGCGTCGGCGACGGACGGGAGGACTGCGGTCGTGGCCGCCAGGGCGGCGGCCGAGGTGAAGGTGAGGACGACGGATCTGCGCATGCCACTCTCCTGTGATGTTCCCGATGGTTCGGGTGAACCTCGCAAACTAGGGCCAAAAGGCTCCTGGTGGGAAGGGGTCGATCACCGTGGCTCGTCAGGTGGCACAGTGGTCCCCGGCGCCAGCCAGGCGGACGACCCGACGGAGCGGAAGGCACGACGCGTGGAGCGGTGGAACGAGCTGCAGGAGGTGCCTGCGGGCTACGGACCGTCGATCGTCACGCTGGGCAACTTCGACGGGGTGCACGCCGGCCACCGGGCGGTGCTCGGCGAGGTGGTCACCAGGGCTCGAGCCGTCGGGGGCCGGGCGGTCGCCATCACGTTCGACCCGCACCCCCTCCAGGTGCTGCACCCGGATCGCGCGCCCGCGCTCATCACCAGCCTCCGCCAGCGACTGGAGCTGATGGCGTCGACCGGTCTGGACGCGGTGCTGGTCATGGAGTTCACCCGAGAGCTCGCCACGTGGAGCCCCCGGGAGTTCGTCGAGCGCGTCCTGGTGGCGACACTCGGGGCGCGCACCGTGGTGGTGGGGCGCGACACCCGGTTCGGGCACCGCAACAGCGGCGATGTCGGCACCCTCCAGGCGCTGGGCGCCGAGCTGGGCTTCGCGGTCGAGGTCCTGGGCGACCGGCACCCCGAGTCCGCCGACCGCCGGTGGTCGTCGTCCTGGGTCCGCGAGCTGCTGCTCGGCGGCGACGTCGCGGACGCGGCCGCGGTCCTGGCTCGACCGCACCGCCTGGCCGGCACCGTCGTGCACGGCGACCACCGCGGGCGCGAGCTGGGGTTCCCGACGGCCAACCTCGGCGAGCCCGTCGAGGGGCTGGTGCCGGCGGACGGGGTCTACGCCGGCTGGATGCTGCGCCGGACCCTGCCCGACAGCGACCCGGACCGCATGCTGCCGGCGGCGGTCTCGATCGGCACGAACCCCACCTTCGACGGTGAGAGCCGTCGGGTCGAGGCGTACGTCCTCGACCGAACGGACCTGGACCTCTACGGCGAGCCGGTGGCGCTGGAGCTCGTGGAGCGGCTCCGGCCGACCGAACGGTTCGACTCCGTCGAGGCGTTGGTGGCCCAGATGCGGGACGACGTGGAGGCGTGTCGTCGCGTCCTCGGCCACCTCGTCGTGCCTGGTCACGAGCAGGCTGCGGGCCTCGGTGCGGATGACGGGGACACCTCCCGAGGCTGATAGGCTGGACGTCGCCGTCAGAACGGCCGCGGACCCAGAGAGCCCGGGTGGACTCGCCCCGGAGCGCCGCGCAACGACACCCCAAGGAGAACCGTGCCCCTCGACGCCGCCATCAAGCAGCAGATCATGACCGAGTACGCCACGCACGAGGGCGACACCGGTTCCCCCGAGGTGCAGGTGGCCATGCTGAGCCGGCGCATCGCCGACCTCACGGAGCACCTCAAGGAGCACAAGCACGACCACCACAGCCGTCGTGGTCTGCTCCTGCTGGTCGGTCAGCGCCGTCGGCTGCTGAACTACCTGAAGGACAAGGACATCAACCGCTACCGGTCGCTCATCGAGCGGCTGGGCCTGCGCCGCTGACTCGCCGACGGGGAGCGGCCCCGATCCTGGGGCCGCTCCTTCGTCATACCTGACGAGCGTCGGCCTGCTTCGCACCGGACACAACTTCACAGCGACTGCACCACCAGTACCAGCGCCGGACGACGGACGTTCCGCACCGGTCCTCGGTAGTGGCCGCCGGAGCCCGCGTCGCGGGATCGGCCGTCGGCCTCGATCGAAGACCGGGTCCAGGACCGTCTCCGTCGTCGGCGCGCCGGGCCGGCCGCACGGCCGGCCTGACCGACACAGAAACGGAGAGTGACCCGACATGGAGGGTCCCGACATCCAGTTCGTCGAGACGGTTCTCGACAACGGCAGCTTCGGCAAGCGCACCGTGCGCTTCGAGACGGGCCGGCTCGCCCGGCAGGCGGCCGGCAGCGCCGTCGCTTACCTCGACGACGACACGATGCTCCTGTCCGCCACCACGGTGGGCAAGCACCCGAAGGACCACTTCGACTTCTTCCCCCTGACCATCGACGTCGAGGAGAAGATGTACGCGGCCGGCCGCATCCCCGGCTCCTTCTTCCGCCGCGAGGGCCGTCCCAGCACGGACGCGATCCTCACCTGCCGGCTCATCGACCGCCCGCTGCGCCCGACCTTCGTCAAGGGGCTGCGCAACGAGGTTCAGGTCGTCATCACCGTGCTGGCGCTCAACCCCGACCACCGGTACGACGTCCTCGCGATGAACGCGGCGTCGATGTCGACGCAGCTGTCCGGGCTGCCGTTCAGCGGCCCGATCGGCGCGACCCGTGTCGCGCTCATCGACGGCCAGTGGGTCGCCTTCCCGCACCACTCCCAGATGGAGCGTGCGGTCTTCGACATGGTCGTGGCCGGCCGCGAGGTGCAGACCAAGGACGGCAACGACGTCGCGATCATGATGGTGGAGGCGGAGGCCACCGAGAACGCCTGGTCGCTCATCAAGGGTGACGGGGTCGGCGCTCCCACCGAGGAGGTCGTGGCCCAGGGCCTCGAGGCCGCCAAGCCGTTCATCGCCCAGCTCTGCCAGGCGCAGAGGTCCCTTGCAGGCAAGGCCGCCAAGGCGACGCAGGACTTCCCGCTCTTCCCCGAGTACCTCGAGGACGCCTACACCGCCGTCGAGCAGGCTGCCAGCTCTGACCTGGAGCAGGCGCTGCGGATCGCCGGCAAGGCCGACCGCGAGAGCCGTCTGGACGAGATCAAGTCGCAGGTGCTCGACCAGCTGGCCGAGCGCTTCGAAGGCCGCGAGAAGGAGCTGTCCGCCGCTTACCGCAGCGTCCAGAAGAAGTTGGTGCGCCAGCGCATCCTGCGCGACCACGTGCGCATCGACGGTCGCGGCCTGTCCGACATCCGTCAGCTCTCGGCCGAGGTCGAGGTCGTCCCCCGGGTGCACGGCTCGGCGCTGTTCGAGCGCGGCGAGACCCAGATCCTCGGCATCACCACGCTGAACATGCTGCGCATGGAGCAGCAGCTCGACACGCTCTCGCCCGAGACGCGCAAGCGGTACATGCACAACTACAACTTCCCGCCGTTCAGCACTGGTGAGACCGGTCGCGTCGGTTCACCGAAGCGTCGCGAGATCGGTCACGGCGCCTTGGCCGAGCGGGCCCTGGTGCCCGTGCTGCCGAGCCGCGAGGAGTTCCCGTACGCCATCCGTCAGGTCAGCGAGGCGCTGGGCTCCAACGGTTCGACGTCCATGGGCTCGGTGTGCGCGTCGACGCTGGCGCTGCTCAACGCCGGCGTGCCACTGAAGGCCCCGGTCGCGGGCATCGCGATGGGCCTGGTGTCCGACACCGTCGACGATGACGGCGGCGAGGCTGAGACTCGGTACGCGGCACTCACCGACATCCTCGGCGCGGAGGACGCGTTCGGCGACATGGACTTCAAGGTCGCCGGCACCAAGGAGTTCGTCACCGCCATCCAGCTCGACACCAAGCTCGACGGCATCCCGGCGTCGGTCCTGGGTGGCGCGCTGACGCAGGCCCGTGAGGCCCGGCTGCACATCCTGGACGTCATGGCCGAGGCCATCGACGCCCCGGACGAGATGTCGCCGTACGCGCCGCGGGTCATCTCGGTCCGGGTCCCGGTCGACAAGATCGGCGAGGTCATCGGGCCCAAGGGCAAGATGATCAACCAGATCCAGGACGACACGGGCGCCCAGATCTCGATCGAGGACGACGGCACGGTGTACATCGGCGCGACCGACGGCCCGTCCGCCGAGGCGGCCCGCTCGATGATCAACGCCATCGCCAACCCGCAGATGCCCGAGGTCGGCGAGCGGTTCCTGGGCACCGTCGTCAAGACGACCACGTTCGGCGCCTTCATCAGCCTGCTCCCGGGCAAGGACGGGCTGCTGCACATCTCCGAGATCCGCAAGCTCGTCGGTGGCAAGCGCATCGACAGCGTGGACGACGTCCTGTCCGTGGGCCAGAAGGTCCAGGTCGAGCTCAAGGAGATCGACCCGCGCGGCAAGCTCAGCCTCGGTGCGGTCGTCGGCGAGGATGCCGGCAAGGACGCTGGCGCAGACGGGACCACGGACGTGACCGACGCGGACGCGCCGGCGAGCGTCTGACGTGCCCCCGGTCCCGCTGCCGCTGACGCGCGGCACCAGCCCGACCGGCGACGGGGCCACCAGCACCACCCTCGCCGGGGAGGCGGACGGCGCGCTCGTGCGCCGCACCGTCCTCCCTGGCGGGGTGCGCGTTCTCACCGAGCACATGCCGGGCATGCGCTCCGCCACGCTCGGCTGCTGGGTCGGCGTGGGCAGCCGCGACGAGGCCGAGGGGTACCACGGCGCGACGCACTTCCTCGAGCACCTGCTGTTCAAGGGCACGAGCCGTCGCAGCGCGCTGGACATCGCCGTGGCGTTCGACGAGGTCGGTGGTGAGGCCAACGCCGTCACCGCCAAGGAGCACACCTGCTACTACGCCCGCGTGCTCGACGAGGACCTGCCCCTGGCAGCCGACGTCATCACCGACATGGTGACCAGCGCGACGCTCGCTCCGGAGGACGTCGCCAGCGAGCGCGGCGTCATCCTCGAAGAGCTCGCCATGAACGACGACGACCCCTCGGACGTCGTCCACGAGCGCATCGCGGAGGCCGTGCTGGGCGACCACCCGCTGGGCCGGCCCATCGGCGGCACGCCGCAGACGATCTCCGAGATCGACGCCACGCACGTGGCTGGTCACTATCGCCGGCACTACACGCCCGACACGCTGGTGTTCACGGCGGCCGGGTCGGTCGACCACGACCGGCTCTGCGCGCTCCTGCAGGCCGAGCTGCAGCGCAGCGGGCTGCCGTTCGACGAGTCAGCCCAGCCGGCGGAGCGCCGACTGGGAACCACGGTGACCGCCGGGCACGGTGCTGGGCGCAGCGTCGTGGTCCGCCGTCCCACCGAGCAGGCCAACGTGGTGCTCGGCACGACCGCGCTGACGGCGACGGACGAGCGGCGCTACGCGCTGTGGGTCCTCAACGCGGTGCTGGGCGGCGGCATGAGCAGCCGACTCTTCCAGGAGATCCGGGAGCGGCGGGGGCTGGCCTACTCCGTGTACTCCTTCACGTCGGCCTACTCCGACTCCGGGTACCTGGGCCTCTATGCCGGCTGCACCCCCGGCAAGGCCCAGCAGGTGGTCGAGCTGATGAGCGCCGAGCTCGAGAAGGTCGCCGAGGGCGGTATCCAGGCCGACGAGCTCGCGCGCGGTATCGGCCAGCTGCGTGGTGGGTTGGTCCTGGGCATGGAGGACTCGGGCTCGCGGATGTCGCGCCTGGGCAAGGCCGAGCTGGTCTACGGCGAGTACGTCGGTCTCGACGAGGCGCTGGCCCGCATCGACGCCGTCACCGGTGCCGACGTGCAGGCGGTCGCCGCCGAGCTGGCCGCACGACCGCGCTCGCTGGCCGTGGTCGGTCCGTTCGACCCGGATCGGCGCTTCACCTACTGAGAACCTGTCGGGGGCGGCTGTCGGTCGCGCTGGGTACATCGGTCCTGACCCGGTGCGACGACACGGCGTCGAGAAGACCCCAGATCAGCCGAACGCCTGACGGCTCGCGGGCCGTGTGAGTACGGTCGCCCATCGAGGACCTGGCCGGCCGGCCGGGCCTGCGTCTCGCGGGAGCGTCCATGAACCTCCAGATCCGTACGACCGATCGCCGTGGAGTCATCCCATCGAGGCGCACGAGAGCGGGGGCTGCTCTTGCGGCCGCAGCGGCGCTCGTGCTGCCTGTCGTCCTGAGCAGCGGTCCGGCCAGTGCGGTCAACGCATCGCAGCCGACCATGGTCTCCGACTCACCCGCGTCCTTCACGCCGCAGGTCATGAACGGCTCGGTCGTCGCCATCACCCAGGTGGGCAACAAGATCATCGCTGGCGGAACCTTCACGACCGTGCGTCAGACGGCGACGAGCGCAGACATCACCCGCAACCGGCTGTTCGCGTTCGACGCGACCACCGGGCAGATCGATCCGACCTTCAACCCCAACCTGGGCGGAGCGGTCAACTCCCTCGACACCGACGGCACCTACGTCTACGTGGGCGGCAGCTTCGGGTCGGTCGGTGGCAGCTCGGCGATCAAGCGGCTCGTCAAGCTCACGGCGGCTGGTGCCGTGGTGTCGGGCTTCACCGCCGTCCCGAACAAGTCGGTCAACGAGGTGGTCGTCCGGGGCACCCGCCTGTACGTCGGGGGCGCGTTCACGTCGATCAAGTCCGGCACGACCAGCAGTCGCAGCGCGCTGGCCGCGCTCAACAGCAGCACGGGAGCGGTGCTTCCCGACGTCAACGTGCCGTTCACCGGTCAGTACAACGGCGGGACGACGAACATCAAGAGGTTCGACGTGACCCCCGACGGCACCAAGCTGGTGGCCGTCGGGAACTTCACGACGGTGGGCGGCTTGACGCGTCCGCAGATCGCCATGCTGAACACCCCTGGCACGGGGGCGGCCAGCGTCGCCGCCTGGTCCACGAACCGCTACGACCGGGACCACAACCCGAACTGCGCCTCGATCTTCGACACCTTCATGCGGGACGTGGACTTCGCTCCGGACGGCTCCTACTTCGCCGTCACCTCCACGGGCGCCTTCGGTGGCGGCAGCCCCGTGGGCACGCTCTGCGACACGACGACCCGGTGGGAGACCAACGGCGCTGGGAACGACCCGACCTGGGCGGACTACACCGGCGGCGACACCACGTACGGCGTCGCGGTCACTGGCACGGCCATCTACGTCGGTGGTCACATGCGCTGGGAGAACAACCCGTTCCAGGGCGACCAGGCCGGTCCTGGGGCGGTTCCCCGCGAAGGCATCGCCGCTCTCGACCCGGTCAACGGACTGCCGTTGTCGTGGAACCCTGGTCGCACGCGCGGGAAGGGCGCCCAGGCCCTGTTCGCCACCCCCACCGGACTGTGGGTCGGTAGCGACACGAAGAAGTTCGCTCGCCAGCTGCGCCAGCGCATCGCGTTCCTGCCGCTCGCGGGTGGTCGGGCCGTTCCGGTCGTTCCCCCAGCGGCGCTGCCGAACACGGTCTACCTGGCGACCCGGGCGCCCGCCGCCACCTCCGGTGTCCTCTACCGGGTGAACGCGGCCGGGGCGCCGCTGCAGGCTGCCGACAGCGGTCCGGACTGGGTCGGCGACTCCGGCTTCGTCAGCGGCGGCAACGTCGCGTCCTGGGGTGCCAGCGTCCCCTTCGACAGCACCGTGCCGTCGTCCACCCCGCCGGACGTCTTCGCCGACGAGCGGTGGGGTGCGCAGAGCTGGGACTTCCCGGTGGCAGCGGGGCGGACCGTCGACGTGCGCCTCTACTTCGCCAACCAGTACTCCGGCACGAGCTCCGTCGGGCAGCGGGTCTTCGACGTGGCGATCGACGGCAGCACGGTGCTGAACGACTTCGACATCGTCGCCGCGACGGGCGACCACCGCGGCACCATGAGGTCCTTCCGGATCACCAGCGACGGCAACGTCGACATCGATCTCACCGCGGTCGTCGAGAACCCCCTCATCAACGCGATCGAGATCGTCGACCCGTCCATCGCCGGCGGCACCGCTGCGCCGACGCCTCTGACCAAGCGTCCGCTGGGATCCTCTGGCGCGCCGACCGGCGCGGCCACGACGGCGAGCACCGCGCTGGACTGGTCCACTCTGCGCGGAGCCTTCCTGGCCAACGGCACGCTGTACTACGGGCTCGCGGACGGCGGCCTCTACAGCCGCACGTTCAACGCGTCCACAGCGGCGGTGGGCGCCCAGCGGACAGTGAACCTGTACGACGACCCCGACACCGGGGAACGCATCCCGTTCGCCATCGCGAACATGACCGGCATGTTCTTCGACCCGTCGCTGAACCGGATCTACTACACGCTGTTCAACGACAGCAAGCTGTACTACCGGTACTTCACGCCGGAGAGCCAGGTCGTGGGCGCGCAGACGTTCGTGGCCGACGCCGGCGGCGTGGACTTCTCGCAGGTGAGCGGCCTGACGCTCGCGGGCGGTCGCATCCTCTACGGATCGGCTCAGGACGGGGCGCTGCGGACCGTGCCCTTCGGTGGTGGAGCGGTGACGGGTGCCCCGACGGTCGTGAGCAACGACGGCAGCTGGCGCGCCCGAGCGATGTTCGTGCCGAACGGCTGAACCGCCGACGGCGGGCGCCCGACGACGGGCGCCCGCTGGCGGCCCGGGCGTCCACTCGCCGGACGGCACGAGGGCCCGGATACGATCGCCTCGTGCCCGCACCCACCCTCGCAGTCGCCGTCGTGGGCGCCTCTGGCCGCATGGGCAGCGAGACCTGCCGCGCCGTCGAGGACTCGGGCGACATGGCGCTGGTCGGCGCCTTCGGCCGCGGGGACGACCTCGGCGACCTCGCGGGTGCCAGCGTCGCTGTCGACTTCTCCGTACCCTCAGCCACGCTGGACGTCGTCCTGCACTGCGTGCGGCGCGGCGTGCACGTGGTCGTCGGCACGACGGGGTGGGACGACGACCGCCTGGCCCAGGTGAAGGACGCGCTGCAGGAGCGGCCCGGCGTCGGTGTGCTGGTCGCGCCGAACTTCTCGGTCGGGGCCGTGCTGATGATGCGCTTCGCCGCGCAGGCAGCGCGGTTCTACGAGTCGGTCGAGGTCGTCGAGCTGCACCACCCGGACAAGGTCGATGCGCCGAGCGGCACCGCCACCCGCACTGCGCACGTCATCGGCCAGGCTCGGCGCGCGGCCGGTGCGGGCCCGGTCCCGGACGCCACGGCCTCGGATCCCGGTGGGGCACGAGGCGCCGTCGTCGACGGCATCCACGTGCACTCGGTCCGGCTGCGCGGTCTCGTGGCCCACGAGGAGGTGCTGCTCGGCAGCCCCGGGGAGCAGCTGACCCTGCGGCACGACTCGTTCGAGCGTGCGGCCTTCGTGCCCGGCATCCTCTCGGCGGTGCGGGCGATCGCCGCCCGACCCGGCCTCACCGTGGGTCTCGAGCACGTGCTCGACCTCCCGTGACGGCGCTGCGCGCAACTTCTGACGCGTTTGCCCCCTCTCAGCGGCGGCAGAGACGTGCGGAACGCATCAGAAGTGCGTGGGGGACGCCGTGAAGGCGAAGCTGGTCGTCGGTGCCCTCGTCCTGGCGTTCGCGTTCTACGCCGTGACGATCGGGTGGCGTGGTGTCCTGCTGGTCCTGGACGGGCGGCCGGTCGCGGTGGCACTGGGACTGTCGGTCGTCGTCCTGCCGCTGGTCGCCGGGTACGCCATCTGGCGCGAGCTGCGCTTCGGGCTGGCGACCGAGCGCCTCGCTCGCGAGCTCGTCGAGCAGGGCCGGCTGCCGGTCGACGACCTCCCGCGTCGCCCCAGCGGCCGTGTCGACCGGGCCGCCGCCGACGTGGCGTTCGAGGCCTTCCGCCGGGACGCCGAGCAGGCACCGGACGACTGGGCCGTCTGGTTCCGGCTCGGCACGGCCTACGACGCCGCCGGCGACCGGCGACGGGCGCGTGCCGCCGTCCGGCACGCCATCGAGCTGCACGAGACGAGCCGACCCTAGGCGAGCGCCTCACGCCGCGACGGCGGCACGCCGTCCGTGGGACGAAGGACCCTGGTCGGTCGCGCCGCAGACCCGCCCCAGTGGCGTTGCCCAATTGTTACCGTAAGCGGTTGCACCCGATGACAGCGCTTACTACGTTCGGGCAGCACAACCCCCATCGACGACCGACGCGTCCGGCGTCGGCGACGGGGAGCAGACGGGAGGAGGGCCTCATGGCCCCTCGCAAGACCATTGCCCTGGCCGGCATGATCGGGCTGTCCCTCGCCCTCGCGGCCTGCGGCGGGGACGGCTCCACCGGCGCGAGCGGCGACAACGGCAAGAACAGCACCGACTGCGCCGACTACTCGCAGTACGGCGACCTCAAGGGCAAGACGGTGTCGATCTACACGTCGATCGTCGCGCCGGAGGACCAGCCGCAGATCGACTCGTACAAGCCGTTCGAGCAGTGCACCGGGGCCAAGATCAAGTACGAGGGCTCCAAGGAGTTCGAGGCGCAGCTGCCGGTCCGCGTCAAGAGCGGCAACGCTCCTGACATCGCGTTCATCCCGCAGCCCGGCCTCCTGCAGACGCTCGTCGCCACCGGCAAGGTCGTGAAGGCTCCGCAGGGCGTGTCCGACAACGTCGACAAGTGGTTCGGCAAGGACTGGCGGGGCTACGGCTCCGTCGACGGCACGCTGTACGCCGCACCGCTCGGCGCCAACGTGAAGTCGTTCGTCTGGTACTCGCCCAAGGCGTTCGCGGACGCCGGCTACCAGGTCCCGCAGACGTGGGACGAGATGATGCAGCTCACCGAGAAGATCGCCAACGACACCAAGAGCAAGGACGGCGTGAAGCCGTGGTGCGCGGGCATCGGTTCCGGCGACGCCACCGGTTGGCCGGCCACCGACTGGCTGGAGGACACGCTGCTCCGCACCGCGGGTGCCGACGTGTACGACAAGTGGGTCTCCCACGAGATCCCGTTCAACGACCCGAAGGTCGTGGAGGCGCTCGGCAAGGACGCGGCGATCCTGAAGAACGAGAAGTACGTCAACGGTGGTCTGGGTGGTGTGAAGAGCATCGCCACGACGACCTTCCAGGACGCGGGTCTGCCGATCCTGGACGGTTCGTGCTACATGCACCGCCAGGCGTCGTTCTACGCGGCCAACTGGCCGGAGGGCACGAAGGTTGCCAAGGACGGCGACGTCTGGGCCTTCTACTTCCCGGCGGTCGACCCGGCTCAGGGCAAGCCGGTCCTCGGTGGTGGCGAGTTCGTGGCCGCCTTCGCGGACCGTCCGGAGGTCCAGGCCTTCCAGACCTACCTGTCGTCCGACACGTGGGCCAACAACAAGGCGAAGGCCACCCCGGCCGGCGGCTGGGTGAGCGCCAACAAGGGCCTCAAGGTCGACAACCTGGTCAGCCCGATCGACCAGCTGTCCGCGCAGATCCTGCAGGACCCGAAGGCCGTGTTCCGGTTCGACGGCTCCGACATGATGCCGGGTGCCGTGGGTGCCGGGACGTTCTGGAAGGGCATGACCGACTGGATCACCGGCAAGAGCGACACGGACACGCTGAACTACATCGAGCAGTCCTGGCCCAAGAGCTAGCCTGACCGGCTAGCCACCTGGTCCGGCTGCCGGACCACGACAGGATCGATCCCGTCCGGCGGGCGCGGCGCGAGCCGTGCCCGCCGGACGGTCACCCTGGCAAGGAGTGACCTCATGTCCGTCGGTGAGAAGTTCGGCCAGATGCTCCTCGCGATCGCCGTCTTCGGTGTCGTGTTCATCGGCGTCCTGGTGATCGCCAGCAGGTTCGGTGGCAAGCGCGGAGACAAGGTCCAGGCGGCGTCGTTCGTCGGGCCGGTCCTGATCTTCCTGGCCGTGGGCCTCCTGTACCCGGCCATCCGCACCGTCGTGGAGTCGTTCCGCAACGGCGACAGCACGAAGTTCGTCGGCTTCGACAACTACGTGTCGATCTTCACCGAGTCCGAGCTGCTGCGAGTCATCATCAACACGGTGGTCTGGGTCGCGATCGTGCCGTTCGCGGCCACTGCCATCGGCCTGCTGTACGCCGTGCTGGTCGACAAGGCACGCGGAGAGGCGCTCGCGAAGGCGCTCATCTTCCTGCCCATGTCGATCTCCCTCGTCGGCGCCTCGATCATCTGGCGCTTCGTCTACGAGTACCGGCCGAAGTTCCGGCCGCAGATCGGCTTCCTGAACGCCGTCCTGTCCAAGCTGGGCTTCGACACCCACAACTTCCTGCTGGGCGACCCGTGGAACACGCTGTTCCTCATCGTCGTGCTGGTCTGGATCCAGGCCGGTTTCGCCATGGTGATCCTCTCTGCCGCGATCAAGGCGATCCCGGACGACATCGTGGAGGCCGCACGTCTCGACGGCGTCGGCCCGTTGCAGATGTTCCGCTTCGTCACGCTGCCGAGCATCCGTCCGGCGGTGATCGTGGTGCTCACCACGATCGGCATCGCGACGCTGAAGATCTTCGACATCGTGCGCACGATGACCGGTGGGCAGTTCAACACGAACATCGTGGCCTTCGAGTTCTACAACCAGAGCTTCCGGTACAACAACATCGGGCTGGGCGCCGCCCTCGCTGTGCTCCTGTTCGTCATGGTGGTCCCGATCGTCGTCTACAACGTGCGCCAGCTCCGGAAGGCGGCCTGATGAGCACCACGACCCCCGCCATCGCCGACGCCCCGGTCACCGTCGACACGCCCAACCGCCGGGGGACGGCGCACCGCGCGCGCAAGACCTTGAGCTCCCGCATGGCCACGGTCGTCGCCATCGTCATCGGGATCGTCTGGACGATCCCCACGTTCGGCCTGTTCGTGACGTCGTTCAGATCGGCCAAGGACATCAACACCTCCGGCTGGTGGACTGCCTTCACGAACCCGAGCTTCACGCTGGACAACTACCGACAGGCGCTCACGGGTGGCTCGACGAACAGCCTCGGGCAGTTCTTCGTCAACAGCGTGGTCATCACCGTGCCGGCCGTGCTGCTGCCGATCCTGCTGGCGTCTCTCGCCGCGTACGCCTTCGCCTGGATGAGGTTCCCCGGGCGGGACTGGTTGTTCGTGGCCGTCTTCGCCCTGCAGATCGTGCCCATCCAGGTCACGATGATCCCGCTGCTCACGATGTTCACGAAGCAGCTGCACTTCAGCGGCACCTACTGGAGCGTCTGGGTCGCGCACACCATCTTCGCGCTGCCGCTCGCGGTCTTCCTGCTCCACAACTTCATGCGCGAGATCCCGGGAGAGCTGGTCGAGGCCGCCAAGGTGGACGGCGCCGGCCACATCCGCATCTTCTTCGGCGTCCTCATGCCGCTGATGACGCCCGCACTGGCGGCGTTCGGCATCTTCCAGTTCCTGTGGGTCTGGAACGACCTCCTGGTGTCGCTGGTGTTCCTCGGGGGGACGCCCGAGCTGGCACCGCTGACCGTGCGAGTGGCGGAGCTCTCCGGCACCCGCGGAACGGCGTGGTATCTGTTGTCCGCGGGAGCCTTCATCTCGATCATCGTGCCGCTGCTCGTCTTCCTGGGCCTGCAGCGCTACTTCGTCCGCGGCCTCCTGGCCGGCGGCCTCAAGGGCTGAGGAGCCAGAGAGCGAGACGACTGGAGTCCATGAGCAGGATCGAGGACGTCGCTCGGGTCGCAGGGGTGTCGACGGCGACGGTGTCGCGCGCCCTGCGGGGCCTCCCGAAGGTGAGCGAGCACACCCGGGCCCGGGTCCTGGCGGCGGCGGCCGAGCTGGACTACGTCGCGTCTCCGACGGCAGCCAGCCTGGCGTCCGGCAAGACGCGCGTCGTCGGGGTCGTCGTGCCGTACGTGACGCGTTGGTACTTCGCGCAGCTCATCAGCGGCGCGTCCCGGGTGCTGCGCGAGCACGGCTACCACGTGCTGCTGCTGGACGTCGGCGACAACGGTCCGCAGCGCACGCTGCTGCTCGACTCGCGCATGCTGTCGAAGCGGGTCGACGCGGTGCTGGTGCTGAGCCTGCAGCTGCACGACGTCGAGCTCGACCTGCTGCGTCGGCTCCGGCTGCCGGTCGTGACCGTCGGCACGCACACGGACGGGTGGGCGAGCGTCCGCATCGACGACGTGGGGGTGGCCCGAACCGCCACCCAGTACCTGGTCGACCTCGGTCACCGGCGGATCGGGTTCATCGGCGGTGAGCCGACACCCCACCCCGACTTCGTCACGCCGTCCGACCGGCGCCGCGGGTACGAGGAGGTGATGCAGGCCAACAGACTCACCGTCGACCCCCGCCATGTCCTCTCGGCGGACTGGACGGTTCGTGGGGGAGCGGTGGCCGGTGAGGAGCTCCTGCGCACGACTCCGGCTCCGACGGCGGTGTTCGTGGCGTCGGACGAGATGGCCATGGGCGTGCTGCACACTGCCGGGCGGCTCGGCGTGCGCGTGCCCGAGCAGCTGTCCGTCGTCGGCGTCGACGACCACGAGCACGCCTGGGTGCACGGGCTCACGACGGTCGCCCAGCCGGTGCAGCACGAGGGAGAGCAGGCCAGTCGTCTGCTGCTGGACGAGCTCGCGCGCCACGGGCAGCACGACCCGAGCACGGAGGTCCTGACCGTGCCGACCCAGCTGGTGGTCCGCTCGTCCGCGGCGCCGCCGGCGTCGTCGGCCGCGGGACCTTCGGAGGCACGTCAGGGCGGCGCGGTCTCTCCCGTCGGCGCCTGACTCCCCTCCGCCCCGAGCTCAGGTCGGTCCGTGGCGTCGACGGCACCCGTCGTGGCGTGCCGCTCCGCGGCGTCGGCCGCGAGCGTGCTGGCCCACGCGACCACCGCCTCGAGCGGGCCCCGCCGCCCGACGGCGAGCCCGGGCAGGCCAACGGCACGGCCTGCTCGCGCGGTGGGCCCGGCGCGCCAACGGTTCGGCCGCGGTGCCTTCCAGAGGACGGCCACCAGGAGGGCGGCGATCACGTGCGTCAGGAGCAGGCGCCCCCGAGCCGAGTCGCTGGTCACCGTCCCCACGGTCGCGTCGGCCGCCACGACGTGCAGGCTGTACAGGGTGAGGGTCATCGAGCCCGCCGCCGCCAGCACGGCGATCGCCCACCGAGGTGCCGAGAGCCAGGCGGACGACGTCCGGGCCGCGGCCTGTGCCAGCAGCACGCAGACACCGATGACGACCAGCGCGGTGCCGATCGTCGTAGCCAGGTCGAACGGTGTGCCGGTGTGCGGGGAGGCGACCGCCTGCCACCACCACGTCGTCGTCGGAGGCACGCCGTACTGGCCACGTGACTGCAGCTGGTCCAGGCCGAGCTGTGGCTGCATGACGCCCAGCGGGCCGGCGGCGTCGAGAGCAGCCCAGCCTCGCCACCGCAGGAGGACGTCAGAGACGATGCGCGCGGCCGACGCGAGGAGCAGGCCGGCGAGCGCGATGCGGGCGACCGTGACCCGGTCGTCGAGACGGAGCCGACCGACAGCGAGCCCGACCAGCACGTACGGCGCCCACAGCAGCACGGGGTAGTAGCCGGTGAGCAGCAGGTGGGTCAGCATCTCGACCGGCTCGCCGAGAGTCGAGAGCGAGGGCTGGTCACCAGGCCCGGTCGGCAGGTGCCCGCGAACGGCGTGGCTGAGCAGCGGCGCCGCGACGATCCAGGCAGCTGCCGTCACGAGCAGCGTTCGAGGGCGGGCGCCCAGCAGCGGGCAGGCCAGCGCGAAGAGCAGCCCGTAGTTGACGAGGATGACAGCGACCGGTGGACCCAGCGTGGCCAGCAGCAGGCCGGTCAGGGCTACCACGACGGCCCGGGTCAGCGTCGCCGCCGTGACGCGAAGGCGCGGACGAAGCCGCGGTCGAGGCCCGCCGGTGGCGAGCGCGAGTCCCACACCGGCGAGGACGGCGAACAGTGCCGAGGCGCGTCCGGCCGACACGACGAAGGCGGGCGTCAGGGTGCCGTCGCCGTGCACCTCGGGCAGCAGGTGGACGCTCATCATGCCGAGCAGCGCCAGAGCACGGGCGACGTCGACCCCGACGACGCGGGCCGACGCGCCGCCGCTCACGCGGCCCAGCCCAGGGCGCGCAGGCCGGCGGCTGCTGCAGCGGCCAGCGTGATGACGACGAGGAAGGGCGCCCGCACCAGGAGCGCGACGACGGCCACGGCCACGCCCGCGAGTCGGGCGTCGAGGACGACGGTGCCGTGCGGGCCAGCCACCGTCTGCACGGCCACGAGTGCCGCCAGCAGTGCGACGGGCAGCAAGCCGCTGACCCGCACGACGACCGGGTGGTCGAGCAGGTCGTCGGGCACGAGATAGCCCAGCAGCTTCACCACGTAGGCGGCCGCGCACGCGACCAGCACCCAGGCCCACGCGGTCATGACGGGTCCTCGACGTGCCGAACCGGCTCGGACTCCTCCGGGCGGGTGGGCCGCCGGTCGACGGCGGCCACGGCGAGAGCCACCACGGCCGCCACGAGCACGGGGAGCCCCGCCGGGACGACCGGCACGCACACCACTGCGACGACGGCTGCGCCGACCGCGACGACCTGCGGCTCACGTCGGGTGAGCCGTGGCCACAGCAGGGCCAGGAAGGCGGCGGCGGCCATCGCGTCCAGGCCGTAGCGGGACGGATCGCCGAGTCGGTCGCCCAGCAGGGCGCCGGCGGCCGTCATGACGTTCCAGAAGACGAACACCGCCGAACCGGTGAGCCAGAAGCCGAGACGCTGGTGGGCGCGTCCCCGTTGCGCGACGGAGACCGCCGTGGACTCGTCGATCGTCAGGTGCGCCGCCACGAGCCGGCGCCAGCCTCGTGGTCGCAGCGCACCGGCCAGCTGGAGCCCGTAGACGCCGTTGCGCGCTCCGAGCAGGGTGGCAGCCCCGACGGCGGCCGGGCCACCTCCGCCTGCGCCGATCACGCCGACGTACGCGAACTGGGACCCGCCGGTGAACATCAGGACGGAGAGCGCCACCGTCTGCCAGAGCGTGAGGCCCGCGGCGACCGCCAGGGCGCCGAAGCTGATGCCGTAGAGGCCGGTCGCCACGCCGACTGCCAGTGACTGCCGGCGCACCGGCCGGTTGCTGCTGTCGCCGGCCTCGGTGATCATGGCGGCCCTGCTCACGACAGGGTGGTCGCCAGCCGGCTCTCGCGCACCGTGCTGCTGCCGTCGCCCGACGTGTCGAGCACCCGGGTCGCCCCGTCAGCGGCGAAGCCGGCGGACTCCAGGAAGCGGCGACGCGCCTCGTCGGCGTCCGGCACCCAGCACGTGATCCTGGTGAACCCGCCTGCC
This sequence comes from Actinomycetales bacterium, assembly GCA_035707965.1. GTDB lineage: Bacteria > Actinomycetota > Actinomycetes > Actinomycetales > Angustibacteraceae > DASSTJ01. The sequence goes on from DASSTJ010000037.1 coordinate 54,939, forward strand.
CGCAGCGTCTCCACTCCGGCGTTGAGGAGCCGAGACCCGTGGCCACGGCCCTGCGCGTCGGGGTCGACGACCAGCACGACGACCTCCGCGTCCGAGCCGTTCTGGGCGTCGGCGTCCGACCCGGGCCCGAGTGCGACGAAGCCGACGACCTGGCCCTCGGCGGTGGCGACGAGCACCTCGTGGCGTGGCGTCGGAGGAGCAGAGATCGCCTGCGCCCACGAGGCGGCCAGGTCGGCGGGCTCGAGCGCGGTGCGCGCCTGCTCGGGGAGCAGCGAGGCGTAGCTCGTGCGCCACGCACGGGCGTGCACGGA
>DASSTJ010000038.1:0-2446 GCA_035707965.1 Actinomycetales bacterium
ACGCTCGACCGGCTCGGGGCGATGACCCACGAGCCGTCCACCGCGGAGCTGGAGAACAGGCTCACGCCGATGGGGAACACGCCCGGGCTCCTCGACTCGCGTTGCAGGACCGGACGGGTGCTGTGCATCGACAAGTCCAGCCGCACGCTCCGCTGGGTGGTGGACGGCAAGGTGCGCAAGACCCTCGACGTCCGGTTCGGCTCGACCATCAACGACACCCCCACTCGTGAGGGCGTCTTCGAGGTGTACTGGAAGGACATCGACCACGTCTCCCACGAGTACGGCTCCGCGATGCCGTTCTCGATGTTCTTCAGCCGTGGCCAGGCGGTGCACTACTCCTCCGACTTCGCCGCCCGTGGCTACGACGGCGCCTCGCACGGCTGCGTCAACGTGCGCGACTACGACGGCATCAAGTGGCTCTACGGGCAGGTGCACGAGGGAGACAAGGTCGTCGTGTACTGGTCGTGAGCCGGTGAAGCGCTGACGCTGAGCCCCTGGCCGGCTGGCCGTGAACCGCACCGCCGCCCTACCGAACCTAGGATGGCCGCGTGCGCAACCCGATCGGCTCCCACGTCAAGGTCGGCAAGGGCCTCGTGGCGGGGGCGCTGAGGACCGTCACGGAGATCGGCGCCGAGACGCTCCAGGTGTTCGCCGGGAACCCTCGCGGCTGGGCGCTCAGCGCCGGCGACCCGGCCGTGGACGAAGCGTTCCGCGCCGCCTGTGCCGACCGTGGGCTCCGCGCGTTCGTGCACGCGCCGTACCTCGTCAACCTCGGCTCTCCGACGCCGACGACGTACCAGCGCTCGGTCGCCAGCGTCGCGCACAACCTGCGCCGGGCGGCAGCCATCGGTGCCGAGGGCGTCGTGGTGCACACCGGGTCCTGCGTCGACGAGGGGAATCTCGACACCGCGCTCGGCCGCGTGCGCGAGGGGCTGCTCCCCCTGCTGGACGAGCTCGACGACGACTCGCCCTGGCTGTTGCTGGAGCCGACGGCTGGACAGGGCCGGTCGCTCTGTGCCGGCGTCGACGACCTGGCGGCGTACCTGGACGCGCTCGACCGGCACCCGCGGGTCGGGATCTGCCTGGACACCTGCCACGTCTTCGCCGCGGGTGCGGCGCTCGACGAGCCCGGCGGCACGGCGGCGACCCTCGACCGCCTGGAGGAGATCGCTCCGGAAGGGCTCCGCCTCGTGCACGCGAACGACTCGAAGGACCCGCGCGGGTCGCTGCGCGACCGGCACGAGCAGGTTGGGCACGGCGCGATCGGGGACGGTGCCTTCATCGAGCTCCTCGCCCATCCGGCGACGGCCGGTGTACCGCTGATCACCGAGACGCCCGGCTCCGGCGAGCCGGGCGGCCCCTGCATCGGCCGCCTGAAGAAGCTGCGCGACGGTGGCTGAGCACGGTTTCTGGCTGCTGACTGCCGCGGCGTAGGCTGACGCCTCGTGACCGGCACCCCGTCCCTCATCGCGCGCACGCGGGAGATCCCGGACCCGGGCGACCTGGTCGAGCTGCTGCCGCCGGCGGGGACCTCCGAGCAGCCGATGGCCTGGCTGCGCAAGGGCGAGGGCATCGTCGCGTGGGGCGTGGCCGCGGAGTGCCGCACCGCCGGGGCCGACCGGTTCGGCGACGCGGCGACCTGGTGGCGCGAGAGCACCGCGCAGGCCACCGTCGCGGACGAGGTCGGCATCCCCGGCACCGGCCTGGTGTGCCTGGGCAGCTTCGCCTTCGCCGACGAGCCCGGCGACAGCGTGCTGGTGGTGCCCCGCGTGGTCGTCGGGCGGCGCGGTGACCGGTGCTGGCTCACCGTCATCGGCACCGGCGAGGCGGACCTCGTCCCGCCGCTCCTCGACGCGCAGCCCGCGCCGGCCGCACCGGCCGCCGTCAGCTTCACCGACGGCTCGCTGAGCGCCGCCGACTGGGAGGGCGTGGTCTGGGAGGCGGTGCTGCGGATCAACGCGGGCGAGATGGAGAAGGTGGTGCTGGCCCGCGACCTCCTGGCGACCGCCGAGCAGGAGGTCGACGTCCGCTACCCGCTGGGCCGGCTGGCGCACGGCTACGACATGTGCTGGAGCTTCCACGTCGACGGCCTGTTCGGGGCGACCCCCGAGATGCTGGTGCGCCGTGAGCGCGGCCTGGTCACCTCACGGGTGCTGGCCGGCACCATCCGCCGTACCAACGACGACGAGCACGACCTGGCGCTCGCCGCGACCCTGGCGCGGTCCTCGAAGGACCTGGAGGAGCACGAGTACGCCGTCCGCTCCGTCGCGGAGTCCCTCGCGCCGCACTGCTCGTCGATGAACGTGCCGGAGTCGCCGTTCGTGCTGCACCTGCCCAACGTGATGCACCTGGCCACCGACGTCACCGGCGTCGTCCAGGACGGCGCCACCCTGCTCGACCTCGCGGCGGCGCTGCACCCGTCGGCCGCGGTCGGCGGCACACCCAC
>DASSTJ010000039.1:0-2366 GCA_035707965.1 Actinomycetales bacterium
TGCAGCTGTTTCGCCTTCTGGTCGAAGTAGAGGATCGAGCACTCGAGCGGCGTCGGGGTGTCGCCGTCGAGCGAGCGCAGGCCGGCGCCGCCGGTGGATCCTTCGATCAGCATGATCGTGCCGTCCCGGCGTACGACGCCACGCTTGTGCAGGTGACCGGCGAGCACGACCGGTGTCTCGCCGGCGAGCTGCCCGCCGATCGCCGGGTCGTGCACCATCGCGACGTCGACGGGCGGCGGCTCGTGATCGGCGAGGATGCCGGCGACCTTGTCCCCGTCCCGCTGCAGCTCGGCCTTGGTCATCGAGTCGTCGTCGCGCTGCTGGTCGGGCGTGAAGCGGGGGTCGGGCGACCCGAAGAAGCGCAGGCCCGCCACCGTCAGCGTCGAGTCGTCGAGGACCTTCGCCCCCTGCGCCTTCACGCCGGCGACCGTCGTCGAGGAGTCGTGGTTGCCCTTGACGTAGACGTAGGGCACGCCGAGCCCGTGGATGAACTGCACGTAGCGGTTCTCCAACGCGGTGCCGTGGTCGGAGATGTCGCCGGTGTCGGCCACCACGTCGATGTGGAACTGCTTGACCAGCCGCTGGATCACCTCGATGCCGCGCGGGTCGTCGTGCAGGTCGGAGACGTGCAGCACCCGGATCGCGTCGTCCTTCGGCTGGTACGCCGGGAGCGTGGAGGTCGTGTCGTAGAGCCGGGAGACCGTCGTCACCAGCGCACCGAGCTCGTCCTCGTAGTGGGTGAACCGCTGGGCGATGTTGCGCACGTCGCCGACGGCCGCGGGCGCGTCGACGAGCAGCCCGGAGTAGCGCGGCTCCAGCAGGGCCCGCGACTGGAACGTCAGCGCCGCGATCCCGCCACTGACCCCGAGGGCCACGACCGCGGTCGCCGCCGCGCCGACGACTGGTCGCCAGCGCCGGAAGACCAGCGCCGACAGCAGCCCGGCTCCGATCACCGCCATGAGCAGCGCGCGGATCGCCACCTCGCGGACGCCCGACGCCACGCCGTTGCGGACCTCCTCGTCGAGCGAGGTAAGGCTGCTCGGGTCCTGGAACGTCTTGCGGACGTCGGCGATGCTGAGGTCGGTCACGCGCACGTTGAGCCGCACGGGGCCGCTGTGGTCGTCGAACCGCACGGCCCCCAGGGGTGCGATGCCGACACGGGTGCCGCCGTCCCACGCCCAGCCGATGCCGAAGCGTGCCTGGACGGGGCCCACGCTGTGGTCGACCGGCGAGCCGACGACGACCGCCGTGGCGGCGCCGACGAGACCGATGCCGATGACCGCGGCCGCGACGTGCGTACGCCGGGAGAGGACCAGGCGGCGCAACCACGCGACGAACGACCTCACGACCCTCCCGCGCGGACCTGCTCGGCGGCGCCCAGCAGGGCGGGCAGGGCCTGGACGAGGTAGGCCTCGAGCTCGGTGCGCTCGAGCTCCGGGTGCTCGAGCCAGTGCAGCGCGGCGGTCTCCACGACGGCGATCCATGCGCGCAGCGTCACGGCGGTGATCGGGCGCGGGTTGGCGGCCCCGAGACCGGCGAGCAGCCGGGTGTAGAGCGCGTTGCGCACCGACTGGACGACGGCGCCGACCTCCCCTTCCGCGGCGCCCGGCCCACCGCGCAGCAGGGTCATGAAGCCGGTCGCGTGCGCGGAGGCGTAGTCGACGTAGGCGTGCACCGAGACGGCCAGCCGGGCCAGCGGGTCGACGACCTGGTCGTCGACCGAGGTCACCTGGGCCACCAGCTCGTCGGCCGCTTCGCGCAGCGCGGCGACGTAGAGGTCCTGCTTGCTCGCGAAGTAGTGGTAGAGCAGGGCGCGCGACGCGCCCGACTCCCCGGCGATGTCGTCGACGGACACCTCGTCGACGGTTCGCGTGCTGAACAGCCGCTGGGCCGCCTCGATCATGAGCTGCCGGCGCTCGTCGACGTGCAGCCGCCGACGCGGCGTGGACGCCGATGCGGGCGGCTGGCTCACAGCGCGGAGTGTAGGTCGGCCAGCGGTCCCGAATTGTCCGCTACCGGTGCTGAGGTCCGGCGCCGCACGCCGTACGCTGCTCCGCCGTGCGCCGATCCGTCCGGGACCAGGTCGCGCTCGGCCAGTTCTGGTGGGCGCATCAGCGCCGTCGGCTCAACGCCGACTGGCACCTTCGTCACGCCACGGTGGGCGCCAACGCGACCGTGCACGGCTGGCCGAACGTCGAGGCGACCGACCTGGTCGTCGGTGACGACTTCCGGATCTGGTCGGTCTACCGGCGCACGATGATCAGCGGTTGGGGCCGGATCCGCATGGGGGACCGGGTCTTCATCAACAGCGGGGTCGTGCTGTTCTCGGTCGAGGAGGTCGTGGTCGGCGACGACGTGGCGATCGC
>DASSTJ010000040.1:0-2922 GCA_035707965.1 Actinomycetales bacterium
TGGCGTGGGCACTCGCCGAGAGGGGGACGCAGGAGACGATCTACCGGGCTCACGTCGCCGCATTGGAGTTCGTCATCGAGTATGCCGAGCGGCACCTGTTCACCTCTCGCTCGGGCAAGGACGGGTGCGTGCAGGAGGACATCCGCGGTGTCGTAGGGGCGGCGTTCGACCACTGGGACTCCCGTGCCGGCGACCCACAACTGCACACGCACGTCGTCGTGATGAACCGGGTGCAGACCACCGACGGGACGTGGCGCACGCTGGACGGGCGCATGCTGTTCCGCTCGACGGTAGCGCTGTCGGAGATGTACAACGCCGTACTGTCCGACCACCTCACCGCGGCACTCGGATGGCGTTGGGAACCGATCTGCCGGCGGCATTCGCCTGTGCCGAAGTACGAGGTGGCCGGTGTGAGTGAGGCGCTGCAGAAGGAGTTCTCGCAGCGCTCGGCGGCGATCGAAGCCGACAAGCAGACGCTGATTGCGCAGTTCGTCGCCGACCACGGACGCCAGCCCACCGACCGGGAGGTGCTCAAGCTGCGGCAGCAGGCAACGCTGCAGACGCGCCCGGCCAAGCAGGCACACTGCCTGGCCGACCTGATGCGGACTTGGCGTGAACGTGCGCGACCACTCCTGAGTTCGGAGCAGTCCTGGCGGAGCCGGATGGCCAACGCCGAGCTCAGCCCGGAAACGTTCGTCGCCTCGTTGGCGAATCGCAACGACTTGCCCCTGCTGCACGACGGGGAGCTGACCGACGAGATGGTCGCCGAGGTGGGCGCAGCCGCGGTGCGTGCCGTCGCCGAGAAGCGAGCGACGTTCGGTCGACTCAACGTGCTCGCTGAGACGCTGCGGCAGCTGCACGGAGTCCGGTTCGCCACTCCGAAAGAGCGCCTCGCAGTCGTCGAGCGAGCCGTTGAAGAAGGCTTGACTCGGGCACTGCTGATCTCCCCGCCAGAGCTTGCACACACGCCGGCGGCGTTGCGGCGGGCGGACGGAACCTCACGCTTCCGCGCTCGCAACCAGGAGCGCTACACGACCTCTGAGCTGCTCGACGCCGAGTCGCGGCTGCTCGACGCCGGCCGCACCAGCAACGCGCCCACCGTCTCAACGGTGGTGACAGACTACGTGTGCGGTCACCCTCTCGGGGGAGTGACCGTCTCCAGCGAACAGGCCGCAGCAGTCCGCAACGTCGTGACGTCCGGCCGCCGGGTCGACGTCCTCGTGGGAGCCGCCGGCACCGGCAAGAGCACCACCATGGCTGCAGTCCGACACGCCTGGGAGGCCGAGCATGGCGCCGGCTCGGTCGTCGGACTCGCTCCCTCCGCTGCGGCGGCCGAGGTCCTCGCCGACGTGGTCGGCATCCCCACGGAGAACACCGCCAAGTGGCTCACCGAACACACCAGGGTCGCCGAGCGGCGTCGTGACCTGGACCAGCTCGTGGCCACACTGCGCACGGCCAGCCCGTCGCTGCGGACGAACGCCACGCGCCGCCGCGCCACCGACCTCGCCGCCGAGGTGAGCAGATGGTCACTGCACGAGGGCCAACTGATCATCGTCGACGAGGCTTCGATGGCAGCGACCTTCGACCTCGACCAGCTGGCCACCATCGCGAATACAGCCGGGGCCAAGGTGCTGCTCGTGGGGGACTGGGCCCAACTGTCGCCGGTCAACGCCGGCGGCGCCTTCCACCTGCTCGCTCACGACCGCGATGGGGTGGCCGAGCTGACCCATGCCCGGCGCTTCATCGAACCGTGGGAGCGGAGCGCCTCACGTCGACTACGCAACGGCGAGCCCGACGCGGTCGAGGACTACCTGGACCACGACCGCGTCCGGGGCGGCGATCGCGAGCTGGTGCTCGACGAGCTGTATGCCGCGTGGCGCGCAGACACTCGTGCCGACCAGACGTCGCTCATGGTCGCTGCCGACGCACAGACAGTGCTGGACCTTAACACCCGTGCCCGAGCCGACCTCGTAGCCGCCGGTGAGGTAGCCGCGAGCGGAGTGGAGGTCGAGGACGGCTCGGTCATCGGCGTCGGGGACCGGGTCGTGACGCGCCTCAATCAGCGCGGACTTGCCACCGGACGCGGCTGGGTCAAGAACGGCGACACCTGGACGGTCACCAAGGCCCACAGGGACGGCTCTCTGACAGTCAGCGGCAGGGGAGGGGCCAGCGCTCGGCTTCCTGCGGCATACGTCCGCGAGCACGTGGAGCTGGGCTATGCCACCACCGCCCACCGGGCTCAAGGACGCACCGTGGACACCGCGCACGCCTTCGTCTGCGCCACCACGCTGCGGGAGCCGCTGTACGTGATGGCGACCCGGGGGCGACAGTGCAACCGGCTCTACGTGGACACCATGTATGACCCGGACTCGGCCACCTCCCACGAGGAACCGGAGGAGCTCGATGTCGGCGACGTGCTCCGCACGGTCATCGCTAACAGGGGCGCCGACGTCTCCGCCACCGAGACGATCGCCGACGAGTGGGTGCAGGCCCACAGTTTCACCCGGCTCCGCGCGGAGTACCTCACCCTCGCGCGCATCGCCACCGAGCAGAAGTATGCCGACGTGCTGGCCGGCGCTGGCCTCTCGCCTGAGCAGCTCGACCAAGTGCGGGGTTCACCGGCGTGGGGACGTCTGGTCACGAGCCTGCGTCTCGCGGAGACTGCGGGGCTCCGTCTTGGACGCGACCTGTCGAAACTGGTCACCGGTCGATCGCTGGCTGGGACCGAAGACGTCGCGGCTGTCTTGGACAGCCGCATCGGCCGATGGCTGACGGCCCACCGCGTGCCGCAGGAGGCTCGGTATGAGGTGGAGCCGCCGACTGACATTCCGATCGAGGACCCGGACCTGAGGCGCGCTCTCGAGGAGCGGCGGATGCTCGTCGAACAGCTCCTCGGTTCGGCGCCCGACAGCGATGACGAGA
>DASSTJ010000041.1:0-21057 GCA_035707965.1 Actinomycetales bacterium
CTCCCAGAACGTCTCGTCAGGCGTTGGTCGGCATCAGGTCGCCGCCGATGGGCACGTCCTTGTTGTTCGAGTTGTCGACGATGACGACGTCCCACGGGAACTTCGCGCCCTTGCGCCACTGGCCGCCGACGGGCCGCTGCAGCGCGACGCCGGGGACCGGGCCCGTCGTGAAGTCCAGCGAGCCGCTCATGCAGTCGATCTTCATGTTCCGCAGCTTGTCCGCCACGTCCTTCTTGTCCTTCGGGTCAGAGGCGTTCTTGAACGCCTGGACGGCGATCTCGAACAGGGAGTACACCGATCCGAGCGCCTGCGTCCACTGCTTGCCGCTGTCGGCCGTGAAGTTGTCCGCGAGCTGCTTCGCCGACGTGCCGTCGAACACGCTCTTGTACGGGTGGAACGGGCTCCACCAGAAGTCCGTGGCGATGTTGTCGGTGAGCTGACCGAGCGCCTCCGCCTCGCTCGGGAAGAGCATGACCTTGGCGACGGTCGCGAGCTTTGGGCGGAAGCCCTGCTGCGCGGCCTGCTTCCAGAACGTCTGGAAGTCGGGAGGGATCGGCGTGCAGGTGAACAGGTCGGCCTTGTCCCCGCGGAACTTCGAGATCTGCGTGCTGTAGTCGGAGCTGCCGTCCTGATAGGCGCCGCCGTCCACGACCGTGTAGCCGGCCTTCTTCATCATCGGGCCGAGGCCGTTGCGGAACGCGTTCGCGTCGGTGTCGTTCGGCCACAGGCACGCGACGTTCTTGTTCGCCGGGTCGATGCGTTCCCACATCGGGAAGAAGCAGTCGGCGAACTCCTGCATGCCGAAGAAGAACAGGGTCGAGTACTGGAAGACGTCGCCTTCCTTGGCGCCGCGGCCGAAGTACCACGACTCCCAGGGGGAGATCGTGGTGACGTTGGGCATGCCGTTCGCCTCGCACTGGTCGGCGACGGGGTTGGCAGTGTCCGGCGTCGACGACGCGACGACGATGTCGACCTTGTCGTTGTTGATGAGGTCGCGGGCCACCTCGGCCGCGCGGGTCGCGCTGGACTGCGAGTCCTTCACTACCACCTCGACGGTGCGCTTCTTGCCCCCGGCCTGGAAACCGCCCTTCAGCGCGTCCTGCACCGTCTTGATGACGAAGTTGTCGCTGGACGCGAAGCTCGCAAGCGGCCCGGTCTGAGGGCTGACGTAGCCGATCCGCAGGACGTCGGAGCCGCCACCGCCACTGCTGGACGAGCCCTTGAGACCGGAGCTGCACGACGCGAGGGCACCTCCTGCCGCGGATGCGACGGCGCCGAGGCCGACGGCCTTCATGAGGGTGCGACGGGAGATGCTCGTCGCGGCGAGGCGCTCGTTCATTTCTCACTCCTGGATCTGCGGCCGTCAGGGCCGAGGGTGGGGGCGGAGCCGTGCGACGTCGGTCGGAGGGGGCGATCAGAAGGGGTACTGCGCGGGCTCGCCGCGCATCGTGACCCACTGGGTGTCGGTGAACGCCTCGACGTTGGCGGCCGCGCCGCCGAACCGCGACCCGGTGCCGGACGCACCGACACCACCGAACGGCGCGTTCGCCTCGTCGTTCACCGTCTGGTCGTTGATGTGCACGATGCCCGTGGGCATCCGGTCGGCGAGCGCGAGACCCCGCATCACGTCGCGGGTGACGATGCCGAGCGAGAGCCCGTAGGCGCTCTGGCCGGCGATGGCCACCGCCTCGTCGACGTCGTCGAAGGGGACGACCGGTGCGACCGGGCCGAAGATCTCCTCCGCGAAGGCGGGTGACGCCACTGGGACGTCGGCCAGCACCGTCGGCCGGTAGAAGAGGTCCGTGTAGGTGGCGCCGGCGGCCACTCGCGCCCCGGCGTCGACGCTGCCGGTCACCAAGCCGTGGATCTTGTCTCGCTGGCCGGTGTCGATGATCGGCCCGAGCGCGACCTCGGACGTCGCCGGGTCACCCACCGGCAACGCCTCGGCCCGGGCCGCGAGCCGGTCCACGAAGTCGTCGTACACGGCGCGCTGCACCAGGTGCCGGCCGGCCGTCATGCACACCTGCCCCTGGTGGAAGAACGAGCCCCAGGCGGCCAGCGTGACCGCACGGTCGACGTCCACGTCGTCGAGCACCACGAGTGCCGAGTTGCCCCCGAGCTCGAGGTGGGCGCGCTTGAGGTGGCGGCCGGCGAGCTCGCCGATGCGCCGGCCGACCCCGGTCGAGCCGGTGAACGAGATCACCGGGATCGCCGGGTCCGTCACGAGCGCCTCGCCGACGTCGCCGGCCCCGGGGAGCATCTGGAGGACGCCAGCAGGCAGGCCGGCCTCCTCGAACACCCGGGCGATGGTGATGCCGCCGGTGACGACGGTGCGCGGGTCGGGCTTGAGGATGACGGCGTTGCCGAGGGCGAGAGCCGGAGCGACGGAGCGGATGCCGAGGATGATCGGCACGTTGAACGGCGAGATGACACCGACCACGCCGACCGGTCGCCGACGGACCATCGACAGCCGCGGCTCCTCGCTCGGCAGCAGCTCGCCGTACGGACGGCTCGGGAGCGCCGCGGCCTCGTAGCACTCCTGGGCCGCGACGTGGACGGCGAAACCCGCCATACCCGGCACCGCGCCGACCTCGCGCACGTTCCAGCCAGCGATCTCGTCGGCGTGCTCGGTCCACAGGTCACCAGCGCGGCGCAGGACGGCCGCGCGCTCGCCATGAGGGCGCGCCGCCCAGTCGCGCTGCGCGTCCACCGCCACCTGCGCCGCCTTCGCCACGTCGTCGGCTGTCGCCGACCCGGTGGTCCCGATGCTGCGGCCGGTGGCGGGCTCGACCACCGGCTGGTCGGACCCGGAGCCCAGGTCCCACCGTCCCCCCGCGAAGACCTTGCCTTGCCACGTCGACGTGTCCAGCAGTCCCACGGCATCTCCTTCGTCGAGCACATGGTGTACGCGATGCGTACCGCCGTACCTAGATCGAACTTAGGGTCAGTCGCGGCGCGCGTCAATGGACCTCGGGGAAGTTTGCCGAAGTCGAGACGACGGACACCTGCTGCCCGGCCCCCGGGTTACCGAGGAGGACCACCTCGGCAAGGTCGGCACCACTCGACTGCTTGACCGGCCACCGTCGGCGCGACTACGTTCGCTACTGCAACGAATGTACGCACCACGCACACATTTGGTGCTGCGGGTGGTGCCGATCGCGCCGCCCCGTGAGCGCCCCGACGACAGGAGGCCGTCCGCGATGGCAGAGCTCCTGTCCCTGCACGATGCGGTGGCCATGCTCGTGCACGACGGTGACTGCGTCGCGCTCGAGGGCTTCACCCATCTCATCCCCACCGAGGCCGGCCACGAGATCATCCGCCAGGGCCGCCGGGACCTCACGCTCGTGCGCATGACACCGGACGTCGTCTACGACCAGCTCATCGGCGCCGGCTGCGCGCGCAAGCTGGTGTTCTCCTGGGGCGGCAACCCGGGCGTCGGTTCCCTGCACCGCTTCCGGGACGCCGTCGAGAACGCCTGGCCCGGCCCGCTGGAGCTCGAGGAGCACAGCCACGCCGGCATGGCCAACCGCTACGTCGCCGGCGCGTCCGGCCTGCCGTTCGCCGTCCTCCGGGGGTACGTCGGCACCGACCTCGTCGACACGACGGCGACGATCGCGTCGGTCACGTGCCCGTTCACCGGCGAGGTGCTGACTGCCGTCCCGGCGCTGAACCCGGACGTCACCGTCATCCACGCCCAGCGCGCCGACGCTCACGGCAACGTCCAGATGTGGGGGATCACCGGGGTGCAGAAGGAGGCCGTGCTCGCCGCCCGCCGGTCGCTCGTGACCGTCGAGGAGGTCGTGGACGAGCTGCCCCCGGTAGCGGGGGCAGTCGTGCTTCCCGGCTGGATCGTCACCGCCGTCGCGCTGGTGCCTGGCGGCGCTCACCCGTCGTACGCGCAGGGCTTCTCCGCGCGCGACAACGCCTTCTACCGCGACTGGGACGCGGTCAGTCGCGACCGCGACCGCTTCGCGGCGTGGCTGCGTTCCGTCCAGCAGGCGGACGCCCTCTCCCAGGAGCTGCGGTGAGCACCGGCACGGCGAACCTGCCGCTCGCGCAGCAGGGCGACTGGACGTCCGACGAGATGATGACCGTCGCGGCGTCCCGGGCCTTGCAGGACGGCACCGTCTGCTTCGTCGGCATCGGCCTGCCGAGCACGGCGGCCAACCTCGCCCGGCGCACCCACGCGCCCGGCGTCGTCCTCGTCTACGAGTCCGGCACGTTGGGCGCCAAGCCCGGCACGCTGCCGCTGTCGATCGGTGACGGGGTGCTGTCCGACACGGCGGACGCCGTCGTGAGCGTGCCCGAGGTCTTCAACTACTGGTTGCAGCCCGGACGGATCGACGTCGGTTTCCTGGGCGGAGCCCAGGTCGACCGGTACGCGAACATCAACACCACCGTCATCGGCAGCTACGACCACCCCCGGGTGCGCCTGCCCGGTGCCGGCGGCGCCCCCGAGATCGCCGCGTCGTGCCACGAGGTCGTGGTCGTCGTCCGGCACACGACCCGCACGTTCGTCGACCGCGTCGACTTCGTGACCTCCATGGGGTTCGGCCGCGGAGCCGGTGACCGCGAACGTCTCGGGCTGCGCGGGCGTGGCCCGCAGCAGGTCATCACCGACCTCGGGATCCTCGAGCCCGACCCGACGACCTGCGAGCTGACGCTGACCCGGGTGCACCCCGGCACTACCGTCGACCAGGTGCGGGCCGCGACGGGCTGGGACCTCGCGGTCGCGCCGGAGGTCAGGGTGACGGATCCACCCACCGCTCGTGAGCTCGACGTGCTGCGACAGCTGAAGGCGACGCAGCGTGAACCGCAGGGCCTGGACGGCCGGGCCCCCTTGTCCGAATGACGCGGGAGGCGACGTGAGCGAGGGCACGACCGACGTGGGGCAGCTCCCGCCTGCGGTTCCGTCTGCCGGCGGGTTCCGGCTCCCTCGGTACGCCAAGGCCCAGGGCGTCCACCCGCCGCTGGACAGCCCGGACTACCGCAGCACGGCGCTGCGCCACCCGAAGCAGCCCCTGGTGCTGCTGCCGCAGAACCTGACGGAGGTCACCGGGCCGCTGCTCGGCGAGGGACGCGTCCGCCCCGAGGACGCGGACCTCACGCGGCAGCACGCGGGCGAGCCGATCGGGCAGCGCATCATCGTCAGCGGGCGGGTGCTCGACGCCGGCGGCAAGGTCGTGCCCGACACGCTGCTCGAGATCTGGCAGGCCAACGCCGCCGGCCGGTACCGGCACCTGCGCGACCAGTGGCCCGCACCTCTCGACCCGAACTTCGACGGCGTCGGCCGCGTGCTGACCGACAGCGCGGGCCGCTACTCGTTCACCACGGTGCAGCCGGGCGCCTACCCGTGGGGCAACCACCACAACGCGTGGCGCCCGGCGCACATCCACCTCAGCCTGTTCGGCCGCGCGTTCACCCAGCGACTCGTGACGCAGCTGTACTTCCCCGGCGACCCGCTGCAGCCGTATGACCCGATCATGCAGTCGATCCGCGACGAGCGGGCCCGGCAGCGGCTCGTGGCCAGGTTCGACCTCGAGACGACCCAGCCGCAGTGGGCCCTGTCGTACCACTTCGACGTGGTGCTGCGAGGACCCGACGCCACGCCGTTCGAGGAGGCCCACGATGAGTGACGAGGCCGCGACGCCCCTCACCAGCTTCGGTGCCCCGCTCGACGGGCCGCTGCCGATCACGCCCTCGCAGACCGTGGGCCCCTTCCTGCACATCGCGCTGGAGTGGCCGGACGGCCCGGACGTCGTCCCGGCGGCGACGCCGGGGGCCGTTCGCATCGGTGGCCTGCTGCTCGACGGCGCAGGCGAGCCCGTGGCCGACGGCCTGGTCGAGACCTGGCAGGCCGACCCGGACGGTCGCTTCGACCACCCCGACGACCCGCGCGGCCGCACCACGTCGACGGTCCCGGGCTTTCGCGGCTTCGGCCGCTCCACGACGTCCGCCGAGGGCCACTGGCACGTCGTCACGGTGAAGCCGGGCGCGCTGCCCGCAGCGGACGGCGGCACCGAGGCGCCCCACCTGGACGTCACCGTGATGGCGCGCGGCATGCTCGACCGCGTGGTCACGCGCATCTACTTCGAGGACGACACGGAGCTGCTCGCGCAGGACCCGGTGCTGAGCGCGGTGCCCGAGGACCGACGGGCGACCCTGGTGGCCCGCCGCCGCGAGAGCAGCAGCGACCTGCCCGCCGGGCCGGACGTGGACTACCGCCTCGACCTCCGGCTGCAGGGCGATGATGAGACGGTCTTCTTCGACCTGTGAACCGCTCGGCGACCTCAACGCCAGGACCAGGAGCCATGACGTGACCGGACTGCCCGAGACCGCCTTCACGACGCCACAGGCGTCCGCGGCGACCGGTGAGCAGGCGTGGCTGTCGGCCATGCTCGAGGTCGAGCGCGCGCTGGCGTCGGCCGCGGCGCAGGTCGGCGTCGTGAGGCCAGAGAACGCGCAGGCCGTGGTGGACGCCTGCGACGAGGGCGCGCTCGACGCCGACGCGATCCGCGCCGCGGTCGTCAGCGACGCGACCCCCGTGGTCGAGCTGGTGCGCCAGCTGCGCGCCAGGGTGCCCGAGGACGCCCAGGAAGCGGTGCACGTGGCCGCCACCAGCCAGGACGTGGTCGACACCGCGATGGTGCTCGTCTGTCGTCGCGCGATCGACGGCGTCGTCGCCGACGCGGCTGTCGTGACCGACCTGCTCGCCCGTCTGGCGCAGCGCCATCGCGATGACGTCCAGACCGGACGCACCCTGCTGCAGGACGGCGCGGTGACGACGTTCGGCGCTCTTGCCGCGTCGCGCCTCGTGGCCGTCGACGACGCGCTCGACACGCTCCAGGCGGTCGTGCGCGATCGGCTCTGCCTCCAGCTCGGCGGCGCGGTCGGAACCCTGGCGCCGGTGAAGGACGTGGCGGCGGAGTACCTGACGGCGGTGGCGCACCGGCTCGGCCTCCCCGAGCCCGTGACGCCGTGGCACACGAGCCGCGGCCGCGTGGCCCAGCTGGTGTCGGCGTGCGCGGTGCTCACCGGAGAGCTGGCCGCCGTCGCGCACGACGTCGTGCTGCTCTCGCAGTCGTCGGTCGCCGAGGTGACGGTGGCGCACCCTGGCGGGTCGTCAGCCATGCCGCACAAGCGCAACCCCGCGTCGGCCGTGCTCGTCCTGGCCTGCGCACGCCGCACCCCGGGCCTCGTCGCCACCGTGCTGTCCGGCATGCCGCAAGAGCTCCAGCGGTCAGCCGGGTCCTGGCAGGCCGAGTGGGCCGTCGTCAGCGAGGTGCTGCGGCTGGTGGCCGCCGCAGCCGCTCACACCAGGCGCACGCTCGACGGTCTCGTCGTCGACACCGGCCGCATGGCGAGAAACGCCGAGGCCCTCGGCAGCCCGCTCGACGCCGGCGCCGCCGGGCTCGTCGTCGACCGCGCTCTCACAGCGCACCACGAGCGCCGGGCGGCGAGGCCGACGACGACCGGGGACGCGATGACCGTGGAGACGCGATGACCACCCGGCTCGGCCACGACGTCCAGGGCGACCCGGACGCACCCGTGCTGGTCCTCAGCAGCTCGTTGGGCACGACGCGCGACATGTGGCAGCCGCAGCTGCCGTCGCTCACGCGCCTGTTCCGCGTGGTGCGCTTCGACCACCGCGGACACGGTGGCTCCGACGCGCCGGCCGGGCCCTACCGCATCGAGGACCTCGGCCACGACGTGCTGGCTCTGCTCGACGACCTCGGCGTCGGACGATTCAGCTACGCGGGGGTGTCGCTCGGCGGCATGGTCGGCCTGTGGCTCGCCTCCACCGGCGAGCGGCGCGTCGACCGGCTCGCCGCCATCTGCACGTCGGCGCACCCGGACGGCAGAGCCGCCTGGCGCGGGCGGGCCGCCGCCGTGCGCGCCGCCGGCACGGGGTCCGTCGCAGCCGACGTCGTCAGTCGGTGGTTCGAGCCGGGGTGGGCAGGCGTCCACCCGGGCGAGGTCGCGCGCTTCGTCGCCGCGCTGTCCGACGAGGTGGACGACGAGGCGTACGCGGCGTGCTGCGACCTGCTCGCCGACCTCGACCTACGGCCCCGGCTGGGCGACGTCTCGGCGGACACGCTGGTGGTGGCGGGGTCCGACGACGTCGCCCTTCCCGCCGACCCGCACTCGCAGGTGATCGCCGACGGCGTGCCCGGCAGTCGCCTCGAGGTCGTGCAGCGAGCGGGGCACCTGGCCACCGTCGACCGCGCCGACCGCTGCACCCGGCTCCTGATCGACCATCTCGGAGGTGGCACATGACCGGACCACGACCGGCGGACGACGACCGTCGTGACCAGGTGCTCCGGGCCGGTCTCGAGGTGCGCCGGGCGGTTCTCGGTGACGCGCACGTCGATCGAGCCGTGGCAGCCACCGACGAGCTGAACCGCGACTTCCAGGAGCTGATCACGCGCTACGCCTGGGGTGAGGTGTGGTCGCGCCCGGGTCTCGACCGTCGCACCCGGTCGTGCCTCACGCTCGCCCTGCTCACCGCGCTCGGATGCCACGACGAGCTCGCCATGCACGTCCGCTCCGCCCTGACCAACGGGCTGACGCGGGACGAGATCGCCGAGGTGCTGCTGCACACGGCCGTCTACGCTGGCGTGCCCGCCGCCAACGCCGCCTTCGCGGTCGCCCGTGCGGCGCTGGCCGAGATCGATGCTGAGGCGGACGCCGCGCCCACCGACCGAGAGGACTCCCGTGGCTGACGACACCGCCTCCGACGGGGTCCGCCCCGCCGACTTCGTGCAATCGCTCGAACGTGGCCTCGCAGTGATCCGCGCCTTCGACGCCGAGCACCCGACGATGACCCTCAGCGAGGTGGCTCGGCAGACCGGCCTCACCCGCGCGGCCGCACGCCGCTTCCTGCGCACGTTGGTCGCCCTCAAGTACATGCGCACCGACGGTCGCCTGTTCTCCCTGCGGCCGCGCATCCTCGAGCTCGGCTACGCGTACCTGTCCAGCCTGTCGCTGCCGGAGGTCGCGATGCCCCACCTCGAGCACCTCGTCGAGGAGGTGCACGAGTCCAGCTCGGTGTCGGTGCTGGACGGCGACGAGGTCGTGTACGTGGCGCGGGTACCCACCAAGCGCATCATGACGGTCGGGATCAACGTCGGCACGCGGTTCCCGGCCCACGTGACGTCGATGGGCCGGGTGCTGCTCGCCGCGCACACGGACGACTGGCTGCAGGGCTACCTCTCGTCGGTGCGCCTGCAGCCGCTGACCGAGCGCACCATCACCGACCGCGCCGAGCTGCTCGCCGAGCTGCGACGCGTGCGCGAGCAGGGCTGGACGATCATCGACCAGGAGCTCGAGGCGGGCCTGCGGTCCATCGCCGCACCGATCCACGACACGACCGGGGCCGTGGTCGCCGCCGTCAACGTCTCGGCCCACGCCACCCGGGGGTCGATCGACACCGTGCGAGACGAGCTGCTGCCGCCGCTGCTGGAGTGCGCGCGGCGCATCGAGGACGACCTGCGGGTCGGCCAGCCCGCCACGTCCCGGACGGGCCGGCCGGTGTGAGCCGTCAGACGCGACCGATCTGCACGCGCCAGAGCGCCGGGCCCTGCTCCAGGTAGTCCCAGCTGATCTGGCCGGGGTTCATGGCCTCGAGCTGGTACCGCAACGGCTTCGGGTCGTGGTCGTTGGCCAGCACGAACGCCTCGCCCGGGGCCAGCTCGGCGACCATGCCGAAGATCCGCTCGTGCCTGGCCGCGTGGGGCAGGGAGCGGACGTCGAGGTCGCCAGGCTGCGCCCAGCCGGTCATCTCCTCGGCTCCGCCGCCGCAGCCGCAGCCGCCGCACCCGCAGCCGCCCTGCTGCTCTTGCGCGACGTTCCCCTGCTCGCTGCCGGCGTGGCCGAGGATCTCGTGCATGCCGTCGAGCAGGCCCGCCAGGTTGACGCGCTCCAGCACGAGAGCCGGCAGCAGCTGGTCGTTCTCCTTGGCGAGGTGCGTCTCGAACAGGACGCGGACCGCGAGCGCGGTCGACGCCATGCCGACGGGGGTGCGCGCCTCCGCGAGCCGCTCCACCAGCGCCTGGAGGCGGCGGTGGTCGGCGACCATGGCGGCGACCAGCAGCCGGCTCGGCGCCAGCGTCGAGCCCACCTGGTAGAGCGTCTGCTCCTCGGCCACCGCGTGCGGCAGGACCTCGTCGCGCAGCAGCTCGACGAACGCGTCCCGGTGCGGGGTGACGTCGGCGAGGCGCTCGGCGGCGTCCACCACGGCGGAGCAGCGCGTCGCCACCGCCTGCGCCAGCTGGGCGTGGTGGCCGAGGATCGCGTCCAGGGTCTGGGCCTGCGAAGGGGCCGCCTGGCCCGATGACGCGGACGACGTGGTCACGGACATGCAGTGGTCTCCTCGACTCGGCGGGGCGTCTGTCCCCGGCATGAGGGCCCGCACCGGCACGCGATCCGCCGCCGGTTGTCAGAGGCCGACTTGTTTTTACTCCATGGGTCGTGAAAACTGCAACCGTGCCCGTCGTCCCGTCGTCTCGGACGCACCACCAGGTGCTCGCGAGCGCCAGCCGCACCGCTGTGCTGCAGGCGCTGCGTGACGCTGCCTCCCCCCGCGGTGTCGCCGAGGTCGCCGAGCAGATCGGCCTCCACCAGAACACCGTCCGCGGCCACCTCGACGTGCTCGTGGACGCCGGCTACGCCGTCCGGCGTACCGAGACACCGCGCGGACCCGGCCGTCCGCGCGTCGTCTACGAGGCCACCGACGCGCCTGAGGACGGCAGCAACTACAAGCTCCTCGCCGAGGTGCTGGCCGAGTACGTGGCTGCGACGGCCGCGCACCCGGCCGAGGCCGCAGCATCGGCCGGTCGGGCCTGGGCCGCGGGCTCGACGGGCGCCGGCGCGGGGCCAGGCGATGCGGCGGGCGTCGACGGCACTGCCGCCGACGGGCAGGCGGTCCTGCAGGGCCTGGTCCGGCTGCTGGCGGACGGCGGGTTCCAGCCGGAGGTCGTGCCGGGCAGCGACGAGATCCACCTGCGCCACTGTCCTTTCGGCGAGCTGGCCGTCACCCACCCGGACGTCGTCTGCGGCGCCCATCTCGGCATCATCCAGGCGAGCCTGGAGCGGCTCGGCGGGCCGGTCGGTCGCGCCCGGCTCCTGCCGCTCGTCGAACCCGGCCTGTGCGTCGCCCACCTGCACGGCGACGCCCCCGGCCCCTACCGCGACGACGCCGGCGACGACCCCGGCCCGACAGCGTGAGCACCCGTCCAGCTCCCCGGCCACAGCTCGCGCGCGGCCGGCTCCCGGTCCTGGCGCTCGGTGGCATCTGCCTGCTGCTCGGCCTGACCGGCGGCCTCGCCCGCCTGGGCGCCGGCACCCCCAGCCCGCAGAGCGCCGCGGCCGGCCACGGGGTGCTGATGACGCTGGGCTTCCTCGGGACGCTGATCTCGCTGGAGCGCGCCGTCGCGCTGCGACACGCGTGGGGGTACCTGGCGCCGGTGCTGTCGGGGCTCGGCGGCATCGCCTACGTCGCGGGCGCGCCCGCACCCGGCCCGGCGTTGCTCTTCGCGGCGGCGGGTGCCTGGCTCATCGGCGCCTACCTGGTGATGTGGCAGGTCCAGCCCGCCCTGCACATCGCGATCCAGATGCTCGGCGCCATCGCGTGGTGGGCGGCCGCCCTCCTGTGGCTGATCGGTCGCGGCCTGCCGGCGATCGTCCCCTGGCTCGCCGCGTACGTGATCCTCACGATCTCGGGTGAACGGCTCGAGCTCGCCCGCGTGGCGCTCCGGGGCACCCGGCACTTGCCCGGGCTGGTCATCTGGTCGGTGCTCATCATGGCCGGGCCCGCCGTCAGCGTGCTGCGTCCGGTGGCTGGCGGTCGCGTGTTCGGCGTCGGCCTGCTCGTGCTAGCGGCCTGGCTCGTGCGGTACGACGTCGCCCGGCGAACGGTGCGCACGTCGGGGCTCACCCGGTACATGGCGGTGTGCCTGCTGACCGGCTACGTCTGGCTGACGCTGGCGGGCGTGCTGTGGGTGGTCGAGGGGCAGATCGCGTCAGGCCCCGGCTACGACGGCGCGGTGCACGCCGTGTTCTTCGGGTACGCCATGTCCATGGTGCTCGGGCACGCGCCGGTCATCCTGCCGGCCGTCCTGCGGGTGCGCCTGCCGCACCACCCGCGCGACTACGCGGTCCTGGCCCTGCTGCACGTCTCCTTCGCCCTCCGCATCCTCGGCGGTGACCTGGCGGGTGTCGACGCCCTGCGCGTGCTCGGCGGCTCGCTGGGGGTCGTGACGCTCCTCGCCTTCGTGGCCAACGCCATCTCCTCGATCATCGGCGCCCAGCGCGCCGCCGACGTCCGGCCCGCACCGGCCGCTCCCCGCGCCGCGGCCGCCCGGGCGGCGGCGCCCGGCTCGCCGTCCCCCGCGGCCTCCGGCACGCCGTCCGAGGACCGGTGATGACGCCCGTCCAGACCAGCGCCGGCACGCACATCCCCGTGGGCCCGCCGCGCGACGCGAAGTCGGCGCCCCGGACCGGTCAGGGGCCGCGCCGCGCCTGGCACCTGCGCGCCAACGCGGTCGTGCTCGTGTACGTGGCGCTGGCCGCGGCCGCCCTCGCGCTGCACGGGTCGGCCCTGCCCATGCCCCGGTGGCTCGCGGTGCACCTGCTGCTGCTCGGCGCGGTGACCAACGCGATCGTCACGTGGACGGAGCACTTCGCCGTCGCGCTGCTGAGATCGCAGGCGCCTTCGCGCGTCGTGGCAGCCAGCCGCCTCGTCGCGCTCAACGTCGCTGTCGTGGCCGTGCTGGTCGGCGTCGCCGGTGACGTCCCGGTGCTCACCATGGCGGGGGCGACGCTGCTCGCCGTCGTGGTGCTGGTGCACCTCGGAGCGCTGGTGCGCATCACGCGCCACGCGCTGATGAACCGGTTCGCCGGCACGATCTCCTTCTACGTCGCTGCCGGTGGCGCCCTCGTGGCGGGCATCGTGCTGGGCACGATGGTCTCGGTCGGCGACCTCGGTCACACCACCCACGAGCAGCTGCACGCCGCACACGTCCACGCCAACGTGCTGGGCTGGGTCGGCCTCACGGTGCTGGGCACGCTGTTCACGCTGTGGCCGACGGTGCTGCGCACGCGCATGGCGGACGACGTCATGCGCACCGCCAAGCTGTGCCTGTCACTCACGCTGACGGGCCTCGCGGTCGCCGTGACCGGCCTGGCGACCGGCGTGCGCTCCGCCGCGATCGGTGGCCTCGCGCTCTACGGCGCCGGTGTGGTGGTGGCGCTGCACCCGTTCGTCGTGACGTGGCGCCGCAAGGCGCCGCGCGAGGCAGCGTCGGCGTCCATGGCTGCCGCCACGGGCTGGCTCGCCGTGGGCGTGGTGGCGGACGCCGTGCTGCTGGCGACGGCGGGAACCGTGGCCGGCTACCTGCCGCGGCTCGACGCGTTGGTCCCGGCGCTCGCCGTCGGGTTCGTGCTGCAGATGCTGCTCGGAGCTCTCATGTACCTCTTCCCCGTCGTCCTCGGCGGCGGCCCCACGGCCGTCCGCGCCAGCATCGCCAGGCTCTCGCCCGGCTGGCGCTGGCGGCTCGTCGTCCTCAACGTCGGCGTGCTGGCCGTCTGGGTCGCCGGCGGGCTCGACGCCCCCACGATCGTTCAGGCCGCCGCCTGGGTGCTCGTGGCGCTCCCGGTCCTCGCGTTCCTGGTGCTCGCGGTCGGAGCCGCGGCTCCCGAGAAGGCGCACTCGCCGCTGGGCGGCATCGCGCTCGGCCTCGTGATGACGCTCGTCCCGGTGCTCATCGCGGTCTCCGGGCAGACCGGCTCCCACCAGCCCGGCGCCGTGGCGCTGTCCGGCGGCACGCAGGAGGTCGCCGTCACCCTCGTCAACATGGACATCCGCCCGGGCGTCATCACCGTGCCGGCCGGCACGAAGCTGCGGCTCGTCGTCACGAACAAGGACGCGATGCAGCACGACCTGGCCTTCCCCGACAGCACCGCCCTACCGGGTGGCATGAGCACGCCCATGCTGTCGCGCGGTCAGACGTCCACGCTCGACCTCGGCGCCGTGACGACGAACCTGTCCGGCTGGTGCACCGTGCCCGGTCACAAGGCGGCCGGCATGACGCTCGACATCAAGGTGGTCGGCACGGGCCACCACCCGGCGACCGGCCAGACCGACACGATGCCCGGCATGTCAGGCACCTCGACGCCGGCGCAGGGGCAGACCATCGACGTCCACGGTGAGCCCGGCGCCGGCTGGACGCCGTACGACGCCACGCTGGCCCCCGCCTCGAAGGCGACCGTCCACCGGCTGACTCTCCGGGCGATCGAGACGGAGAAGGAGGTGGCTCCCGGTGTGCGGCAACGGGTCTGGACGTTCGGTGGCACCGTGCCGGCCCCCACGATCCGCGGTCACGTGGGCGACACCTTCATCGTCACGCTGATCAACGACGGCTCCATGCCGCACGGCATCGACTTCCACGCCGGCGAGGGCTCGCCGGACGAGAACATGCGCTCGATCGCGCCCGGCGAGTCCCTGGTCTACCGGTTCACCGCGAGCCACTCCGGTGCCTGGCTCTACCACTGCAGCACCATGCCGATGCTGCAGCACATCGCGAACGGCATGTTCGGCGCCGTCATCATCGACCCGCCGGGGCTCGACAAGGTCGACCACGAGTACGTGATGGTCGCGTCCGAGCTCTACGTGGGCACCAAGGACGGCGGAGCTGACCCGGCCCGGCTTCGCGCCGACGAGTGGGACGCCGCGATGTTCAACGGCTACCCCGACCAGTACGTGCACGCGCCGCTCAAGGCCAAGGTCGGCGACCGGGTGCGGTGGTGGGTCGTCGCGGCCGGACCGGTCGACGGCACCGCGTTCCACATCGTCGGCACGCAGTTCGACACGGTGTTCTCCGAGGGCGCGTACCTGCTGCGGCGGGGCAACGCCGAGCACGGCGCGTCGCAGGTGCTCGCCCTCTCGGCAGCCCAGGGCGGCTTCGTCGAGCAGACGTTCACCGAACCTGGCCACTACTCGATCGTCGACCACGACATGCGCCGGGGCGAGAACGGAGCGCGCGGCGTCGTCGAGGTCACCCCCTGATGCTCGGGTGGTGGTCGCTCGTCCGCTTCGTGCACGTGGTCTCGGCGATGGTCTGGGTCGGTGGTCAGCTGACGATCTCGTCGATGGTGCTGCCGATCGCCCGGCGGGTGCTGGGCGTCGAAGACCGTGGGGCCGTCTTGACCGGTGTCGGACGTCGGTTCGGCAAGTTCACGGTGACGCTCTTCCTGCCGCTCCAGGTTGGCACGGGCGTAGCGCTGGCCTGGCACAAGGGGGTGACGATCCCGTCACTCGCCGACCCCGGCTACGGCCGCACCCTCGCAGCCAAGCTGGTCGCGTTCGCGCTGGTGATGATCGCCGCCGGTGTCCACGGCTGGGCGATGGGAACGAAGCGCCAGATGCTCGCGCGATCCCTGGCGATCGCCTCGCTGGTCGGCTCCCTCGCGATCGTCCTGCTCGCCACAGCGCTGCCCCGCAGCTGAGGGTTGCGTCAGACCGCCTCCGGCATCGGACGGTGTCCGCGGGCACCCCTGCGCGTCCTACGGAAGCCAGTCGGCGGCGATCCGCTGCCCGACCCGCTGCACCAGCACGCCCGCGTCGGCGACGGAGCGCTCGACAGCGGGCTCCAGGTCCGTCAACGCGTAGACGCGGCGCAGCCCCAGCGCGGCCACGCCGGCGTCATCGAGCCGGCGCTCACCGCAGACGGCGACCACGGGGACGCTGAAGGCGCGCCCCACCGCCGCGACGCCGGCCACTGCCTTGCCCCGCAACGTCTGTGAGTCGAGCCGCCCCTCTCCGGTGACGACCAGGTCAGCACCTTCGACGACGTCGCGAAGACCGACGATGTCGAGGACCACCTCGATCCCGGGCCGCATCCGCGCACCGAGGACCGCCATGGCGGCGAAGCCCACGCCGCCGGCGGCCCCCGCACCAGGGAGCTGCGCGGCACCCGGGTCGACCTGGTCGGCCCACCGGGTCAGCGCACGTTCGAGGACCTTCACGTCGGCCTCGCTCGCTCCCTTCTGCGGCCCGTACACCGAGGCCGCCCCGTCCGGCCCGAGCAGCGGGTTGTCCACGTCGCTGGCCAGCACGATCTTCGTCGTGCGGAGCCGCGGGTCGAGCGTCGAGACGTCGACACGGGTCAGCTGCCCCAGGCCGACCCCTCCCGGCGAGACGGCGATGCCGTCGGCGTCCAGCAGTCGCGCACCCAGCGCCTGCAGCATGCCGGCGCCGCCGTCGGTGCTCGCCGACCCTCCGACGGCGAGCACGATCTTGTGGCAGCCCGCGTCGAGCGCGGCCCGCACGAGGTCGCCGGCCCCGCGGCTGCTCGCGCCGAGCGGGTTCAGCCGTGCGCTGCCGACCCGGATCAGGCCGCACGCGTCGGCCATCTCGACCACGGCCACGCCGTCCCGCACGGCGACGGCGGACTCGACCGGTCGGCCGGTGGGACCGGTGGCACGCACGGGATGACGCCGGAACCCGGCGCTCAGCGCGGCGTCCAGCGTGCCCTCGCCCCCGTCCGCGACGGGGCAGTGCACGACCTGCGCGTCTGGCCGCGCGGAGGACAGCCCTGCCGCCAGCCGGTCCACGACCTCCGTGGCCGTCAACGAGCCGCGGAACGCGTCTGGCGCCAGCACCACGCGAGGCCCGCGGGGTGGGTCGGAGTAGCCGTCGAGCATGGGGCCAGTCCACCAGACTCGCGCTCGGGAACGGTCACCGGAGGGTGGGACCGCGAGTCGCCCCGCCTGGGCGCGACCGGCTCGCGAGTTGCGGCGACCGCAAGTGCTGCCAACCTGGACATATCAGGCATGCAGGATCGGCGGGGTCGGGTCAAGCCCAGTGCGCGACCGCCGTCCAGCGCCATCTTCAGCGAAGGGACCGCCATGTCTCAGTACCCCTACCCCCCGGGCCCCGCAGCCGGCTCCGCCGCCGGGACCGGACTCAGCGACGACGCACTCAGCGTGACCGAGCCAGGGGCCGACGGCGCCTACGCCACCTCCACCCGCCCGACCACCTCCTCGACCGCGTCGCCCCCCTCGTCGTCGTCCACCACGGACGTCGCCAAGGACGAGGCCAGCGGCGTGCGGGACACCGCGACCCAGGCCGGTCAGCACGTGGCGGGGACCGCGAAGGAACAGGCCGGCGAGGTGATGAGCGAGGCCAAGGACCAGGCCCGCTCCCTGCTGGACCGCACCCGCGGCGAGATGACTGACCAGGCCTCCACGCAGCAGCAGCGGGCCGCGGAGAGCCTCCACGCGCTGAGCGGCGAGCTGACGTCCATGGCCCGCTCGCAGCAGCAGCCCGGCGTGGCCACCGACCTGGCCCGCCAGGCGGCTGACAAGGCAGGCCAGCTCGCGAGCTGGCTGGAGAGCCGTGAGCCCGGCGACGTGCTGCACGAGGTCACCACGTTCGCCCGGCGACGCCCGGGGATGTTCCTGGCCCTCGCGGCAGGTGCCGGCGTCGTGGCAGGGCGGCTCACGCGCGGCATGACGGCCGGCCCGCCGTTCCCTGGCTCGTCCTCCGCTCGCCACCTGTCCGGCAGCGGGTACCGGACCGGCACGAGCAGCACGCGGCCCTTCACCCGCACCAGCACGGGCACGAGTACCGGCACGGCCACAGCCACGGGCACCGGCACCGGGGCGGCCGGAGCACCGGACGCCGACCTCGCGCCGCCGATGACCAGCTCGCCCGGGCTCGGTGAGGCCGGCATGCCGGCGCGCGACACCGGCAGCTACGGGAACGGCGTGACGTCATGACGACAGGTCACAGCACGACGACGGGTCATGACACGACGACCGACCTCCCCGGTGACGAGCGCCCGTCGATCACCGAGCTGCTGAGCGACGTCGGCAGCAACCTGAGCGAGCTCATGCACCAAGAGCTCGAGCTGGCGAAGGCCGAGCTTCGCCAGTCGGCCACGCGGGTGGGCAAGGGTGCCGGCATGCTCGGCGGCGCCGGGGTGGCCGCCAACCTCATGCTCGTCTTCGCTTCCGTCGCGGTGTGGTGGGCGATCGGCGACGCGACCGGCCGTGCGTGGGCCGCGCTGATCGTCGCCGGGATCTGGGCGGTCGTCGCCCTGGTGCTCGCCATGGTGGGGCGAGGCGAGATCAAGAGCGCCACCGGGATGCCTCGCACCACCGAGACGGTCAAGAAGATCCCGGACGCGCTGCAGGGTCACGCAGCACCCGATCCGACGATCGACCTCACCACGGCAGGCACGCCTGCTGCGGCACGGACGAGCAGCGCCGCCCCGACCGGAACCGCCTACCCGACCACCCCCGCCCGGCCCGGTACGACCCCGGGCACGCCGAACCAGGAGGACCTGCGATGAGCAACGACCCGGACCAGATCCGAGCCGAGATCGCGCAGACGCGCGGCGAGCTGAGCTCGAACGTCTCCACGCTCGCCGAGGAGATGCGACCGAGCACGATGATGCACCGCCAGACCGACAAGGTGCGCAGCCGCGCCGGGCGCCTCAAGGACCGCATCATGGGATCGGCCTCCGACACGGCGTCCGACCTGCACTCGAGCACCCGGTCGACGATGTCGAACGCGCAGTCCACGATGTCGAGCGCCATGTCGTCCGCGGAGGACACCGTGGAGCACGCTCCGCAGCTGGTGAAGGAGCAGACCCAGGGCAACCCGTTGGCCGCCGGCCTCGTGGCGTTCGGTGTCGGCATGATCGTCGCCTCCTTGATGCCGGCGTCCGACCCCGAGCGTGAGGCGGCCGCGATGCTCAAGGAGAAGGCCGAGCCGCTGACGCACGAGGCGGCCGACACCGCCAAGGAGATGGCCGACCACCTGAGGGAGCCGGCGAAGCAGGCGGCTCAGCAGGTGAAGGACACCGCCACGGAAGGCGCCCAGCAGGTGCGCGACGAGGGCAAGAGTGCGGCGATCGACGTGCGCGACGACGCCCAGCAGGCAGCCCAGAACGTGCGCTCCCGGTCGTCCTGACCCCCGAGACCAGCTCGACGAGAGGAGCCGACGTGCCGGCCGACGGGACCACCCAGCAGGACGAGGAGACGCTCCGCCGGAGCAGGGGCGCGCCCGCGCCAGACGATCCCCGCAAGCCCGACAGCCCCGCGGACCTGCACAAGCCGGCGTGGCGTTTCGCCTTCCGCAGCACCGTCCGGGAGTTCGTGGACGACCACTGCACGGACCTCGCCGCCGGCCTGACGTACTACGCCGTGCTGTCGCTCTTTCCCGCGCTGCTGGCGGCGGTCTCGCTGCTGGGTGTCGTGGGCCAGGGGCAGCGGACGACGGACGCGATCCTGGGCATCATCGGCGACCTCGGGCCGCAGAGCGCCGTCGACACGCTGCGCGGCCCCATCGAGTCCCTGAGCAGCTCGCAGGCCGCCGGGTGGAGCCTCGCCGCCGGCATCGTGGTCGCCATCTGGTCGGCGTCCGGGTACGTGCGCGCCTTCAGCCGTGCGATGAACCGGATCTACGAGGTGGAGGAAGGACGGCCGATCTGGAAGCTGACGCCGATCCAGCTGGCGCTGACCGTCGTAGCGGTGCTTCTCATCGGTGTGGTGGCGATCGCGCTGGTCGTGACGGGCCCGTTGGCGAAGGCCATCGGGTCCGCCATCGGCCTCGGCGACGCGGCCGTCACCGCGTGGCAGATCGCCAAGTGGCCGGTGCTGGCGCTGATCGTCATCTTCATCATCGCGGTGCTGTACCACACGACGCCGAACGTGAAGCAGCCGAAGTTCCGCTGGATGAGCGCGGGCGCGCTCGTGGCGCTGGTCACCTGGGCCATCGCCTCCGTCGCGTTCGGGTTGTACGTGTCGGGGTTCAGCAGCTACCAGAAGACGTACGGCGTCCTGGCGGGCGTCATCGTCTTCCTGCTCTGGCTGTGGATCACGAACCTCGCGCTCATGTTCGGCGCGGAGTTCGACTCCGAGCTCGAACGCAGTCGTGAGCTCCAGGCCGGCATCCCGGCAGCCACCGAGCTGCAGCTGCCGCCGCGCGACACCAGCCGGATCCACAAGAAGCGGAGCAAGGACGAGAAGGCCCGTGAGCGAGCCGAGCGACTGCGCCGGCGCTCGGCTCACGACGGGGGGATGCCGACGGCGGACCACGAGGCGATCGACCTCAGGGACGACGCGGTGACCGAGACCCGTCGAGGGGGGAACGACGTCGGCTGAGGTGTGGTCGGGAGCGGTGCGCGCGGACGGTAGACTGGCCGCCGTCGGCGCGCGCCGCTTCGGCTTCTCGACAGCGGCCCCAGGCACGAACACCACTCGGCGCTCCGACACCCCGCCGGCCAGCAACCGCTGAGCGCGGCGCCGAGGGTGCCCCTGGAGCACCTTGCGTGTCGGCACGTCCGTGAGCACCACGAGACGACGTCGTGCGCCGTGTCATGGAATGAGCCCGACGTGTCCACCACTGTGTCTTCTGCCGCCTCGACCCCCGAGTCGGACTCCCCCGTTCGTTTCGCCGACCTCGGCCTCCCCCGTCAGCTGGTCGACCGGCTGTCCCGGGACGGCCTGACGACGTCGTTCCCGATCCAGAGCGCCACGATCCCCGACGCCTTGTCGGGACGCGACGTCCTCGGCCGCGCGCAGACCGGGTCCGGCAAGACCCTCGCGTTCGGCCTGCCGCTCCTGGCCCGACTCGCGGGCCGCCGTAGCGAGTCTCGGCACCCCCGCGGCATCGTCCTGGTGCCGACCCGCGAGCTGGCGATGCAGGTGCACGACAGCCTCGAGCCCCTCGCCCACGTGCTGGGCGTGCGCATCAAGCTCGTCGCCGGGGGGCTGCCGTACCAGAAGCAGATCCAGGCGCTCGACCGCGGTGTCGACGTCCTCATCGCGACGCCCGGCCGCCTCACCGACCTGGTGCAGCGGGGCAGCTGCCACCTGACGTCGGTCGAGGTCCTCGTGCTCGACGAGGCCGACCACATGTGCGACATGGGCTTCCTGCCCGACGTCTGCGCACTGCTCGACCAGATGCCGACGACCGGTCAGCGGCTGCTCTTCTCCGCGACGCTGGACGGCGACGTCGACACGATCGTTCGCGGCTACCTG
Organism: Actinomycetales bacterium; assembly: GCA_035707965.1. Lineage (GTDB taxonomy): Bacteria > Actinomycetota > Actinomycetes > Actinomycetales > Angustibacteraceae > DASSTJ01. The sequence continues at coordinate 21,049 of DASSTJ010000041.1, forward strand.
CACGACCCG